>JALFWW010000018.1 GCA_022786605.1 Clostridia bacterium | reverse complement strand
AATTTCCATCAACAAAAACGACACAGCTCCTATTTTCGAAGTATCTGACCTGGGTATCGTAGGTGACGTGAAACAGATCCTGCCGAAACTGGCTGATGCCATCAGAAAATACAAAGCAAGCAAAGCTACAAACTAATTGTTGAAGGTGTAATCATCAAAAATATAAACAAATTTTTTATTCAAACAGGAGGAGAATGAAAATGGATAACTATTCTGTATTTTTCCCGGGTTATAGTGCTGGCGAAGACGCTTATAAGGAAATTGAAGCTGTTTGCAGCCCTTACGGCACAAAAGCAGTAGTCATCAGTGATGAAATTTCCATCAACGCTACAAAAAAATACCTGGATGAAGCAACAGCAGGCACAAAGATCAATATTGAATATGTTCTGTTCCCTGGTGAAGCTGCATTCGAATATGCAGAAGAACTGCAGCAGACAGACGCTGTAAAAAATGCAGACATGATCTTCTGCCTGGGCGGCGGTAAAGCGATCGACACAGGTAAACTGGTTGCGCACAACCTGAAAAAACCTTACTTCACATTCCCTACCATCGCTTCCACATGCGCATGTAACTCCGCACTGGGTATCTACTACTATCCGAACCATGTATTCCGTACATTCTTCCGTGTAGACAGACCCCCCGTACACATCTTCATTTCCACAAAGGTTATCGCAGAAGCACCTGCATCCTTCCTGTGGGCTGGTATCGGCGACGGTATGAGTAAAGAAATCGAAGTAAAATTCTCCGCAAGAGGCAAAGAAGACGAACTGACACTGTCCGAACAGGCTGGTGTGGCGCTGAGCGGCTGCTGTACAGAACCCCTGCTGAAATATGGTGTTCAGGCTATGGAAGACTGCAGAAACAACCGTGCTTCCAAAGCAATCGAAATGGTTGCACTGGATATCTTCATCAACACAGGTATGGTTTCCAACATGGTTGACTCTCACAAATACAACACCAACCTGGCACACGCTCTGTTCAACAGTATGACAATCCTGCCTCAGGTAGAAGAAAGACATCGTCACGGCGAAGTTGTTTCCTACGGCACACTGGTTCTGCTGACAATGGACAAACAGTACGACAAACTGGATAGATTCTTCGATTTCTACAAAGAAATGAAACTGCCTACAAAACTGGCTGACATCGAAGTATCCGTTGACGAACTGGGTCCCGTTCTGGACGAAGCAGTTAAGAAATATGACCTGGACTACTCTCCTTACCAGATCACTCAGGACATGATCAAAGCTGCTATCCTGGAACTGGAAGAATACAACAAGAAAAAAGAAGCATAATCTGATTGAAGCCATTATGCGCGGCGGGGGAATTTTTCCCCTGCCGTTTTTTCTTTTTTGGGAAAGGAAGACGAAATGAAAGGCTTTGTTCGAGAAAATCAGACCGTTGGGCTTTGCGGTCTCTCCTGTGGTCTTTGCCCTATGAAAATAGGTGGACACTGTCCCGGCTGCGGCGGAGGGGCTGGCAATCAGTCCTGCCCTATAGCAAAGTGCAGCATGGAACGGGAAAATTTCGCATATTGTATGGAGTGCTCTGATTATCCCTGTGGAAAATATGAGGATTTTGACCAGTGGGATTCTTTTATCACCCACCAGAATCGGAAAAAAGATTTGAGTCGTCTAGCGGAGCTTGGAGAAGAAGCCTATACAACAGAAATCATAGAGAAAAGAAAGCTGCTGGAGATATTGCTGGCAGAATGTAACGGCGGACGGAAAAAGACATTCTATTTTCTGGCGGTGAATTTGCTTCCCCTTTCTGTTGTTCGTGAAATATTGGAGCAGGCGCAGAAATGGAAAGACTGGGCAGAAATGTCCCCGAAGATGCGGGAAACTCTTATTGTTCCGCTTTTTGAGAAAGAAGCGAAGAGATGCGGCAGGGAACTGAAATTGCGGAAGAAAGTCTGACAAGACCATGTGAGTATCTTGACAGAATCCCATGCAGAAACTATACTGTCTATACATTTTTGAAACGAAAATATATGGGAATGGAACCAAAGGAGGTGGAATATGTTTCCGAAGATCGGGATGCGTATGATCAAAACATCCATTGCCGTTGCCATTTGTCTGCTGATTTATCTTTTGCGTGGAAAAGAGGGGGTTCCGGTATTTTCCGCCATTGCTGCTATCATCTGTATGCAGCCATATGTGGAAAACAGTAAGACCGTTGCCTTTAACCGTATCATTGGTACATTGACGGGGGCGGTCATGGGACTTGTGGTGGTTTATCTGACCCAATGGATTCCGCCGAAATATGAATTTTTGGAATATCTGGTGATTTCCGCCGCTGTCATTCCTGCCATGTACATTACGGTACTTTTGAAAAAGACCGGCGCTTCTGCCATGGCAGGGGTGGTGCTTCTGGGGGTAACCCTTTCCACAGGGGATTATCCGCCAGTGGTGGACGCCTTCAACCGTTCCTTTGAAACCATTGTTGGCATCCTTGTTTCTCTGGGAGTCAATGTGATTCATCTGCCCCGGCAGAAACGAGAGGAATTTTTCTTTGTCACAGGTTTTGACGGCGCTCTTTACGACGAAAAACGCCATTTGACGCCCTACAGCGTTTTTGAACTGAATCAGCTCTTGAATGACGGCATCAAATTTACCATTGCCACAGAACGTACCCCCGCAACACTTATGTCAGAAATCGGTGGTCTGCATCTAAAACTGCCAGTCATTGCCATGGATGGGGCGGTACTCTATGACCTGAATGAAAAAAGATATTTGGCATGCAATGGTCTGTCCAAGGAAATGACAAAAAAGATCTGTGATTATTTGCAGGAGAAGAACTTCCATTATTTCCTCAATGTGGTGCTGCAGGATGTGCTCCTCATTTATTATCGGGATTTCCATAACGAAGAAGAACGGAAGCTCTATGAACGGGCAAGAAAATCCCCCCACCGCAATTACGTTTACGGTGATGTGCCCGAAGAAGGGATTCCCGTTTATTTCCTGCTGGTACTGAAAAATGAGGATGTTGATCTGGCAGAAAAAGAGCTGCGGCAGATGGAAGGGGCGGAAGAACTGCTGTTTTTGCGTGACCGCTCGGAAACACCGCCGGATTTTTGCCATTTGAAAATCTATCACAAAAACGCCACCAAGGAGTATATGGTGCGTCGGTTGCTGGAAAGTGTCAGCGGCATGGGGAACCGAAAAGTTGTTGCCTTTGGCAGCAACAAAAACGATATTTCCCTCATGAACTGGGCAGACTTGTCTTATGCCACCGCAGACGCTTCTCCAGAGGCAAAGGCTGTTGCCGATTATCAGCTCAGAGGACACCATGGGGATGGTGTGGTACGAACCATTTTGCATTTGTATGAACCTCTGCCATGGGAGAAAATCCCTGCAAGGCGCAGAAAAGAAAAAGGAGAACAGAAGAAATGACACAGGACTTGAATATATTTTCCCGAGCGGAACTGCTGCTGGGAGAAGAAGCTTTGGAAAAACTCCGTTCTGCCCGTGTGGCGCTCTTTGGCATCGGCGGTGTAGGCTCTTTTGCGGCGGAGGCCTTGGCAAGAGGCGGCGTGGGTCATATCACTTTGGTGGATGGGGATACGGTGAGCATCACCAACATCAATCGCCAATTGATTGCCCTGCATTCCACAGTAGGCAAAGAAAAAACCGCAGTTATGGCGGAGCGTATCGCCGATATTTCGCCGGAAACGGAAGTAGAAACTTATCCGGTGGTTTATGGTGCGGAAAATCGGGATTTGTTGGATTTTTCCACTTATGATTATGTCATCGACGCCATCGATACTGTCACCAGTAAGCTGATACTCATTGAAGAAGCCAAAAAAGCAGGGGTGCCTGTCATCAGCTGCATGGGAACGGGGAATAAATTCCATCCAGAACGCTTTGAAGTGACGGACATTTCCAAAACTTCCGTATGCCCCTTGGCAAAGGTCATGCGGAAGGAATTGAAAGTGCGGGGCATTAAAAATGTAAAAGTGGTGTATTCCAAAGAAGAACCCCAAAAACCCGCGGAATCCATAGAAACAGGCAAACGCCAGATTCCCGGAAGTCTTTCCTTTGTGCCGCCGGTGGCTGGTATGCTGCTGGCTGGGGAAGTCATCCGTCATATTGCGGGCATCACAGATTGATAGGAAAGCCGAAAATTTCTGTTATAGGAGTTTTCGGCTTTTTTATGGCATGGGTTTTATGAGAAAATCATTGTTGCGCCGCCAAAGAAAAAGGGCTATAATGAAACGAGTTTTGGAAAAGAATTGCGAACAAAAGAAAAGGAGCAGTTATGGATACATTTTTGATTTATCTGATCGTTTGTCCGCTGGTGTTTGCGGCAGGGGTGGTGGATGCCATTGCCGGCGGCGGCGGGCTCATTTCTCTGCCGGCTTATATGATTGCCGGGGTGCCTGTCCATGGCGCCATTGCTACCAATAAAATGAGCGCTGCCATGGGGACAGTGGCGGCGACTTATCGTTATGGAAAAAGCGGCTTCATCTGCTGGAAACGAGCGCTGCCTTGTGTGATATTCGCTTTGGGCGGTTCTTATATAGGGGCGAGGATCACGCTGCTGCTGTCCGCAAGAGTCATTCAGATTTTGATGCTGTTTATTCTGCCAGTAACGGCTTTGTACGTGCTCAGAGGCCGCAGCTTGGATGTGGAACGGGAACATTACAGCTATATCAAAACCATACTCCTCAGCGCGCTTATTTCTTTTTGCATCGGCATTTATGATGGTTTTTACGGTCCCGGTACAGGCACTTTCCTGCTGCTGCTTTTCACAGGTCTGGCACACATTGGTCTGACAGAAGCGGCAGGCACCACAAAGGTCATCAATCTCAGCACAAATATTTCCGCGCTGGTGGTGTTCCTGCAAAACGGCGTGGTGCTGCTGCCTTTGGGCATTGTGGCAGGACTTTTCAGTATCGCCGGAAACTATATCGGCACACGGATTTTTACGGAAAAAGGCACAAAATTTGTGAAGCCCTTTATTCTGGTGGTATTGGTGATTTTCTTCATTAAAGTTTTGACGGAATTATTTGGATAACACAAAAAAAAGAGGAGATTCTTAAGAATCTCCTCTTTTTTTATGCCTCTTGTGGCTGTCTTTTCCCAAGTCTGCGCCAGATGGTGGTGGAAATAATTGCTGTCAGTGCGCCGGAGATGGCAGGGGTGATGAAAATCCCCGTAACCCCAAAAATCTGGGGAAAGACTGCCAGAGAAAGGGCAGGGAAAATCAGTGCCCGGAATACCATGATCGTCAAAGAATCCCTTGCTCTGTCCATGGCGGTGAGGAAGGAGCTGATGACCATATTCAGCCACAGGAACAGATACGCCGGTGCGTACAGCCGCAGGGCAGTGACGGTCATTTCCAGCACTTCCGCGGAATTTTTCTGTAAGAACAGAGACGCCAGTTCCCGCGGGAAGCATACCATTGCCAGCAGGCATGCCAGAGAAATGGCAGCTGTGACTTTACAGCTCAAACGGAAAAATTCCCTTGCCTTCTGGTGGTTGCCTGCGCCGATATTGTAGCTGACGGGCGGCTGGAGGGAATCCAGAATCCCATAAAGCGCCATGAGGAGCAGGCTGTCCAGATACATGACGATGCCGTAAGCGGCAACGGCTGTACCACCGCCTAAGTGCAGCAGGAAAGCGTTTACCACCGTGGACATGAAGGAGTCGGAAATGTTGTTGAAAAATTCCGAACTGCCGTTATGGAAAATGCCCAGTGTGGTGGAAAGGGAAATCCGTGGGCGGGTGAAGCGCAAAGTCAGTTTTCCCAGCACAATAGGCGTTAGGGCAATGAGCACCCCCAATATCATGCTGACAGATGTGGCAAGGGCGGCAAAACGGATGTCCAAGCGCAGATATGCCAGCAGAAACCAGTCCAGAAAGATATTCAGCACTGCCACGGAAATGTTCATCCACATGCTGAAATTGGCTTTGCCGCAAATGCGCAGATAGTTGTCAACGGCGAACAGGGGCATGATGGCAGGCATGAAATAAAGGAATATCCTTGTGTAGTCCCATGCCACTTCCGCCAAGGCTGCATCTTTGATCAAAAGGGTGATGAGCCTCGGCGTCACCAAAAATCCAACAAGGGAAAACAGGACACCAATGCTCAGGATCATGCAGAAAGCCGCGGAAAACAGTCCGTTGGCTTCTTTATTTTTTTCTTGTCCCAGCAGTAGGGCGATTTTCACAGAGGAGCCCACCGCTACCATATCCCCTACGGCAAAGAGGATCATAATGACAGGAAAGGCAAGGTTTACCGCCGCCAACGCGTGACTGCCGATGTATCGTCCCACGAAAATGCCGTCGATCATCATATAGATGGAAGATACCACCATAGCCAAAAGCCCCGGCAGGGCACAGCGGAAAAATATCTTTCTGGTAGGTAGTGTTGCGAATTGTACTTCGTTCATAAACTGTCATCAAGACAAATTTCCCCGATGTAGGAAAGCATTTCGGAGAATTTCTCGATTTCCTCCTTTGCATAGCGTTGTGTCATGGCTTCATCCAGGTGCTGTCCCAGTTTGGCATAGATGGACGGGCTGTCGCTGGTGAATACATTCTCGTTGAGATACAGGAAGTATTCCCGTTTGTCAGCGGGATTCTGTTTTCGGGTCACATAACCTGCCTTTTCCAGCACATTCAGCTTCTGGGTGACGGAAGGTCGTGCGATGTGGAGCATATCCGCCAGTTTGGAAGGGGTATATTCCCCCTGGTGAGCGGCGATGATGTCCAAATACAGACTGCTGTTGTAGCTGAGTTTGGCGTATGCCGGATGTTCGTTGCGGATACGCAGCTCTACAATACCCATGTCGTGAAAAAAATTGGTGATGGCTTCTCCAATGCCCATCTATTACCGCCTCCTGTTATAATAAATTAGTTAAGATTGCCTAATGATTAAGATTACCTAATTATTCTAGCAATGGTCTTTTCATTTGTCAAGAGGGGCAGAATACAGATAACAGTTGAGAAAATCATGGTTCTGTGGTATACTATATTACTGCATAAACAGAAAACAGGCAGAAAGGAAGGCGATACTGTGCCGGAAAAATCATTCGATGTGGCAAGAAATATCCGCATGACCCAACAGCTGCAGTGCCAAATGCTCTCTCAGGTGGCGGATCTGTTTACAGCCATGCACAACAATGCCTCCAAAGGAGAACAGACAGAACTTCTGGCGAAACTGGAGATCAGTCTGCGGCTTTTGGCAGGACGGCTGGGCATTTCTCAGGACGGACTGAGCCGGAAAGCGGCTATGACCCTGAAGGCAGCGTTGGTGCAGGAAGATGTATCTGCATGGAAAAATGATCTGCTGACCGTTTTGCATGAACTGGAAGAAACATAAACAGTCACAGAAAGGCTTTTGAAAAAGCCAAACAGCTTGGAGGCTGCAATATGGAAGAAAAAAAAGAAGAAACAAAGAAAGGGACGGAAGGACGGCTGATCATGGGGATGACAGTGGCTGTGCTGGTGGTGATCCTTTGTCTGGTGCTGGATGTACGCCTTGGCGTAGGAGCGCTGGTGGGGATCGTGGCAGGCAGTTTCCTGCGCCCGCTGCTCAAAGACCTCTTTACGGATGAACCCCAGGAGGACCCTGAGGAAAACCGCTTTCTGGATACGGCAGTGCTTCGGGAAAATTTCTCCATTCCCCAAAATTTGCCCATCCCCTACGCTGTGCTGGACATTCGTGGCAGGGTCATGATGTATAACGAGCCTTTTGCGGCAGTGTTCCCCAATAGTGAGGACGCGAAACCCGTCATCGAAGTGCTGCGGAAAACCAGCGGTGCCGGAGAACCCCAGAGAGTCACCGTAGGCGACCGTTCTTACAAAGCCGCCCTGAACCACTGCGATGTGGTGGACAAAAGCGGCGCTGTGGGGGCAGTTCTGACCCTCATCATGGTGGATATCACCAAAACCTGTCAGTTGGAGAAAGAACTGGCGGAACAGGAAACCGTTGTGGGCATGATCCTGTTGGACAACTACGACGATGTGCTGGACAGCATCGACGAAAACCGACTGCCCATCCTCTCCGCGCTCATTGACAGAAAGTTCAATCAGCTGGCACAGGCGTCAGACGCCGTTATCAAAAAACTGGAGAAAGACCGCTACATTTTCCTGCTCTCTAAGGGCAGTCTGGAGCGGCTGAAAGAAAAGAAATTCGAGCCTTTTAACGAGATCAAGGAAATCTCCGTAGGGGAACACATTCCTGTGACCCTCAGCATGGGGATCGGTATCGGCGGCGGCTCTCTGGAGGACGCCATGGCAAACGCAAAAGCGGCTATGGACTTGGCTCTGGGACGCGGCGGCGATCAGGTGCTCATCAAAGACGGGGAAAAATACCTGTTCTTCGGCGGCAAAAGCGGCGAAATCCACCGCAATGCCCGTATCCGTGCCCGTGTCAAAGCGGACGCCTTGATGGAGCTCATGGGGGATGCTTCTGACATTCTGGTCATGGGCCATAAAAATGCCGATTTGGACAGCTTGGGCGCTTGTATCGGTATCTGCGCCATGGCAAAGAGCATTGGCAAAAAATGCAATATCGTCATGGATAAAGTCAGCGTAGGTGTCAAACGCCTTTGCGATAAAATGGATGAAAGCGGCAAATTCGGCGGTGTCATTGTGGATGGCGTAGATGCCATGCGCATGATCAGTGACAAAACACTGCTGGTCATTGTGGATACCCACAGGGAATCCATGGTAGACAGCAGACAGGTCCTCATGGCGGCGAAGAAAATCGTCGTTTTCGACCACCACCGCAAGAGTACCGATTTCATCGAACAGGCGGTGCTCATTTATCATGAGCCTTACGCTTCGTCCACATCTGAACTCATTACAGAAATGATTCAGCATATGGACAAAAAAGTAAAACTGCATCAGATCGAAGCCGATGCCCTGCTGGCAGGCATCACCGTAGACACCAAAAACTTCTGCGTGAAAACCGGCGCCATGACCTTTGAGTCCGCCGCCTTCCTTCGCAGAAATGGTGCTGACAGTATTCGGGTGCGGCTGCTGTTCCAAAACGACATGGACGCTTACAAGGCGAAAGCCACAGCTGTCCGGGATGCGGAACTGTTCCGGGAACATATCGCCATTTCCGTTTGCCCTTCCGATGTGGAAAATTCCACACTGACAGCGGCACAGGCGGCAGACGATTTGATGAACGTCACAGGCATTCAGGCATCCTTTGTCTGCTGTAAGGTGGAAGATACGGTGTATATTTCTGCCCGCAGCTTTGGGGAGATCAATGTGCAGAGAATTATGGAAAAACTGGGTGGAGGCGGTCATCTGACGGTTTCCGGTGCGCAGCTTACTGACTGCACCGTTGAGGAAGCTAAGGAAAAAGTCCGCGGAGCCATTGAAGAATATTTGGAGGAGGAAGCATAATGAAACTGATTTTATTACAGGATGTAAAAAGTGTCGGCAAAAAAGGCGACTTGATCAATGCCAGCGAAGGCTACGCAAAAAATTTTCTGCTGCCCAAAAAACTGGCGGTAGAAGCTACAAAATCCAACCTGAACGACTATGAACTGAAGCAGAAAGCCGAAGCAAAACGCAAACAGGAAGAACTGGAAAAAGCCCAGGAAATGAAAAAACAGCTGGATGAAAAAGTTGTTGTCATCAAAGTGAAAACTGGCAGCAATGGCAAACTGTTCGGTTCTGTAACAAACAAAGAAGTTGCGGAAGAAATCATCAAACAGACAGGTATGGATCTGGATAAAAAGAAAGTATCCATCGGCGATTCCATCAAAATGCTGGGTGAAAGAACAGCAGTCATCAAACTGCACCCTAAGGTAACAGCAGAAGTGACTGTAAAAATCGTAGAAGCCTAATTGATACAGCAAACAAAGGAGGCGGGAAATATGGAACAACAAAATACAGCCCCTCAGGCGGAAATCTTCCAGAATGTACCGCCCCATGACGATGCGGCAGAGCTGGCAGTGCTGGGCGCCATGTTTCTGGATCGGGAAGCGGCGTCTTTGGCATTGGAAATGCTGACAGGAGAGGATTTCTACCGCCCCGACCATAGACAGGTCTTTGAAGCGGCAGAAGAACTTTACCACAGCGGCGTGCCCATCGACATGATCACCGTAAAGAATAAACTGGAGGAAAAGCAGGTCTTTGAACAGATCGGTGGTCTGCCTTTCCTTGCCAATATCTCCACTTCCGTGGGCAGTTCCGCCAATATGCGCCATTATGCTGCCATTGTGGAGGAAAAATCCGTACTGCGTCGGCTCATCCGTACGGCCAATAATATTTCCCAGATGAGTTACGAAGGCAAAACCGACGTCAACGCCATTATGGATACGGCAGAAAAAGGCATTTTCGACATCATGCAGAACCGCCATTCTGACCAGTTCCACCATATCCGGGACATTGCTGTGGATTCCATCGAGAAAATCGAGGACATCTACCGTTCCAAAGGGAAACTGACTGGCGTACCGACGGGTTTTGTGGACTTCGACCAGAAAACGGCAGGCTTGCAGAAATCTGACCTGATTTTGCTGGCGGCACGTCCTTCCATGGGGAAAACGGCTTTTGCCCTGAACATTATCCAGAATGCCGCCATCCGCAGCAATGTGCCTACAGCGGTATTTTCTCTGGAAATGAGCCGGGAACAGCTGGTAAACCGTATGCTTTGTTCTGAAGCCATGCTGGACGCCCAGAGGCTCCGTACAGGGGAACTGACAGACAGCGACTGGGCAGACCTGATTCAGGCCATGGGGCCTCTTTCTCAGGCGCCTATCTACATTGACGATACCCCTGGGGTAACCCCCATGGAAGTGCGCTCCAAATGCCGCCGTCTGAAGGTGGAAAAAGGTCTGGGACTCATCGTCATTGACTACTTGCAGCTTATGAGCGGCAACGGCAGAACCGATTCCAGACAGCAGGAGATTTCCGAAATCTCCCGTTCCCTCAAGGCAATCGCCAGAGAAATGGAAGCGCCGGTCATTGCTCTTTCTCAGCTGTCCCGTGCCTGCGAACAGCGTGCGGACCACAGACCTATGCTCTCCGACCTGAGAGAATCCGGTGCCATCGAGCAGGACGCCGATGTGGTGGCTTTCCTCTATCGTGACGAGTATTATTTCCCTGATACGGAAAAGAAAAATCAGGCGGAACTTATTATTGCCAAACAGCGTAATGGTCCGACGGGCACTGTTGATCTGACTTGGATGGGTCAGTATACCAAATTTGGCAATTTCCTGAAAAAATTCTAAAAAACCAATCCTCTATGTGCTGGGCATGTAGAGGATTTTTTGCGAAAAAAAGAAGGCGCATGTTGTGAAATATGCCTCAGAAACAAAAAAATCATTGTGAAAATGGTATATTGCTGGGGAACAGAAACTTTTTTAAAATGAGAGAAAAAACCATGGAAAGGGGAATGGTTTATGAAAAAAAGGAAAAAGCATGTGAAAATCCTGTTTTTGACAATGGCGGCACTGCTCATTTCTTCCTGTGGACAGCAGGCGGCATCTTCACAGCAGGAAACGGCAGAAGGTCTGCTCATCAAAGATGGGAGTGAAGATGAGGTCGTTGAGTTCAATTATACTGTGGAATTGACGAAAGGAAATGGGGAATACGTGCATTTCTGGATTGAGAATACGGGGGATAAAAATATCGCCATCACTATCAATGATGACGCGGAAGTTGCCATTGCGCCGGGAGAAGAAGGAGAAACTTCTGTGAAAACAGGCATGTTTGCGAAAGATTATGTATGCAAAGCGGTTCCTTCTGGTGCAGGCGGCAGAATCAGTTTTGATTATCAGATTGTGCAGCAGGAGAACGGGGAAGTATAAGAGAAAAGTGGGAGCGACAGAAGGAAAATGACATATTTTGTGTTGTTTTCCTTTTTCTGTCAGAGGTCGGACAGAATCGAACCAGTTTTTGAATATAAGGGGTTGACGTTGATTTTGGGAAAGCATATACTAAATATGGAGTAAAATGACAGGCAAGAAAGCATTGACGGAGGTGAACCGAATGGACGGCAGCAGCGAGAGTATCCCTTTGGGTCCTGAGCGATGGTATTTGAATATCACAGCGGAAATGTCGCATCCTTTTGGTTCCTTTTTTCCTATGGTGAAATAGGGGCTTGCTTTTCTGTGCGCGTTTTTCGAAAAATTTGTATGACGACATTTTCTGCTGACACTTTTGCAAAGACAATGGTGTTTTTTTATTGTCTGAAAAACGAGGTGAAAAACAGTGGAGGAAATGCAGACGCTCTTTGACCATTTCAATGAACTGGTGGACAAAGGGGCATATATACAGCTAAAACAGGAATTGAACGAGGAAAACGCCGCCGATTTGGCGGAATACTTCGAGGAACTGTCTGCGGAAAAACAGCTTTTCATTTTCCGTCTGCTGACCAAAGACATGGCGGCGGAAGTATTTTCCTATATGGACAGCGACACCCAGGAACATATCGTTCATTCCATTACAGATAAAGAAGTGCGCAACATCGTAGACGAAATGTTCCTGGACGATACAGTGGACTTTCTGGAAGAAGCACCTGCCAATCTGGTGAAAAAGGTGCTGCGCAACACCGACGCGGAAACCCGGGCACTCATCAACCGCTTTTTGAATTACCCGGAAAATTCCGCCGGCAGCTTGATGACCATCGAGTTTGTGAAGCTGCGTGGCGGTATGACCGTAGATGTTGCCATGAAGCAGATCAAGCGGACAGGCATGGATAAGGAAACCATCTATACCTGTTATGTCATCGACGCCCAGCGGAAACTCATCGGCGTGGTACCCCTTAGAACGCTGATTTGCGCAAAGGATGAAGAACTGGTACAGGACTTGATGGAAGAAGACGTGGTGTCTGTACACACCACCGACGACCAGGAAGAAGTTGCACAGATCTTCAAGAAGTATAACTGGATGGCACTGCCTGTGACGGACTTGGAAAACCGTCTGGTGGGCATCATCACCGTGGACGATATCGTGGACGTTATCGAACAGGAAACCACGGAAGATATGGAAAAAATGGCGGCATTGCTGCCTTCCGATGAAGAATATCTGAAAACCCCCGTCCTGAAGCTGGCACGAAACCGTATTGTGTGGCTATGCGTACTGATGGTATCCGGTACCTTAAGTTCTCTTGTCATCAGCCATTATGAAACATTATTGGCAACGGTTATGGCACTCTCCAGTTTCATCACCATCATCACAGGTACAGGGGGGAACGCGGGCTCTCAGGCTTCCACTATGATCATTCGTGGTATGGCGCTGGGAGAGATCGAAGTGAAAGACGTGCTCCGGGTTGTCTGGAAAGAAGTTCGGGTTGGCGCCCTCTGCGGCATTGCCTTGGGGGCAGTCAATATGGTGCGCATGACATTTTTCAGCCCAAGTACGGGCTTTTTGGTAGACTTTACCGTTTCCATCAGTATGGCGGCAGTTGTGGTGCTTTCCAAGACCATCGGCTGTACCCTGCCTATTTTGGCAAAGATTTTGAAGGTAGACCCGGCCATGATGGCAGGTCCTTTGATCTCCACACTGGTGGACGCTGTGGCGCTGATTATTTATTTCAGCATCGCAACCATGCTGTTGCTGTAAAAACATGAGAATCTAGATTCCGAAGGAGGTGTGACATGGAAGAATGGAATGAAACGGTGGAAAAGTGGCAGGAACTCATGGAAAAAGGACAGTATATCCTGCTGCGGGAAGAACTGAATGAAGAAAATCCTGCCAACGTGGCGGAATTTCTGGAAGAACTGCCGGCAGATAAGCAATTGTTCCTCTTCCGTCTGCTGTCTAAGGATATGGCGGCAGAAGCATTCTCTTTTCTGGATAACGACACCCAGGAAATGCTGGTCACATCTATTACGGATACGGAAGTACGGAACATTGTGGATAATATGTATCTGGACGATACCATCGACTTTCTGGAGGAAGCGCCTGCCAATCTGGTGAATAAAGTCCTGCGCAATACGGACAGGGAAACCCGTGCCCTCATCAACCGTTTCCTGCATTATCCCGAAAACTCCGCCGGAAGTTTGATGACCGTAGAGTTTGTATACCTTTCCAAAACCATGACGGCAAAGCGCGCTATGGAAATCATCCGCAAAAACGGTTTGGATAAAGAAACCATTTACACCTGTTACGTTATCGACGACAAAAAGCATCTGGTGGGGGTATTGCCCCTCAGGACACTGCTCTTTGCCGATGAGGATAAATTGGTGGAAGAACTCATGGAGGAAGATGTCATCTCCATTGCCACTTTGGATGACCAGGAAGAAGCGGCAAATCTGTTCCGAAAATACAGCTTTATCGCCCTGCCTGTAGTAGACGGGGAAAACCGTCTGGTGGGCATCATCACCGTAGACGACATCGTGGACGTTATCGACGAAGAAACCACGGAAGATATGGAAAAAATGGCGGCGTTGCTGCCTTCCGATGAAGAATATCTGAAAACACCTGTGACAAAACTGGCAAGAAACCGTATTGTGTGGCTCTGTGTACTGATGATTTCCGGTACCCTCAGCAGTGCCATCATTTCCGGCTATGACGCCATCCTCAGTCAGGCGGTGCAGCTGGCAGCATTTATCCCTGTCCTGACAGGTACTGGCGGCAATGCCGGTTCCCAGACCTCTGCCACCATCATTCGTGGGATGTCCTTGGGTGATATTCGACCGAGGGATGTTCTGCGGGTCGTAGGCAAAGAAGTCCAGGTGGGCATGATCTGCGGTGTCCTTCTGGCAGCCCTGAACTTCGTGAAACAGACTATTTTCAGTCCCTCCACGGATATTATGGTGGATCTGACCGTTTCTGTCAGCATGGGCTTTGTGGTTGTTGTGGCAAAAGCCATGGGCTGTGTCCTGCCTATTGGCGCGAAAGTTTGTAAATTAGACCCTGCCATCATGGCTGGTCCCTTGATTACCACTGTGGTGGACGCTGTGGCGCTGGTGATTTTCTTCAATGTGGCGCAGTGGCTTGTATTGTAAAAAAGAGAGAATTCCTGCTTGAGTACAGGAAGTTCTCTCTTTTTTTGTTTACATATGAAGATAATCACGGATGCGGTTGCCCAGCAGACAGGCAATGATGATTTTGACAATATCCAAGGGCAGGAACACCAGCGCCCCCATGGGCAGGGATTGTAAAAATGTGGTGTTTGTCAGGTACGCCATCCATGCGGTACCCAATGTATAGGTAATGAGGGTCGCCAGAAACATGCCGCCCATCTGTGCAGGGATATTTTTAGGGAAACGGGAAATAAACAGACTGCTGATGCCTGTCAGGAACAGAAATCCAATGAGGTACCCGCCGCCGGGAGCGGCAAAACGGGAAAGCCCAGCCGTGTAGCCGGAGAAAACAGGCAGTCCCGCGGCACCCAAAAGCAGATAAAGACCGATAGCAGCCAGCGCTTGTCTGGGGGGCAGTACATAGGCAGTCAGATACATGGCGAATGTGCCCAGCGTCAAAGCGACAGGACTGATGGGTATGGGAATGGATATGGGCGCGAATATACAAATGATAGCTGTCATCAGCGCGGTCATGGTCAGTGTGCGTGTTTTTGTCATGGCAGACGCCTCCTTTTTCTTTCTGAAAGGAGGATACGCTTTTTGTTTCTAAAAGTCAACTAAAATGATATAAAATGGTTTACAATGGAAAATAAAAAAAGTTTTGTAAGAAAAAATGAAAGATTGCGGCAGTAAAATGTGATATACTATAAAAAAATTCAGGAAAAGGGAAGGGGGAGAAGAATATGTCAAAATTCTGCAACCATTGCGGCGCTTCTGTAGGCGAGGAGGACCGGTTCTGTACAGTCTGCGGCAAGCCCATTACAGCAGAAAGCGCGGCAGAACAGCCCAAAGCACCCCATGAAGAAAGTCAGAAGAAAGAGGAACTGGATCAGGAGCCCATTACCATGGGCGGTTATTTGATCATGTTTTTGATCATGTGTATCCCTGTGGTGAATCTGGTGGTGCTGCTTCTATGGGCATTTGGGAAAAACGGCAATGTGAACCGCCGGAATTTCTCTCGGGCAGCCCTCATTTATATTGCCATTGGCATTGTCCTGACTGTTGGCGCGATGCTGTTTTTCATCGGTATGATTGCCAACGCGGTGCAGTATGAGCAGTATCACAGATATGAGCATTATGGCGATCCTTATATGGATTATTGGGAATACTATGATGATGAATATCTGCCGGACAGCACAGACGATTTTATATTTTCTATCACGGAAGGCAACGTGCCCGCGGAAGATTGGGAACTGCATGATGTTACCATTTCCGGCGTATGAAAAATAACCATTCGGCACATACTACCTCTATAGAAAAAGGAGGCGTGGATGTGAGCGGATGGTTTTTATTTTTTGCACAAATGTTGTTTTTCCTCTTGGGGGCGTGGTATTTCCTGCGGAGCGGTTCCAGACGCAAAGGGGGACGAGATGGCGTTTCCATGGAGGAGAACGAGCGGGAGATGGAAAAGCTGGATGCCATGCGGCAGGTGGGACTGACGGAACCACTGACGGAACAGACCCGTCCCAAATCATTGGGAGAAATCGTGGGGCAGGAACGAGGCATCCGTGCCCTTAGAGCGGCTCTCTGCGGTCCAAATCCCCAGCATATCATCATTTACGGTCCGCCCGGTGTAGGCAAAACAGCGGCGGCAAGACTGGTGCTGGAGGAAGCCAAAGGTCGGCGGAATTCCCCTTTCTCTGAAAAGGCGAGATTTGTGGAAGTGGATGCCACCACATTGCAGTTTGACGAGCGGAGCATCGCGGACCCTCTTTTGGGCTCTGTCCATGACCCCATTTATCAGGGGGCAGGGGCTTTCGGTCAGATGGGCATTCCACGTCCCCAGCCCGGCGCTGTCAGTGAAGCCAACGGCGGTGTGCTGTTCATTGATGAAATCGGGGAACTCCATCCCATCCAGATGAATCGCTTGCTGAAGGTGCTGGAAGATCGTGTGGCAAAGTTCCAGAGCAGTTATTACAGTCGGGAAAACAAGCGGATTCCTCCTTATATCCATGAGATTTTCCAGAATGGTATTCCGGCGGATTTTCGCCTCATTGGCGCCACCACCAGAAATCCCTCGGAATTGCCGGCGGCACTGCGTTCCCGTTGTACGGAGATTTTCTTTGATGGTCTGCGTCCAGAAGCCGTGGAACAGATCGCCGCGGACAGTATGGAACGGGTGGGGCTGCAATACGAAGATGGTCTATGCGGAAAAATTGCCCTTTATGCCGGCGGCGGCAGAGATACGGTGCGGCTGGTGCAGTCCTTGGCTTCTCTGGCAGAAATGAAGGGGCGGAACTGGGTGGGCAGTGCGGACTTGGAATGGGTGGCGGAAGCGGGTCATTATCAGCCTTATCCCCGTCAGAAAGTGACGGCTGTGCCCCGTGTGGGCGTTGTGAATGGTCTGGCTGTTACAGGTGGAATGGGCGGCGCTGTGCTGACGGTGGAAGTGAAAATGCAAAAAAGCGCAGCCCCTCATTTGCAGGTGACGGGCATTGTGGAGGAAGAAGAAATCCGCAGTCCCCATGGCGTCAGCAAAAGAAAAAGCAATGCCCGCAGTTCCGCGGAAAATGTGCTGACGGTGCTGGAGAGCTTCGGTTTTGATGGGAGCCAGTATGCCGTCCATATGAATTTCCCCGGCGGCATGCCTGTGGATGGACCTTCGGCAGGCACATCCATGTTTCTGGCGGCGTATTCCGCTTTTACGGGAACGGCGGTGCCGGGAGATGTGGCTCTGACAGGAGAAATTTCCCTGACAGGGAACATACTGCCTGTGGGTGGTGTCACGGAGAAATTGCAGGCGGCAGAAGAAGCCGGCGTGACCCGTGCCTATATCCCTAAGGCAAATTGGCAGGCAAGATATGAGCGGATGGGACTGGAAGTGGTTCCCGTGGAGGAAATCAGTGAACTCTTGGAAATGGTCTTTGCCAAGAAAGAAGAAAAGCAGACAGGCATGCCCCAAAGAGGGATTTTGACGGCGGAAGGACTGCAAAAATAAGGAAAGCAACTTCCCCTTAAGAAAACATAACAAATAAAATCTCAATAAAATAAGAAAGCCAAAATCCTTTGTAATCATAAGGGTTTTGGCTTTCTTTTGTTTTCTGATGAAGATTTTTTATGTTAGTCAGCTGTTTTTCCCAGATGGCAGCCCATGATTTGTACAACGAAAAAAGGTGAGATACAAGGCAGGAAAAACAGTGAGAAAAAGATGCCCGTCATATCCAGATGCAATGCCCCAAGGATCAGGTAACAAAGCTGTAATCCCATGCCAAAGAGCAGAAATTTCTTTTTGCATCCCAGAGAAATGAGAAACAGCGCCAGAAATATGCCGCAGAGCAAAAGCGGCATGACAAAGAAGGGGAGGTTTTGTATTCTGGTTCCTTCAAAACCATAAATCAGAGGCAGCATCCATGGCACCAGATAAAGCAGATATGCTTTCGGAAAAAGCGGTTGATAGGCTTTTTTGACTTCGTCTGCTTTGGGGGCAGTAGACCGTCCGCTCAGATACCCCATGCCCATAAAAATCAATAGAACCAAAGGCAGTATCAGGGATGACAGAGGTAGCAGAACTTCACTCCATTGCCAGGAATGTTCCAATCCCAAGGAAACGGGCAGGAAGGAGAGCAGATTGTAGAGGAGATATTGCAAACAGCCCGCAGCCAGTGCCAGAACAGGACAGCGCCTTTTGCCGCAGACATATCCCAGAGAGAATATGGTGGCGAGTATGAGAACGTAAAGCAGTAAAAACAAAGGCAGAGGCAATTTTGGAAAAGTCATATCCAGCCAGCATAACAACAGATTGAAAAGAATCAGCCATGGAATGACAAAGAGCACGGCGAACCTTGACAGTTTTTTGTATTCCTCTCGTATGCGTTCCATAAAAATGCCCCCTTTTTGTTTCCTCAGAGGAATTTGCGTGTTTCTTTATAAGAACATTTTAAGATGACGAAAGAAGAAAGGCAAGACAGTTGCTGCAAATGTAAGGATTTCTTATAAAAAATATAACCTTGTGTATCAGTAGGAATTGACCGAAAGTCAGTTCTGTTGTATAATAATTTAATTAGGCAAAAAGCCTATGAGATAGAGGTGAAATAGATGATAGAAACAAAAGAGAGAATACAATTACCCATGATGGCCCTGAGAGGTCTGACGGTATTTCCCAATATGGCAATCAGCTTCCCTGTAGGCAGACAGAAATCTCTGGATGCGCTGGAAGCGGCAGACGAAGGGGATAAGCGCATTTTTCTGGTGGCACAGCGTGACCCGGAAGACGCCAGTCCCGAACAGATGGGGCTGTACGAATTCGGTACAGTGGCGACCATCAAGCAGATTTTGAAGCTCCCCGGCAACATGACCCATGTCATTGTGGAAGGGCAGACCCGCGGCAGACTGGAAACCATACAGCATAAGCGCAAATGTGATTATGCCAACATCACTACCATTGCTCAGGACTTCCCGGAACTGCCGGAGGTACATACAGCGGCGGAAATGCGCATCGCACAGGATTTGTATGAAGAATACGCCAAGTTCGTGCCCAATACCACAGCGGTGGATTTGATGCCCAATGTGCTGGCGGCAGGAAAGCCCGGCAAACTGGCAGACGTCATCGGCGCGGGGCTGGAAATTTCTTTTGACCGGAAACAGCGGATTCTGGAAATCCTGAATCCTTACGACCGTTTGCAGGCAGTCATGGAAATCATGCGCTATGAACAGCAGGTACTGCGGGTAAAACGGGAGATCGAAGCCAAAACAAAAGATGCCATCGACAAAAACCAGCGGGAATATTTCCTCAGAGAAGAAATGAAAGTCATTCAGGAAGAACTGGGGGACAAAGACGGCATCGGCGCTGACGCTGCGGAATTTCGCCGTCGTCTGGAGGAAAAGAACCCTCCTGAAGAAGTGCGGAAAACTGTAGAGAAGGAAATTGACCGTATGATGAAGATTCCCGTGACTTCTCCCGAATCCAATGTGTCCCGCAGTTATATCGACACATTGCTGAACCTGCCTTGGAATGAAATGACCGAAGAAACCTTCGATCTGAAACAGGCGGCGGAAATTTTGGACGAAGACCATTACGGTCTGGAAAAAGTGAAAGAACGTATTTTGGAATATCTGGCGGTGCGGAAAAACGCCCCTGAGGAAAAAGCTACCATCCTTTGTTTGGTGGGCCCTCCCGGTGTGGGCAAAACCTCTATTGCCCGTTCTGTGGCAAAGGCGCTGAATCGGAAATATGTGCGTATGTCTTTGGGCGGCGTGAAGGATGAGGCGGAAATCCGCGGTCACCGCAGAACATACATCGGCGCTATGCCCGGTCGTATCATGAACGCCATGAAACAGGTAGGCACCATCAATCCTTTAATGCTGTTGGATGAAGTGGACAAGCTGGGGGTATCCTATAACGGCGACCCTGCGGCGGCACTGCTGGAAGTGCTGGATGGGGAACAGAATTTCACTTTCCGCGACCATTATGTGGAAATGCCCTATGACTTGTCCAAGGTGCTGTTCATGTGTACCGCAAACAGTCTGGAACCCATTCCCGGTCCCCTCCGTGACAGAATGGAAATCATTGAACTGGGCAGTTATACGGCAACGGAAAAACAGCATATCGCCACAGAGCATCTGGTGAAAAAACAGATGAAACGTCATGGGCTGAAAGGCAGTCAGCTTAAGATTCGCCCAGAAGCTGTGGAAATGATCATTGACGGCTACACCAGAGAAGCCGGCGTTCGTCAGCTGGAACGCACCATCGGTCAGGTATGCCGGAAGGCTGTGAAAGCCATCATCAGCGGTGAAAAGAAATCCATGACTGTCACAGCGAAAAATCTGGAAGAAATTCTGGGCAAACCCAGATTCACAGAGGACCACATTTATGAAGAACCGCAGGTGGGTATCGTGCGTGGACTGGCGTGGACAGCCGTAGGCGGCACCACTCTTTCCGTGGAAGTGAACAACATGCCCGGCGACGGCAAATTCCGCCTGACAGGTAATCTGGGAAAAGTCATGAAGGAATCGGCGGAAGCGGCTATCAGCTATATCCGCTCTCAGAGCGACCGTTTCAAATTGGAACCGGATTTCTATAAAAAACAAGACCTGCATATCCATATTCCTGAAGGGGCAACACCGAAAGACGGCCCCTCTGCCGGTGTCACCATGACCACCGCCATGCTTTCTGCTCTGACAGGTGCGAAAGTGCGGAACGATGTGGCAATGACCGGTGAAGTGACCATCCGTGGCCGCGTTCTTGCCATCGGCGGTTTGCAGGAAAAAGTGCTGGCGGCGAAAAAAGCCGGCGTAAAAACAGTGATCCTGCCAAAACAGAACGAAAAAGATTTGCAGGAAATTTCCGATGAAATCAAAGAAGGGCTGGAATTCGTTCTGGCAAAAGAAATGGACGATGTGCTGAAACACGCACTGGCGAAAGGGGAAAGCGTATGGAAGTAAAACAGTCATCACTGGCGGCAGTGGGAACGAAATTTTCCCAGTATCCCACAGACGGCAAAGTGGAAATTGCCTTCGCGGGCAAATCCAACGTAGGCAAATCTACGCTCATCAATGCCATGCTGGGCAGAAAAGCCTTGGCCCGTACCAGCTCCCAGCCCGGCAAAACAAGAACCATCAATTTTTATGACGTTAACGACTGCATGTATGTGGTAGACTTGCCCGGATATGGCTATGCAAAGGCGCCTAAGACAGAAATCGCCAAATGGGGCATGATGATCGAGGAATATCTTCAGAAACGGGAAGAACTCCGTGCTATCATCCTTCTCATTGACATCCGCCATGAGCCCGGCAAAAACGATATCATGATGTATGACTGGCTGAAACACTACGGCTATGACATCATCATTGCCGCAACCAAATCCGATAAGATCAACCGCAGCCAGATTCCAAAGCATCTTTCTGTCATTCGGAAAACATTGGGTCTGGGACCTGATGATGTGCTCATTCCTTTCAGTGGGGAAAAGAAAACAGGTGTACAGGAACTTTGGGCGGAAATCGAACGGTTTTTAGACTAAAAAACAATTTATGAAAAATCTGATAGCTGGAATCCTTTCGGGGGTTCCGGCTTTCTTTGTTTTTTTCGCCAGTCTTTTAAGATTTCTTTAAGGTTGCGAAAAGTTGAAGAAAAAAGGAAAGTACCATCGTTTTAGAGTATGAAAAGAAAATACACAGAAGAAAAAGGGGGTGAGCGTATCGACAGGGAAAAACAAATCGCCATACTGCTCAGCGATTATCAAAATTTGATCTTTTCCCTCTGCTATCAAATGACGCAGAATTATTTTGAAGCGGAGGATTTGGCACAGGAAACATTTGTGGCGGCCTATGAGCATCTGGACTCTTTTGACGGTCAGCACGAAAAGGCGTGGCTATGCCGCATTGCCATGAATAAATGTTTGGATTTCCAGAGGAAAAACCGTCGGGGCGCCATCCCACAGGACGAAAATGTCTTTTTGGAACTGGCGGACGGAGAAAATGTGGAAAACAAAGTATTGGCGGAGGAAGTGCAGGCAGAGCTGCAAAGAGCCTGTGAAAGTCTGAAGCCGCCTTACCGGGACATTGCCGTGGCATATTTCTGTCAGGAGAAAAGCCCCGAGGAAATTGCCACAGAGCAGAACAAAAACATCAAAACGGTACAGACACAAATTTACCGTGCCCGTGCCAGATTACAGAAAATATACGGAAAGGAGCAGATGCCATGGGACAGCGTTTCACAGAGGAACAATTAGAACAAATGATCATGCAACTGGAGCAGGGCGGTCTGCTGCAGGCGCCGCCGTCACTGGAGAGGGGCGTTATGGAGAAAATCGCCAGACTGGAGGAGGAAAATCGAGAGGATATCCGGTTTTCTTCGAAAACGAAACGGATTTTTTATCAATTGAAGATCGGCGCAGCAATGGCAGCGTCTTTGGTGCTGCTGGCACTGCCCATGGGACATGGTTCTTACGAACAATCCCCTTATGGCAAGGCACAGCAGATGGTACAGGAGGAAGAAGAAAAGGAAAGCCTGCTGGATTATATGCAGAAGGGAACGAAAATCCTCAGCGATGGCGTGACAGGCTTTTCCGATTTCGCGATGAAACAGATTACGGAGGTATTGGATTATGGCAAATAAGAAAAACGGATTTTGGACATTTATATTTTCACTGATCCCCGGTGCCGGGGAAATGTATATGGGCTTTTTCAAGCAGGGTTTGAGCCTCATGGGGCTGTGCGCAGTAGTCAGCATTGTAGCTTCTTTTCTGGGCATAGAGGAACTGATGATTTTGCTGCCTTTGATTTGGTTTTACAGCTTCTTCCATGTCCATCACCTGCGGAGCCTGCCGCCGGAAGAATTTCATGCACTGGAAGATAAGATTCTGTTCTTCGATGACCGTGATTTTCAGTTGGGTGCATTGACAGAAAACCGCAAAAAAGTCCTTGCAATCGTTTTGGTAGTGGTTGGTGTCATTCTGCTGTGGAACAGCGTGCTGGATCTGTTTGGCTGGATTTTGCCGGACTTCTTCAGAGAGATTTTGTGGAGTCTGCAAAACCTGCTGCCTCGTTTGGTCATTGCGGCTTTGATTCTTTACGTTGGTGTGCGGATGCTTCGTGGAACACCTGCGAAAAAAGCAGATGTGGAGGATAAGGACGAAGACGAGGAGGTGTAAGAAATGACAACACGTCGGATTGGTTCTGTTACCTTGGGCGGCGGTCTGTTGGTGTTCGGCACATTGTTTTTGGTGCATACCTTTTGGGATGGTCTGTCCTATGGTCTGATATTACGGTTCTGGCCGCTGCTGCTGATCTCTCTGGGGGTGGAAACACTCCTGAGCCTGCGGCAGTCGGAAACCAAATGGGTCTATGACAAAGGCGCCATTGTGATGATGATTATCCTTGCACTCTTTGCCATGATGATGGCGGCAGCCCAGTTTACACTAGAAGCGTGGGAGGCATTGGGATATCTGAACTGGTGATAAAAAGAAAAATATAAGAAAATGAAGATAGCCGGAATCCTTGGAATAAAAGGAGTTCCGGCTATTTTTTTTGGAAAGTGGGGCTTTTTTGCGCAAATTCTTACATTTCATTGAAAAACCTAGAAAGATTCTCTGTATTTTTGGAGAATCTATTGACGTAGTTTTTGAAACTATTATAATTAGAGTTAGATATATTTTTGAATGGTGTAAAAAACTGGTTTTATATAAATGAGGAGGGAGAACCCCATGGTAAGAATCATAACAGACAGCACCTGCGACCTGACAAAGGAACGTATGGAGGAAATTGGTGTCATTTGTGTGCCTTTGACGGTGCATATTGGCAATGATATTTATTTAGACGGTGTGAACTTAAGCAAGCCGGAATTTTATGAAAAACTGCGGACGGAAAAATCTTTCCCTACCACTGCCCAGCCCACACCTCATACTTTTGAGGAAGTCTTTACGGCGGCGCTGGAAGAAGCGGACGAAGTGGTGTGTCTGCTGATTTCTTCGGAATTGAGCGGTACGGTACAGTCTGCCAATATTGCCAAAAACACCATGGAACGGGATGAAATCCATATTCTGGATTCCCGCACCACCTGCCTTTCTCTGGGGCTGTTGGTAGAAATCGCAGCCCAGAGAGCAAAAGAAGGCAAAACAGCGGCGGAGATCATGGCGGAACTGGAAGGTCTCACCAGCCGTGTGCGCATCTGCGCCGGTATCGAAACATTGGAATATCTGAAAAAAGGCGGCAGACTTTCCGGCACAGCGGCAGCATTGGGCACCATGCTGAACATCCGCCCTCTCATGGGTATTCTGGATGGAAAAGTGCTCATGCTAGGCAAAGCCAGAGGTAACAAAAAGATGTATGCCCAGTTGAAGCAGATGGTGGAGGAAGAAGGCATTGATGACGCTTATCCTGTGCTCCTTGGTCATGCCCAGTCCATGGAAAACTATGAAAAATTCAAAGAAGTCTGCGGCGATCTCATTGAAGGCAGAACCCAGCTCTATGGGGACATTGGCTGTGTGGTAGGCACCCATGCCGGTCCCGGTATTGTTGGCATTGCCTTTATCAAAAAAGCGTAAACTTTAGTAAAGAGCTTGTTTTTGAAAACAGGCTCTTTTTTTGTATGGGTTTCTTACATTTTTCGAAAGTTGCAAAAAAACATTGACAAAATGCTCCTACAGTTGTAAGTTATAATTAAACTACAAACGTAAGAGAAGGGAGGCGAAACCAACATGGAGGAAAAAATGAAAATCAGCGAAGCGGAACTGGAAGTGTTGCAAGTGCTTTGGGAAGCGGAAGAGCCATTGAAAATACAGGATGTCTGCGACCGTTTGGCAAACAAGAAGTGGAAGTACAACACCGTAGGCACATTGCTGCTGCGCATGGCGGAAAAAGGCGCCGTTGTGTCGGAGAAGAAAAACCGCATCATCTACTACTGCCCTGTATGGGAACGGGAAGCCTATCAGAAGGAACAGACGGAAACGCTCATTGACAGACTTTATCACGGTTCCGCAAAGGAACTGGCAGTGTCCCTGTTCCAAGGGGGGAACATGACAAAAGAGGACTTGGAGGACATTCGGAAAATGTTCGGCCTGTGATGTTTCCGAAGAAAGGAGGAAATCAGAAAGGAGGGAATGAAGGTGACGGAATGGTTTCAGATATTTTTGGTGCTTTCTGTGGCAGGAAGCCTGCTGACGGGCGTTTTGCTGGCACTGAAAAAATGGACAGGAAAACAGTTTTCGCCCACATGGCAGTACGCGCTGTGGGTAGGTGTTCTGTTGGTGATGGTGATACCTGTTTCCGTGAAAGTACCTGCCCTTGTGCAGCCTGCTGTGGAGAAACAAGTGGTACAAAGGATACCGCCTGCGGAAGCGGAACTGACTGTAACAGAACAGCCTGCGCCTGTGGATACTGTTGGAGCACCAGCGGGGGAAGTTCTGCCTTTTACGGAAGAAACGGCTTTGCCGCCCGTTCCTTGGTGGGATGTGCTGGCAGTGCTTTGGGTATTGGGGGCTTTGGGGAGCCTTGGATACCGTTTGACAGGCTATGTTCGTTTCAGCAGATATATTCGCCGGACAGGAACGCCTATAGAGCTGGATGGGGTACCAAAACGCCTTCGGGTCAGCAGAACTTCGGCAACAGTTTCGCCTATGGTCATGGGGGTTTTACGACCGATGCTGATTCTGCCGGAAACAGCCCTGACAGAAAATTGTTTGCCCTATGTGCTGCGTCATGAGTTGGTACATTACCGCCGTGGGGATATTCTTTGGCGGTGGGTGGCGGTTCTGGCAACGTCTATCCATTGGTTCAATCCCATGGTTTATGTGGCGGCGGCGCAGATGCGGGAAGCCTGTGAAATTTCCTGTGACTGGTGTGTGGTACGGTCTATGGAGCAGGCAAAACGGGATGACTACATGCGGGTGATCCTGGAGCTTTTGGCGGTGGCAATGGCAAAAAAACAAATTTTGACTACACAAATGGCAAGTGAGAAGAAACAATTACAAAGGAGGTTTACCATGATTCGCAATCAAAAACCTGTGGGGATGAAAAAATTACTGTTGAGTGTCTGTGTGGGGACAGCACTTTTGGGGGCAGCGTGGCTGACAGGCTGTACCCTCAGGGAAACTTATGTGACAAAAGAACCGGCGGTGGAAACGGCTGATGAAATCGGCGGTCTGGCAGAAGAAGGCAGTCTGTTGTTTGTAGGCGTAGACGAAGGCGGCAGAGCCGATACCATTTTCACCTATGAAATGTCCGAAGAAGGCAAGGCAACCATCTATTCCATACCCAGAGATACTTTTGTTACAGAAAACATGAAGATTCCCTATTTGCTGGTTCAGGAAAATGGGGATGAAAAGCTCATTCAGACGGTTTCGGAAATCACAGGACGGCCTGTAAAGGATTATGTGCGGATGGACTTGACGGCGGCAGAAGCAGTCATAGACGCTTTGGGTGGTGTGACCTTTACAGTGCCGCAGGATATGTATTATAGTGATCCCTATCAGGATCTTTTCATCGATCTGAAGGCGGGAGAACAGACATTGTCCGGGAAAGACGCCGTTTCTCTCCTGCGGTATCGGAAGGGCTATCCCGAAGGGGATTTGAAGCGCGTTGAAGTACAGCAGGCATTTTTGATGGAATTGTTCCGTCAGAAATGTAACCCTGCCTATCTGAAAGAAATCCCGGCGGTGATGGATGCCATCAAGGGGCATGTGACAACGAATTTGATTGCGGAAGATGTGGTAAAGTACGGTGAAGAACTTTATCACCTCAAACAAAATGGTATGGATGCGGTGGAGATGTTCACCCTCCAGAATGGCGATATGTATTATGAAACAGCCCAGGAAGGCGGCGGCATGGGTCTTTTTGCAGAGCAGTCAGCCGATGTTTTGACAAATGATGATAGCTTTGCCACAGAACAGCCGGCACTGGTGCCTGTAGGTCAATAAAATCATAAGTGCGGAATCTCTTTTTCAGGAGGGGTTTCGCACTTTTTCTTTTTCTGTGTTTGTTTGCAGGAAAAAACATTTTTCCGGCGAAATGGTTATCATAGGAAAAATGTCAAAGGCAGAGAGGAATGAAATGATGAGGGCTGATATTTCACTGGATCTATATCGTATTTTCTGTGCCGTGGTGCGGACGGGGAACATGTCCCGAGCGGCAAAGGAGCTTTATATTTCCCAGCCGGCAGTGAGCATGGCAGTGCGGCAGCTGGAGGAACGTATGGGGGGCGAATTGCTGGTGCGGACGGCACGGGGCGTCTATCCTACGGCGGAAGGGAAAACACTTTATACCTATCTGTCACAAGCCATGGGACTCATTCAGGCGGCAGAGGACAAGTATTTTCAGATGCTGAACATGGAAACAGGGGAATTGAAGATCGGTGCCAGCGATTCTGTCATCGCTCACTTTCTGCTGCCTTATCTGGAACAGTACCATAAGCGCTTTCCCGATATCAGCATCAAAGTCACCAATAAGACCACTTATGAGTCTTTGCGTCTGCTGCGAAATGGCAGTGTGGATGTGTGCTTTGTGAATCTGCCCATTGAAGGAGAAGCGGATTTGGATGTGACCCCCTGCATGGATATTCAGGATGTGCTCATTGGCGGCGAGCGGTACCGCCCTTTGTCACAGGTGGGGCTGGATGTGCGCAGTCTGCCCAAGTATCCCCTGCTGCTTTTGGAGGATTTGAGCAATTCCCGCCGCTGTTTGGACAAATACGCCAGAGAAAACGGTGTGGAACTGAATCCCATTCTGGAATTGGGCAGCAGTGATCTGCTGGTGAATTTTGCGAAAATCAATCTGGGATTGACCTTTGTCATTGGGGAATTTACCAAAGAAGCCCTTTCTGCAGGGGGACTTTATGAAATCCCGCTGGTGCCGCCGGTGCCAAAACGGCAGATCGGTATGGTGCGGCTGAAAGAAGTTGCCATGCCCCATGCGCTCCGGGGATTTGTGGAACTGATGGGACTATCTGAAAATGACGTTGACAAATGAAAATCGAAATGTTAATATATGAGCAGATATTCAAATGAGGGGAGGCAGAAGCTCCATGGAACAGCATAGAGAAGAAGTGGATATGATCCGGGAGCTGGACAATGATTTTGTCAAGGACCTGGCGGAATTTTTCAAAGTTTTTGGCGATGCCACCCGTATCCGCATCCTGCGGCTTTTGATGGATCAGGAACAGAATGTGGGGGAACTGGCAGACGCGTTGGATATGACCCAGTCGGCAGTGTCCCATCAGCTGCGGGTGCTACGGCAGAACGCTTTGGTGCGGTACCGGAAAGAAGGCAAAACCGTTTATTATTCTCTGGATGACGACCATGTACGGACAGTGCTGCAGCAGGGTACCACCCATATTCGCCATAAATATGGCTATGAAGAAGATTGATTTTGCGGCGGAAGAGCGCTTTCGCCCGCAAAAATTTTTGCGCAATATATGAATAACTACTCATATAATCAAATATAATCAGATCAGAGGTGTGAGAGATGAAAGAAATGACCATATCCCTGAAAGGGCTGACCTGTGCCAACTGTGCGGGGAAAATTGAAAAAGCGGTGGGAGAAATGCCGGAAACAAAAGAGGCGGAAATCAATCTGCTGAAACAGGAGATGCGGCTGGTGCCTGCGGCAGAAGCAGACCAGACAAAGCTGCTGGAAAAAGTAACAGAGGCCGTACACAAGTACGAAAGGGATGTGGAAGTATCCCTTGTGGAAAAGAAAAAGCCCCAAGGAGAAATGACCATTTCCCTGAAAGGGCTGACCTGTGCCAACTGCGCGGGGAAAATCGAAAAAGCCGTGGGAGAGATGCCGGAAACGAAAGAAGCGGAAATCAATCTGCTGAAACAGGAAATGCGTCTGGTGCCCACTGCGGAAGCAGACCGAGAAAAGCTGCTGGAAAAAGTAACAGAAACCGTACACAAATACGAAAAAGACGTGGAAGTGTCTTTGGCGGAACAGGGACAGACCTGCAATATTGCCCATGGACATTGTGACGGAGATTGCTGCGGGCATACACATTCTCACGAAGAAGTAGCAGGCAAAAAGCTCATCTTCCGCTTTGGTGTGGGGGTGGCGTTTTTTGTGGCAGCTTGTCTTTGGCAGAAACAGGGGCAGACAGCGCTGTTTTTGATTTCTTATGCCATTTTTGGCTATGATGTCATTTTGCAGGCATTGAAGAACATTTTCAAAGGGCAGGTGTTTGATGAAAACTTCCTCATGTCCCTTTCTACAGTAGGCGCCATGGTCATTGGTGAAATGAGCGAAGCCGTATTCGTTATGCTCTTTTATCAGGTGGGGGAAGCCTTTCAGGATTACGCAGTCCGTCGTTCTCGTCGCTCCATTACGGCACTCATGGATATCCGACCGGATTTTGCCCATGTGCTGACATCTGACGGCAGTCTGCGGAAGGTTTCACCGGAACAGGTAGCAATCGGTGACGTGATTGTGGTAAAAGCAGGGGAGAAAATCCCTCTGGACGGTACGGTGGTAGAAGGCAGTGCCCTTCTGGATACAGCAGCCCTCACCGGGGAATCTCTGCCCAGAGAGGTAGAAACAGGCAGTACTGTCCTCAGCGGATGTATCAATCAGGATGGTCTGCTCCATGTGGAAGTGACAAAACCCTTCGGAGAGTCCACCGTCATGAAGATTCTGGAACTGGTGGAAAACGCCGCCGGACGGAAATCCAAGACAGAAAAATTCATCACACGCTTTGCACGGGTATACACACCTGCGGTGGTGGGTCTGGCAGTGCTTTTGGCAGTGGTACCGCCTATTCTGGGGCAGGGCGCTTTTTCCCAGTGGATTGGGCGTGCGCTGATTTTTCTGGTTGTATCCTGTCCTTGTGCTTTGGTATTGTCTGTGCCTTTGAGTTATTTCGCCGGCGTTGGTGCCGCGTCCAAAAACGGCATCCTCATCAAAGGCGGCAATGTGCTGGATACTCTTTGCCATACAAAACGAATCGTATTTGACAAAACAGGTACCCTCACAAAAGGGCGGTTTACGGTCACAAAAATCGAAGGCGAAAATCCGGCGGCTCTGCTGGAAATGGCGGCGGCAGGGGAAAGCCTTTCCAATCATCCCGTTGCCTGTGCCATTGCGAAACACTATGAAACAGAAACAGGCAGACAGCCCGAAGGGGTAACAGATTACGCGGAACAGGGCGGTATGGGTATCACCTGTCAGTGGAAGGGTGCCCATCTGGCTTTGGGAAATCGCCGTTTGATGGAAAAAGAAGGCGTTGCCTGTCCCGAAGCTGTGGGAAGCGGTTCTGTGGTCTATGTGGCAAAAGACGGCATTTATCAGGGCTATTTGCTGGTGGATGATACCATCAAGGACGGTGCGGCAGAGGCGTTGGCGGCGCTGACACCTTATGGCGTTACAGAAACAGTCATGCTCACTGGCGACGGCAAAGCAGCGGCGGAAAAAGTGGGCAAGACCCTTGGCATCCATCGCATCTATGCGGAATTGCTGCCGGCGGATAAGCTGCATATTCTGGAAAACCTGCCGGAAATGGAAGAAGGCGCCAAAACCGCTTTTGTCGGGGACGGCATCAACGACGCGCCTGTGCTGGCAGGGGCAGATGTGGGCATTGCCATGGGTGCCATGGGCTCCGACGCTGCCATGGAGGCGGCGGATGTGGTACTTATGGATGATGATCTGCGGAAAATCTCTGTGGGTCTGCGCATTGCCAAAAACACCCGAAAAATCGTTATGCAGAATATCGTTTTTGCTCTGGGCGTGAAAATTCTGGTGCTCCTTCTGGGGGCTTTGGGCATGGCGACCATGTGGATGGCAGTGTTTGCCGATGTAGGCGTGGCAGTGCTGGCGATCCTCAACGCTATGCGGAAGAAATAAAACAAAAGCTGGAAACTTCCATAAGAAGATTCCAGCTTTTTGTCATCAGGGGGCAATATCCTTTGGTTTTGTGTCGGCATAGTAAATGTCTTTTTGGTCTATGCCGCTGATTTCGCAGCTCAGATTGCAGGCGCATCCGTCCCCGGTGATATAGAACACATTCATGCCTTTGTTCAGTGTCAGTGTCAGTTCATTGTTGACTTCTTCCGTTACGGCGGAAGAATCCAGCGGAACGGACATTTTTTCCCGACTGCCTTCGGCGTAACAGCCGATCTGGGCATCACCGGCAGCTTTGGTGAAGTTATAGTATAAAGTCACTTCTGTATCCCCAGCGGCTTCTATGTAGAAAAAGGGTGTTTCCGTTTCTGTGGGGGTAGCCTCCAGACTGACGGCAAGGGCGTTTCCATTTGCCATGCGCAGGGACTGGAAAACAGATGCCTGTGCTTCAATGGCAGCTTCTCCCGTAGGGGGTGTGGTAACAGGTTCTTTTTCTGCCTGACAGGCAGCAAGTCCCAAAACCAGTGCGCCACAGAGCATATATAGTTTCATTTTTTTCATGTTATGTCACCTCAAAATCATTGTATGGAAACAGTATATGCTCCAAATTTTACATTACCCGAAAAGAATCCTTACATTTTTATTAAATAAAAATACAGCATTGTGGAAGAAAAAAGAACTGTCTGTGACAGAATGTAACGGTTTCATTTCTCATTGTCAGAATATGGCGGAAAATGGCGGTTTTCCGAAAAAACAAAGACAGCTTTCTATTAGGGGCATCTTCATAAGAAAACAAAGAAAGCCGAAATCCTTATGATGATAAAGGATTCCGGCTTTCTTATGATATTGAGATTTTATTTGATATGTTTTCTTCTGAAGATAGCCGTCGCAATTCCCCTTAAGAAATCAACAAAAAGGAATGCAATGTTTTCTTAAGGGGAATCAGCTTTCAGAAAGCTGTCTGTTTTTTTATTCCTCCGGCTTTGCGGGGGTGATGATCTTTTTCACATTTTTTTCAAACTTCACCCGAGGCAGCATGACCATATGCCCGCAGCCGCAGCATTTGATACGGAAATCAATGCCCGTCCGCAGGATTTCCCACTGGTTGGAGCCACAGGGGTGATCTTTTTTCATTTGTACGATGTCGCCAACAGAAAACTGCATGGTTTATCCCTCCTTTTGCTGTACGATGTGCAGGGTGCGCTGGGGGAAGGGGATTTCGATGCCTTCTTTGTCCAGTCGGTTTTTGATGCGGCGGCGCAGCTCTGCTTCTACGGAAATATTTGTTTTCACGCGGCATTTTGCCACGATTTTTACAGTGACAGCGGAATCATCCAGCCCAGTCACGCCCACGATGACAGGTGTTTCCAGAATATCCTCCATGTCTTTTGTCAGTTCCATTTCGTCCCGCAGGATTTCCAGCACATGGTCGATGCTGGCGTCATAGGAAACACCTACGGTGACAACGGCATTGATGAATTCCCGGCACATGTTGGTGACAGTGCCCACAGAACCGTTGGGGATGATATGGACACAGCCCTGAGGATCACGGATTTTGGTGGAGCGCAGGGTAACGCTTTCCACCGTACCAGTGATATTCTGGATGGTAACGATGTCCCCCACGGCGTAATGGTCCTCAAAAAGGATGAAAAATCCTTCCAGCATATCCGTTACCACACTCTGGGCGCCCAGACCGATGGCAACAGAGCCGGCGCTGGCAACCACCAGCATGGATTTGGGGTCTACGCCGATGAATGTCAGGACAGTGAAAATACCAATGAAGTAGATGACGTATTTCACCACACTGGATGTGATGGAGTTCAGTGTTTTGGCTTTCCGCTGGGTCATGGCAAGACGCTGTTTTTTGGTCTGTGCCGCGAAGAATTTCCGCATGAGATGGTTGATGATGCGGATCAGGAACCAGCAGGCGGCGAAGGTGATGATGATTTTCAAGAGCACGAAACCTGCGTCTGTGGCTGCTTCCAGCAGTTTTTCCGTGGCAGTCAGTGTTTTTTCCACCTGCTCACCGATATCCATTGTATCTGCCACTGTGGCAGCCTGAAGCAGTATGGCAGGAAGATGTGAAATCATGGTGCAGTCCTCCTTTCATGGTAACGGGAAGCCGCTTGGACAAAGTGGCTGAAAAGGGCTTCCTGTTCTTTTGTATGCATGGCTTCCGGGTGCCACTGGACACCCAGCACAAAATCTTTTTCCGGCATTTCCATGGCTTCTGTCAAGCCGTCAGCGCTGCGGGCACAGGCGTGAAAGCCCTTTCCCAGAAAGGATACTGCCTGATGGTGCAGGGAATTGACAGCGATCTTTGAGGTTCGCCAGAGTTTTTCCAGCAGACTGCCGGGCAGCACGGCAATGCTGTGGGTGGCATAGGAACGAGGCGCCTGCTGACTATGCTTAAGAGTGGTGCCGGTCTGTACCTCGATATCCTGATAGATGCCGCCGCCGGCTGTGATGTTCATGATCTGCATGCCCCGGCAAACGCCAAAAAGGGGCATATCCCGCTTCATGGCTTCTTTGCAGAGGGAAAGCTCATATTCGTCCCGTAGGGGCGAAATCTGTCCATTCTGCCGGATGGGTTCTTCCCCAAAAAGCAGGGGGTCAATATCTCCGCCCCCTGTAAAGAGGATGCCGTCTACAAAGTCGGGAAATTCTTCTCCGGGGAACAGCAGTACAGGGACAGCCCCGGCTTTTTGCAGGGCATTGGTATAGTCCTCGCTGATTTTGAATCTTGTTTTTTCGTAGGAATAGTCCGGCGTGATGCCGATGATGGGTTTTTGCATGTTGTCACACCCTTTCTCTGTTCTTTTACAGTATACAAAAGGCGGGGATGTTTTGCAACTGCCAGCGGATGGGAAAGGGGGTGTCAGAAAAACGCAAAAAAAGCGATAAGGAACGGATGGGGGTTCTTGAATTATGTCGGAAATGTATGGTATGATGAAAAAAATGTCTATGATTTGGAAAGAAAATCAGAATAGGAGTGAACATATATGAGAACAATCGGCATCATCGGCGCTATGGAAGAAGAAATTTCGTTTCTGCGGGAAAAAATGGAAATCGTCACCACCAAAAGTGTCGTTGGATTGACCTATTATGTGGGACGTTACGAAGGGAATAACGTGGTATTGGTCAAAAGCGGCATCGGCAAAGTCAACGCCGCTGTCTGCACACAGGCAATGATCGACCATTTCGGCGTGGATTATATCATCAACACAGGTGTGGCAGGCGGTCTTTCTCCCGAACTGCATGTGGGGGATATCCTCATTTCCGTGGATGCCATGCAGCATGATATGGATACATCCGCTTTCGGCGATCCCATCGGCGTGATCCCACGTATGGCGGAAAGCTGTTTCAAAGCCGATGAAGCCCTTGTGGAACTGGCAAAGGAAGCGGCAAAAACATGCGGTCTGGACTGCCGCATCATCACCGGACGTGTGGCAAGCGGCGATCAGTTTATTGCCACGGAAGAAGGCAGAAACAGAATCCGTAAGAATGTCAAAGGAGACTGCGCGGAGATGGAAGGGGCTGCCATTGCCCATGCCTGCTGGCTGAACCGGATTCCGTTCCTCATCATCCGTGCCATTTCTGACAGCGCCAATGAGGACGCTGGCATGTCCTTCGATGAATTCTGCGTCATGGCGGCACAGCGCAGCAGCCTGCTGACGGAAACCATGATCGCGGCTATGAAAAACTAAATTTTTCTATAAAATTAAGGGGGAGAAGTCATTCTTTTTGGAAGAACTTCTCCTTTTTGTTTTTCTGTCCGTACAAAGAAGCGAAGCATTGAAAATTGAACAAAAATCATGGCGGAATTTCTATGTTATTTCTGAATGTATACCTATTGTCAGGGGGCTGGGAGTTATGTATAATGCAAGGGAAAGGAAATATTTTGTATACAAACAAATTTCATATAAACAGCAAAAAGAAAGGGTGGAAACTCCATGACAGCAAAGACACATGGTTACATCACAAAAGAAATCGAACTGGAACAGATTTACCGTTTTATCCTGAGATATTTCGACCCCGAAGCAAAGGTAAACCGTTATGAAAACCGTTTCGGTGAAAGCAACGAAATGGCTGTTTACTTCACTTATAAGGGCGAGGAAAGACGTCTGTTCTCCATGATCTACAAAAGCCGTAAATTCTCCAAGACAGGTGAAAAGAAACGTCTGATCTTCCTGGATCTGGATTACTGGGGTCACAGCGTGGAAATCATGCGCTCCATCATTTCCTTCTTCAGCGGTTGGATGGATGAGAACGACTGCGATAAGGAAGGTCCTTACTACATTGACGAACAGCCCGACGGTGTGGTGCCCAACATCATCAAGATCACAAGAAAAGAACTGAACAAACGCATGGGCGGTATGGTCGTTATCATTGACGATGACGACGAAGACGAAGAATAAGTCTGAAAAGCAAAACCGGAATTTCCCTGAACAAAAGGGGATTTCCGGTTTTTTTCTTTTGGAATGGCATTTTTTAAGGGCAATTTGTGAGAAAAAATAGGAAAACCGTAGGTTTTTTTGGCAGGCACCTTGCTTGCAAAGGCTTTCGCCATTTGTTATACTGAATACTGGAAGCATATTGTTTTTTGTAAGAAGGGCGGTGGCAGTATGAACGAGGAGAAAGACTTGCGGGCATTGATCGAGGAAGATTTGCGGCATAGTCAGGAAATTTGGGAATCCTATTCCCATGACAAGGAAAAACTGGGCGAATTGTTTCAACTGCTGCTGCAGCACTATGACGGAAAAATAGACGGCTTTGACGAAGACTTGTGGGTCATTCAGGATCGGGAGGATTGCGCCGATATGGCGGAAGTCTACCGGAAGAATATCTGCCATCTCATGGAACGGCTGGAAGCCTTTCGGGATAACGGTTATTCCAACGAAGGACTCATGGAATACTATATCCGCAAGGAGCAGAAAGACATCGACTACAGCGCGGACTTTACCTCTGTCCGCATTTCTCTGGGCATGGCAGACCTGCCCGCCAGGGAAAAAGAAGAAATCATGATGAAGCTGGACGAAATGGAAGAAATCTGTGCCCAAGTGGTTCCCAGAAGCAAAAAGTGGGAATCCCTTCGGGAATACCTCATCTGGCTTTCCGGCAAAGAAGCCGATGTTGCCATGGAGATTCTGCCCCTGTTTTTCCGCATCAATGATATTATCACAAAGAGGCAGGAAGTATGATCAAACTCATTGTGTCCGACATGGACGGCACTTTATTGAACGACGAGAAACACATAGATAAACGCATTTACAGCCTTTTGCCCAAAATGCGGGAGAAAGGCATCCGCTTTGTGGTGGCAAGCGGCAGACAATACCCCTCATTGGCACGGGATTTTCAGGAGCATTTGCCGGAGATCACTGTCATTGCGGAAAACGGTGCTTTTGTGGTGCAGGACGGAAAAGAACTGTATTTCAAAGGTATGAACGAGAAACAGATCGCCCATAGTCTGGATATTATAGAAAAATTACCGGAAACAGAGGGGCTTGTCTGTGCCAAATATTGCTGTTATACCACAAGTCAGGAGGTACATGACCTTCTTGTCAGCCCCAAATTCCATTACGACTGTGAATTGGTGGACGACCTGTATAAAATGACAGATGGCGTTACAAAGGTTTCCCTCATGGTTTACGGAAACAGCACCACACAGTCCTGCTATGACGCCATGTATCCCCAGCTGCCGGAGGAAATGACGCTGGTCATTTCCGGTGACGCTTGTCTGGATACGGGAATCAAAGGAGTTACGAAAGGCAGTGCATTGGCAGCCTTGCAGGAAATGTGGGGCATTTTGCCGGAAGAAACATTGGTATTCGGCGACCAGTTCAATGACGTGGAAATGTTCGATCAGGCTTATTACAGCTATGCCATGGAAAACGCTATGAACGGCGTGAAAGAAAGAGCCCGTTTTGTGGCAGGAAATAATAACAACGGCGCCGTTGTCGACACCATTTGCCGACTGACGGGTCTGACCATAGAAGGAGAACTATGAAGAAGATAGCGAGCTACGCCTTAGGGTGTAAAGTCAATCAGTATGAAAGCGAAGCCATCGCCGAACTGTTCGCGGAAAAGGGCTATGAAGTGGTTTCCGTAGACGATGAGGCAGATGTATATATCATCAACACCTGTACGGTGACAAATTTCGGGGATAAGAAATCCCGTCAGCTCATCCGTAAGGTAAAACGCCAGAACGAAAACGCCATTGTGGCTGTTGTGGGCTGTTATGCCCAGACTGCGCCGGAAGAACTGGCGGCGGTACATGGTGTGAACCTGGTTATTGGCACCAAGGATAAGAGTAAAATCGTGGAATTGGTGGAAGACTATGAGGCAGAACAGGGCGTGCAGAATTATGTAACAGACATTATGCACGAACGTGTTTTTGAACCCTTGGAAATCAAGAAACTGGCAAACCGCACCAGAGCGTATCTGAAAATTCAGGACGGATGCAGCCAGTTCTGTTCCTACTGTATCATTCCTTATGCCAGAGGCCCTATCCGCAGCCGTCAGCCAGAGGACGTGATCGCGGAAGTAAAACGTCTGGCGGAAAACGGCTTCAAAGAAGTGGTGCTCACCGGCATCCATGTGGCAAGTTACGGCAAGGACTTGAAAACCATTACCCTCACAGATATCATCCGTCAGGTACATGAGGTGGAAGGCATTGAACGCATCCGTTTCAGTTCCATTGAACCCAATGTGGTGACAGAGGAATTTGCGGCGGCTATGGCGGAACTGCCCAAGGTTTGCGACCATTTCCATTTGTCCCTCCAGAGCGGCTGTGACAAGACTTTGAAGGAAATGAACCGCAAATACGATACAGAAAAATATCGTCAGGCGGCAGCCCTCCTGCGGAAATATCTGCCCGATGTGGCAATCACCACAGATATCATCGTGGGCTTCCCTGGGGAAACAGAGGAGGATTATCAGGCAAGCCGTGCTTTTGCGGAAGAAATCGGCTTTTCCAAAATCCATGTATTCCCGTATTCCCCCAAGAAAGGCACCCCTGCGGCGGCAAGAAAAGATCAGCTGCAAAACGCTGTGAAACAGGCGCGGAGCCACGACCTGATCACCGTCAGCGACCGCATGACAGACGCCTTTTTGCAGAACCATGTGGGCAAGGTCATGCCCGTTCTCTTTGAACGGTGCATTGGGGACGATGTCTATGAGGGACATACCACAAACTATATGAAAGTCCACGCAAGAAGCACAAAAGACCTGTCTAACGTCATTGCGGATACCAAAATTCTCTCTGTGGCGGAAGAAATGGCTTTTGGCGAAGTGGAGGCATAATATCCCATTTTTTGTAATATTTATGTAAGGAAAGAACGGTTGCAATCCGTTCTGGTTTATATTATCATGGAAGAATAGAATTTGTTTGTAGGCAGCAAGCATGTGCTGTGGAACGGAGCGTGATACACATGAGCAATAACATCAATGAAACACAATATTTCGGCAGAACGGGCAAGGAACCCGAAAATGAAGCAAAAAGAATCCTGATTTCCGTCAGCACGGCACTGCGGGAGAAGGGCTACAACCCTGTCAACCAGATCGTGGGCTACATCCTTTCCGGTGACCCCACTTATATCACCAGCTATCTCAACGCCAGAGCCATGATCCGTAAACTGGAACGTGATGAACTGCTGGAAGAATTGGTAAAAGATTATCTGGACAGAAACGAGTAAGAAAGAGGCATCGATTTGCGTATATTAGGTTTGGACTTCGGTGACAAGACCATCGGCGTGGCAGTGAGCGATCCCTTGGGCTGGACAGCACAGGGCGTGGAAATCATCAAGCGGGATAACCCCCAGGAATTTAAAAAATGCATGCGCCGTCTGGCAGAAATCATCGAACAGTATCAGGTGGATACCATCGTTTTGGGCTATCCCAAAAATCTGGATAACTCCGAAGGGGAGCGGTGCGAGAAAACAAAGGTCTTTGAGGCGAAAATCAAAGGCAGATTCCCCAAAATCCCTGTGGTGCTCTGGGACGAGCGCTTCAGCACCATTGCGGCGGAGCGTGCCCTGCGCATGGCAGACCTGAGCCACGATAAAAGAAAGAGCGTCATTGACAAAATGGCGGCAGTACACATTTTGCAGGGGTATCTGGACAGCAAACAGTAAGCCCCCAGAAAGAAACGGAGAAGAACATGAGCGATATTTTTGAAGAAGCAGAAGAACTGGAATTTGAAATCGTGACCATGACCGACGAGGATGGCACAGATGTGGAATTTTCCATTATTGATAATGTAGCCAGCGGCACAGACCGTTATCTGCTGGTGGTAGAAACAGAAAAAATGGACGAGGACGAAACACAGGCTTTGATCCTCAAAGAAGTGGCAATCGACGCCAACGACATCACATACGAAATGGTGGAAGACGACGCGGAATTTGACCGTGTGGCAGAACTTTTTGCCCAGAAAGGCGAAGATTACGAAGTTTCCATCGACGACTGATTTGGAATGGACAGGGTGGACGGCTGACCGACACCCTTTTCAATATATGTGCGGATAAAAAAGCGAACAGAAACGAAAAAGCAGAAACCTGCCTTTGCAGAAAAATGGGTCGTGAATTGTTTTTCGGAGAAGGACAGGATTGCCTGCTCTTTTTGTGCTTGTCTGAAAAAGGAAAGAAAGACAGGTTTTGTTTTTGTGTTTAAATCGGACTTTTTTACGCCATACTAACTTTTAGAAATGGATTACATAAAACGATAAAAAGGAGGTGTGTTTTTTGGCAAACAGAAGATCCAAGCCCAAAACAAGGCTGAAAGTCATCGCTTTGGGCGGTCTGGAAGAGATCGGGAAGAATATGACCGTACTGGAATACGGCAACGATATCATCATCATCGACTGTGGCCTGGCGTTCCCCGAGGATGATATGCTGGGCATTGACCTGGTCATTCCAGACATTACCTATTTGGCAAAGAACGTAGAAAAAATCAGAGGCATCGTGCTGACTCACGGTCACGAAGACCACATCGGCGCACTGCCTTATGTGCTGAAACAACTGAAAGTGCCTGTATTCGGCACACTGCTGACACTGGGGCTGTTGGAAAACAAACTCAGAGAGCATAAAATGCTGGATAAGACCACACTGCATACCGTTGTGCCCGGCGAAAAAGTGAAGCTGGGGGAAATGGTGGTGGAATTCATCCACACAAACCATTCCATCGCCGACTCTGTGGCACTGGCAATCCAGACACCTGTGGGTATGGTCATCCATACTGGGGACTTTAAGGTGGACTATACACCCATCGACGGGGACATCATCGACTTGCAGCGTTTTGCGGAACTGGGCAGTCAGGGTGTACTGCTCCTCATGAGCGACAGCACCAATGCGGAACGCAAAGGCTTTACCATGTCGGAAAAGAATGTAGGTAAGGTATTTGAACGGATTTTTGAGGAAACCCCCAGAAACCGCATCATGGTTGCCACATTCTCCTCTAATATCCACCGTATCCAGCAGATCATCAACGCGGCGTACATGTATGGCAGAAAGGTTGCCATCATCGGCAGAAGTATGGTAAACGCCGTAAAAACAGCGTCTGAACTGGATTATCTGTGGGTTCCGCCCCGTACCCTCATTGATATCAACGAAATCAAAAACTATCGGGATGAACAGCTGGTCATCATCACTACAGGCAGCCAGGGGGAAACCATGTCCGCTCTGTCCCGTATTGCCAACAGTGAACATAAACAGGTCAGCGTAAAACCCGATGATAAAATCATCATCAGCGCGTCTGCCATCCCCGGCAACGAAAAGAATGTCATCCGTGTGGTGAACGAATTGCTGAAAAAAGGCGCGGATGTGGTATATGGCGGTATCGAGGACATCCACGTTTCCGGTCACGCTCGTCAGGAAGAACTGAAGCTCATGCTTGCTCTGACAAAACCCAAATTCTTCATGCCCGTTCATGGGGAATATATGCACCTGTCCAGCCATAGAGATTTGGCTATGAGTATGGGTATGGATAAAAAGAACATCTTCGTCAATAAACTAGGGGATGTGCTGGAACTGTCCAAAAACGAAGCCAAAGTCACAGGCACTGTACCTACCGGTCAGGTCATGGTAGATGGTCTGGGTGTTGGCGATGTTGGGAACATCGTGCTCCGTGACAGAAAACACCTGTCCGAGGACGGCTTGATGGTGGTTGTGGTTTCCATTGAGGAAGAAACCGGTCAGGTTGTGGCAGGTCCCGATATCATTTCCCGTGGTTTTGTTTATGTTCGTGAATCCGAAGGTCTTATGGAGGGCGCAAGAGAAGTTGTCATGAAAGCCTTGGAGGAATGTGAGGAAAAGAACATCACCAGCTGGAACTATATCAAGAACCTCATCAAAGATACTTTGAAAAACTATATCTGGCAGAAAACAAAGAGAAGTCCTATGATCCTGCCCATCATCATGGAAGTATAAAGAAATAAAAAAGTCGGAAATTCTGAAAAGAATTTCCGACTTTTTGTATATCAGCCATTATTCAAACACACAGTCTTTGATGAGTACGTTGCCGAATTTGCCGTCACAAACACCAACCAATGTGATGGCATCCCCTTCCTGCAATTCCATGACTTTTTCAATCTGTGCTTCATCGGAGAAATAACACTGCACAGAAGTGATGGCAAAATCCTCCCCGGCAAAGGTGATGTAAACTTCTTCCACGATGTCTTTGCCAATGGAACCTACTGTGCCGCTGAGCCGCATGGTTTTTCCTTCATAGAGAGAATCTCCTTTGACTTCGTTGGCTTCGTAGGATGCCAGCAGTTCCGCGGGAGAAATTTCCATGATTTCCACAGGGGTGGTTTCTTCTGCTTCTGTTTGGCTAGGCTCTGTCGCTGTGTTATTTTCCGCCACAGGTGTATTTTCTCCGGCGGAAGATGCCGGTTTTTCTCCGCCGCCGGCAAGGGCAGAAAAAATCAGCAAAACAACGATCACCCCAATGATCCATTTTGCTTTGCCCCCTTGCTTTTTGCCGCACTGGGGGCATACAGATGCCTTTTGGGGGATGTCGCTTTGACAGAATTTGCATTTCTTTGTTTTTGGTGTTTCCATTGATTTCCTCTCCTTTTCATACAAAATACATAATGTTGCATCTTTAGCAACATCATAAGGCAGAACACATGGTAATGTCAAGAAAAAAATGAGGGGGACCATGAGCCATGAAGATATACGAATATGACGGGAAGAAAAATATCTGTGGGGAACAAATCCGAAAAATTCGTATGGAAAAAAAGATGTCACAGGCAGCGTTGTCCCGGGCTTTGCAGTTGGAAGGCATTACCATCGATCGCTATTCCATTTGCCGCATGGAAAAAGGCGAGCGTTTCATCGCGGATTATGAACTGATCAAAATCGCCGGAATATTGGGCGTATCCGTTGCGTCCTTTTTTCCTCTTGCGGGAGATGAATAGTATTTTTCTTAAGGATAACACAGGGATTTTTTGGAATTTCCCCCAAAATAGGGGAGAATTTTTCTGTTTTTCAGATATCATAAAAAACAGATTCTATCCAGAAGGGGGCATTTTGTATGAAATTCCAAAGAATGAAAGATGTATGTTTTGGGGCAACGGTGGCTGCTCTTGTTATGAGCGCGGCGCCTGCCGCTTACGCGAAAGTGGCGAATATGGACATTCCTGTCATGTTCAACAATATTAAAATCGTTGTGGACGGAGAAGAACTGCGCACAGACAAAGAGCCTTTTATCTATGAAGGGACCACATATCTGCCTGTTCGTGCCGTTGGGGAAGCTGTCGGGAAAACCGTCACATGGGATGCCCCTTCCAAAACCGTTATCTTAGGGGAAACGGAACAAAAAGAACTGGAAAAGGAACCGGAACAGCCGGAAGAAACGGCTTCCGATAATGACAGCAGACTGGGGAAACTTTCCAGAAAACCCAGTACCAATGTCAATAATATGAAAATCCAGTGTACGGGCGTCAGAGAATCCGCCGGCTATACAGACGGCATTGAAGTGGATTTTAAATTCACCAATAACAGTGACTTGGAGCAGACCGTTTGGCTGGATAGCCTGCAGGTCAATAATAAGGATATGGAAGGCAGCCTTTACACAAGGGTATTGGGCGACAGAAGCAAAACAGACCGCCTGACCATACGGGACAGTGATTTGAAACGTGCCGGTATTGACAAAATCTATAATATTAGTGTAGTATTCCGTGTATATAATAATGGTATTGGGGATACGGTGACCACAAACGAAATGATCATGAATTTTAATTGAAAACAAGACCCCCGATTGGTTTCCAGTCGGGGGCTTTTTTGCAAAAGGAGAGAAGAACCATGGAGTCCGTTGGGGAAATCAAAGAAATACTGAACAGCTGTCCCGTGGAAAAACTGCCGGAAATCCTGCCGGAATTTGCCGCTGACAGCCGCAAAGGGGTACAGAGCCTTGTGACTCGTTTCCAGAAGAAATACGACGCTTATCTGGCAGAGCTGGAGCGTCTGGAAACATTGCTGACCTATGAACGGGAGTGCTACGAAAAGGGCTTTGAACTGGTGGCAGGCATTGACGAAGTGGGCAGAGGTCCTCTTGCCGGTCCTGTGGTAGCGGCGGCGGTGATACTGCCTAAGGGCTGCAAGATTCCTGGCGTCAATGACTCCAAAAAACTTTCTGCCCAGAAGCGGGAGGAACTTTGCCAAATCATCAAGGAACAGGCAGTGGCTTGGGCTGTGGGCGTGGTTTCCAACGAGCGCATTGACGAGATCAATATTTTGCAGGCAACTTATGAAGCTATGCGGGAAGCTTTGTCCAAACTGGAAGTACAGCCAGACTTTATCCTTGCGGACGCGGTGACCATTCCAAAGGTATCTACACCCCAGAAAGGCATTATCAAAGGGGACGCGAAAAGTATTTCCATCGGTGCCGCCAGCATTGTGGCAAAGGTCACCAGAGATGCCATGATGGAAGCCATGGCGGAACTCTATCCCCATTATGATTTTGCATCCAATAAGGGTTACGGTTCCCAGAAACATCTGGCAGGCATTGCCCAGTATGGCATCTGCCCCATCCATCGCCGGACATTTGTAAAGAATTTTCTCAAAGAAGATGCCGCACCCAAGGAAACAGGCAATCGAGGCGAACTCCTTGCCGCAAAGGAAATGAAGAAAATGGGCTATGAAATCCTTGCTCAGAATTACCGCAAACCCAGCGGAGAAATCGACATCATTGCCCAGAAAGACGGCATATTGGTCTTTACGGAAGTAAAAACCAGAACCAGCACCGCTTACGGCACTCCGGCGGAGGCTGTAGACCGCCGGAAACAGGCGCACATCATCGAAACAGCACTGGCGTATTTAGCGGAAACGGGGGATGCGGACAGAGATTGCCGTTTTGATGTGGCAGAAATTTTGGAAGAAAACGGAAAGAAATATTTCCGATACATAGAAAATGCCTTCGAGGCATAAAGGAGGAAGAAACTTGCAGATCATAAAAAAAGGGGAGTTGGAACTGATCATATTCGACAACCTGACCCAGACAGGCATGGTGAAACATGGCTTCACCACCCGTCACGGCGGCGTCAGCACGGGCTATTACGGTACCATGAACATGGGCTTTTCCCGTGGAGAGGACAGAGCTCCTGTGGCGGAAAATTACCGCATACTGGCAAGGGCATTGGAGCTGGACGAAAACGCTTTTGTGGCAACCCAGCAGACCCATACCACAAACGTACTGAAAGTCACAGCCAAGGACAAAGGCTGCGGCGTTACAAAAGACAGAACCTATCACGACATCGACGGTTTGATGACAAATGAAAAGGGCATCAATCTAGTGATTTTCGGGGCAGACTGCGTGCCAGTTTTCCTGTTGGATACCAAAAACAAAGCCATTGGTCTGGCACACTGCGGCTGGAAAGGCACTGCCGACCGTATGGCAGAAAAAATCTTGCAGGAAATGATGGCGGCATACGGCACAAACCCCAAGGATATTGTGGCAGCCATTGGTCCCTCTATTGGGAAATGCTGTTTCCAGGTGGATGACCCTGTGGTGAATCTGTTCCGCAAACAGATTGCCTTTGCCGATGACATCATTTTTGACGACCACACAGAAGAAGGCAAATACAAAATCGACCTGTGGGAAACCAACCGCAGACTGCTGGCGGAAATGGGCGTGGAAAACATTGAGATTTCCGGTCTTTGCACCATGTGTGATACCCAGCGGTTTTACTCCCATCGGAAAATGCGGGAAGAAAGAGGCGTTATGGCTGGGGTCATGACACTGCTGTAAAAAAGACAGAAGGGCGTGAAATCTTTGGATTTTGCGCCTTTTTCGCTTTTCAAAGGGCGTTTGAGGCTGTTTTTGTTGTTCTGGCGTGGACAAGGGGGCTTTTTTGCGTAAAAATTTTGTGAAAAAGCCCTCAAATGTGGGAAAGTATTGTATGTACCGCCTTATTTATGCTATAATACATAGAATGTGAAAGTGGGGGCGTATGCCCCTTTCTGTATGAAAATGAAAAACAATGAACATAGAGTTGGAGGAAAACAAATGAGCAAACCCATCGTAGCAGTGGTGGGACGTCCCAATGTGGGCAAGTCCACCCTTTTCAACAGGCTGGCGGGCGAACGCATTTCCATCGTACAGGATACCCCCGGCGTAACACGTGACAGAATCTACGCAGACGTAGAATGGCTGAATCACAAATTTACACTCATCGATACCGGCGGTATGGAAATCGGTTCTGAAGAAATCATTCAGAAACAGATTTTGCAGCAGGCGGAAATCGCCATTGAAACCGCTGACGTGATCCTGTTTGTCACAGACGTAAAAGCAGGCGTGACTGACGACGACCGTCAGGTGGCAAACAAACTGCGCCGCACCAAAAAACCCGTTGTGCTGGCTGTCAACAAAGTGGACAGCGTAAAGCGCGACACCATGGATATTTACGAATTTTATGAACTTGCCATCGGCGATCCCATGCCCATTTCCGCAGGTCAGGCACTGGGTCTGGGGGATATGCTGGATGAAGTCATCGCCCACTTCCCTGAGGACAGCGATAATCAGGAAGAAGATGACGCCATCAAAGTTGCCATCATCGGCAAACCTAACGTAGGCAAGTCCTCCCTCATCAACAAGATTCTGGGAGAAGACAGACTCATCGTCAGCAACATTCCCGGCACCACCCGTGACGCCATTGACTCTCCCATTGAAGTGGATGGTCAGAAATATGTGTTCATCGACACCGCTGGTATGCGCCGGAAAAGCAAGATCAAAGAAGAAATCGAGCGTTTCAGCATCATCCGTGCCGTTGCTGCCGTAGAACGCTGTGACGTTGCCATTTTGGTCATTGACGCCAACGAAGGCATCACCGATCAGGATACAAAGATTGCCGGCATTGCTCACGAAAGAGGGAAAGCGGCTATCGTTGCCGTAAACAAATGGGATTCCATCGAAAAAGATGATAAGACCATGAATAAATACCTGAAGGACATCGGCAATGAACTGGCGTACATGCCTTATGCCCCCAGAGTGTTCATTTCCGCTCATACAGGTCAGCGTGTGAACCGTCTGCTGGAATTGATTAAGACCGTAAACGAAAACCATGCCCTGCGTATCAGCACCGGTGTTCTGAATGAAGTGCTCATTGAAGCAACAGCCATGCAGCAGCCCCCCGCGGACAAAGGCCGTCAGCTGCGTCTGTACTACATGACACAGGTATCCGTAAAACCCCCTACCTTTGTCATTTTCGTCAACGAACGGGAACTGTTCCACTTCTCTTACCGCAGATATATCGAAAACCAGCTGCGGGAAGCCTTCGGTTTTGTGGGCACACCCATTCATTTTATCGTAAGAGAAAAAGGGGATAAGGATTGATATGTTTCGACTGATTTGTATTGCCATCGGGTACTTCATCGGCTGTATCCAGACGGCGTTCATCATGGGCAAGCTCTGCAAAACAGACCTGAGCAAAAAAGGCAGCGGCAATCTGGGCACCACCAATGCCCTGCGTGTGCTGGGTTTTAAAGCGGGAGCGGTCACATTCATCGGGGATATTTTAAAAGGGGTCGTAAGCTTCATCATTGCCAGATGGCTGTTCCCGGATATGGGGATTCTGGCAGGGATTTATGCCTGCGCAGGTACAATCTTAGGACATGATTTTCCTTTTTACCTGCATTTCAAAGGCGGCAAAGGCATTGCTGCTACCATCGGTATGGTTTTTTGTATTGGTTTTACGGAATCTATGCCCTTGCTGCTCATTTCCTTTGCCATCGGCATTGTGGCAGTGGCATTGTCCGGTTATATTTCTCTGGGGTCTATGCTCTTTTCCATTGCCATTCCCATTTGTGCCTTTTTCTTCCGTCTGCCTCTGGAAGGGGCGCTGGTGCTGACAGGGCTGACCATTCTGGCTTTGTGGCAGCATCGGGCGAATATTGGAAGACTGCGCGCGGGCAATGAAAACAAGTTTACTTTGACAAAGAAAGTCTGAGGAAGGGGAGTTTGTTATGAAAAATGTAGCGGTAATCGGTTCCGGCAGTTGGGGCACAGCCCTTGCCATCATTCTGACCAAGTATGACCATCAGGTGAAGATTTGGGCAAGAAGTCAGGCAGCTGTGGACGAAATCAATAGCAAACACACCAACGGAAAATATCTTCCCGGCGTTACATTGCCGGAAACACTGACAGCCACCACAGACCGTACAGCGGCTCTGGAGGGTGCGGAAATCGTTATTTCCGCTGTGCCTTCCCGTGCGGTGCGCCAGACCATGACGGATTTTGCGCCTTATTTCAAAGCAGGCACTGTCATCGTCAATGTGGCAAAAGGTCTGGAGGACGGCAGTCTGCTGCGTCTTTCTCAGGTCATCCAGGAATGTGTGCCCCAGTGCGAAGTATGTGTGCTGTCCGGTCCCAGCCATGCGGAAGAAGTGGCGAGAGAAATCCCCACCACATGCCTCATTGCTTCAGAAAATGAAGAAGTGGCAAAAATGGTGCAGAAAGAATTCATGAATCCCAAATTCCGCATTTACACCAGCACAGATGTCATTGGCGTGGAAATGGGGGCGGCCCTGAAAAACGTCATGGCACTGGCGGCAGGTATGAACGACGGTCTGGGCTTTGGGGACAACAGCAAAGCGGCTCTCATGACAAGAGGCATTGCGGAAATGAAGCGTCTGGGCATTGCCATGGGCGGCAAAGCGGAAACATTCGCTGGTCTTTCCGGCATCGGTGACCTTATCGTTACTTGTACCAGTATGCACTCCCGTAACCGCCGGGCAGGTATCCTGCTGGGACAGGGCAAGAGCTTGGAAGAAACACTGGCAGAAGTCAAAATGGTTGTAGAAGGTGTCAACACTGTACAGGCGGCTTGTCATCTGGCGGAAAAATACCATGTTGACCTGCCCATCACACAGGCCATCAATGACGTGCTGTTCCATGGGAAAGATACCCAGACAGCCGTACTGGAATTGATGACAAGAGCGGGAAAATCCGAATGATACATAAAAAAGTCCGTTTTCGGGCTTCAGCATAAGAGAATAAAGAAAGCCAGAATCTCTGCAATACAGAGAATTCTGGCTTTTCGTATTTTTAGAAAGTTTATTTTTTCTCAACACAGTTTTTGATATTCAGATTTTTTTGCGTTATTCCACATAGCAGTGTCTGCTTTTTTCCGTCAGGATGGTCATGGAGAGAGCAAATACCAACAGCAGTACAGGATACAGCCCCATGGAGATTTTCTCCGACAGAAAACCGGATACAGGAGGCATGGTGGTACTGCCCAGATAAGAGATTGCCATTTGGGTGCCCATGAGGGATTGGGACAGGGATTTTCCAAACCGCTGGGGTGTGGCATGGAGCAGACTGGGATAAATGGGCGCGCAGCCAAGCCCTGTGAGGATCAATCCCGCGCATAGAAACAGATTATGCAGTGGCAAAAGTATCAGGATAATGCCCACAATGGCAGTACCTTCCCCCAGACGCACCATGGCGTCATCGGAAAAACGCAGGGTCAGAAAGCCGCTGAAAAACCGTCCGGCAGTGATGCCCAGATAAAACAGGGAAATCCATTTTGCGGCAGTTTCGGCGGAAATCCCTCGCACAGCCACCATGTAACTGCTGCCCCAAAGCCCTGTGGTCAATTCCAGTGCGGAATAGAAGAAAAACGCCGTCAGGGCGGCTTTGACACCGGGGCGTTTCAGCAGTTTGCCCCACTTTGGTGTTTGGGGACGGACGGTTTCGCCGCCGGAAAGGGGCAGTTCTTGTTTTTTCCATAAGGGCAGGGACAGAAGCAAAATGAGGGTCAATGCCATTTGCAGGAAGGAAATGGTGCGGTAGCCTGCCTGCCAGCCCATGCCACGGCTCAGACATAAACCCATGATGTATGGCCCGCCTGTGGCGCCAATGCCCCAGAAACAGTGGAGCCAGCTCATGTGCTTTGCCTTGCAGTGGAGGGCGACGAAGTTGTTCAGGGCGGCATCTACAGAGCCAGCCCCCAGACCGTAGGGGATTGCCCAAAGGCAGAGGGCAAAGAAGCTGTCGGAAAGGGAAAAGCCCAAAAGGGCAAGGGCAGTCAGGGCAACACTGCACATGGTGACGCCGCCTGTGCCGAACCGCTGGATGACCCGATGGCTCATAAGGCTGGACAGTATGGTGCTGGCGGTAATGAGAAAGGAAATGACACCGCCCAGAGAAAGGGAAACCCCTAGACTTTCCTGCATTTGGGGCCATGCGGAACCCAGCAGGGAATCCGGCAGTCCCAGCGAAATGAACGATACATAAATCAGTGCCAGAAGCAATGAAAACATAAAATACCTCCAAAATATAAGCAGTCTGTCTTTTTTTGCAAAAACAGCCCGCGAAAATGCGCACTCTATTAAAATACCGCCGGAAAAGGCTTGATGCAATCAATATATAGACGTATACTATAAAAAAACGGACAGGAGGGGTAGTATGTCATTGGATGCCTGTGATGTAAACGTCAATCCCAGACAAATGGAACTGCGTCCCCATGGCACGGCGGATTTTCCCTGCGGCGGCTATGATACCCAGATTCGCAGCGGTGAAAAAGGGGGCGTTGCCTGGCATTGGCACGAAGAAACGGAAATATTATATGTAACGGAAGGCAGTGTGGAAGTATTCCTGCCGGACATGCGCTGGACCCTTTCCAAAGGCGAAGGGGCTTTCATCCATGCCAATGTGCTCCACAGCATACTGGCGGCGGGGGAAGGGGGCAAAATCCGCTCCGCTGTATTCCATACCAGACTCATCAGCGGCGGACAGGATACGGTTTTTCAGAAAAAATATATCGCTCCTTTGTTGGCTTATGGCAGCATTAAGGGGCTGCCTTTGACGGGGGAAGAACAGTGGCAGAAGGATATGCTGGCGGAAATCAAAGAAATCCTTCGCTTTCTGGAGAAAAAAGAAGAAGGTTATGAATGGGATGTACGGGATAGGCTGGGACGTCTGTGGCGGAATCTCTATGACCATACAAAGCCTGTGGAAGGTGGAAACAGCCGGAAAACCATGGATGCCCAGCGGCTCAAGAGCATGCTGGAACTGATTCAGAAAGAGTATAATGAGCCTTTGGATTTGGCAAGGATCGCCAGAGCGGCAAATATCGGGGAGCGGGAATGTCTGCGGTGCTTCCATCGTACCATCGGCATTTCTCCTTTGCAGTATCTGCTGCGGTATCGTGTTTCTCAGGCGGCCCTTTTGCTCAGGGAAACCAATCTGCCAGTGGCGGAAGTGGGTATGCGCTGTGGTTTTGACAGCCCCAGCCATTTTGCCCAGACCTTCCGCAAATATTTTTCCATTACGCCCAGCGCTTATCGGAAAGGCAAGATTTAAGGGGGAAGGGATATGCTTTTGGTGATGCAGATCGTTGTGGTGGTTTTTGCGGCGGTCATGGTCTTTTTCCCAAGGAAGATTTGGGAGATATTTTATGGTAATTTCAGCAAAAACGCCCAGCCCCGAGAGGCTATGCTCATAGCATACCGTATGGCAGGCGGAATCGCGCTGGCAGTGTGGCTGCTGCGGGGCATTTGGAAATTTTGAGAAGAGAAGGTGGAAGTGCATGGAGATCAATAAGGTGATGCATGCTGCGCTGAAAGCGCTGTCCTATCCTGATTTGGACGTAAAAAAAACATATAAGATCAAACGGAGGCTGGAGGGCATTCGTTCCGCCCAGCTTTCGCCGGAGAAAAATCTTTTTCAGGACTGGCGAGTGCCTTTTGGCAAGACCAGTGTGCCTGTGCGCCTGTTTTTTCCCAATGAGGAAGAAGTGCTGGAAGGACCGGTGATCCTCTTTTTCCATGGCGGCGGCTGGGTCGTTGGGGACATCAACAGCTATACAAAGGTCTGCGCCGCCATGGCAAAAATATTGGAATCGGTGGTCATTTCCGTGGATTACCGTCTGGCGCCGGAGTATAAATTCCCAGCGGCGCCGGAGGACTGCTATCATGTGGCAAAAACACTGTTTTGTGACGGCTTTCCTTTTCTGGTAAAACCGGAGGAAATCACACTCATGGGGGATTCCGCCGGCGGCAATCTGGCGGCGGTGGTATCCCAGATGGCAAGAGATCGGGGCGAATTTGAGGTGAAACAGCAGATTTTGATCTATCCTGCCACATTCAATGACCATTCCCCCGCATCGCCTTTTCCTTCTGTGGTGGAAAACGGCACAGATTATCTTTTGACCTCCAAACGGGTCTGTGACTATATGGAATTGTATCAGTCCTCTCCGGCAGACAGACAAAATCCGTATTTTGCGCCTCTTTTGGCGGAGGACTTTACCAACCAGCCCCGCACCCTCATTTTGACGGCGGAATTTGACCCCCTCAGAGATGAAGGGGAGGCTTATGGGGCGGAACTAAAACGGGCAGGAAATGACGTGACCGTAGTGCGTATCGCAGATGGGCTCCATGGGTATTTTTCACTGCCTACACGGTTTGAAGCGGTACAGGAAAGTTATCGCTGGATACAGAAATTTTTGAAGGGAGGCGGGTCTTTGTGAGCGGCGCGAACTGGAGCAGATTGGAAAACGCGGCGAAGCTATTCCCATCCACTACCAGCAGAGAAGATACAAAGGTTTTTCGCTTCACCTGCGAACTGACGGAAATGGTGCAGGAAGCGCCATTGCAGGCCGCATTGGAAGAAACACTGGAGTTTTTCCCTTTTTACCGCTATTCCCTGCGACGGGGACTGTTCTGGTATTTTTACGAAGAAAGCCGGGAAAAGCCTGTGGTGCGGGAGGAACATCTGCCGCCATGCAGTAAGCTGTACCATCCTGACCGCCACGGACTGCTCTTTTCCGTGACCTATTATCGGTGCCGTATCAATCTGGAGGTCTATCATTCCCTGACAGATGGGACAGGAGCGCTGGCGTTTCTGCGGATGCTGACCATCCATTATATCAAGCAGGTACATGGGGAAGGTGTCCTCTCCCAAGAAGCCCTCCGCAACGCGGTGCCGGTGCCAGAGCGCATGAGCGACAGTTTCGCACGGTATTATACAGGGAAGAAGAAATACGAAAAACAGAAAGTGAAAAAAGCTTATCATATTTCCGGCATCCGTCTGCCAGATCACCAGATCCGTGTCATCGAGGGGACGGCGTCGGCGTCGCAAATATTGGAAAAAGCCCATGAATATGGCACCACAGCCAGTATATTCCTTTGCAGTGTGCTGCTCCGTGCCATCCATGCCCAAATGCCCAAACGGGCGGAGAAATATCCCGTGAACCTGTCGGTGCCTGTAAATCTTCGGAATTATTTCCCGTCGGAATCCGCCAGGAATTTTTTCTCTGTCATTACAGTGGGCTATGATTTTGGAAAAAATCCTGATGATTTCGCTTCTGTTATCGCCGCGGTGAAAGAAGGATTTGCAAAAGAACTGACAGAGGAAAAAGTCAAAGGAAGGCTCAATGACCTCTGTGCTTTGGAGCATAACCTGCTGACCCGTATGGTGCCTTTGTTTTTGAAGGACATCAGTCTGAACATTGCCCATCGGGTGGCGGCAAGAGAAATCACCATGGCCTTTTCCAATATCGGTCGTGTGGATATGCCCGAGGAAATGGCGCCTTATCTGCGGCAGTTTGGTGTGTTTGTCAGCACCAAGCGGATGCAGGTGTGCCTGTGCTCTTATGGGGATCGGCTTACTATGGGATTTTCCGCGCCTTTCGTGGATACATCCGTACAGCGTCATTTTTTCAGACAGCTGACCCAAATGGGCATTGATGTGGAACTGACGGCAAATGTGCAGGAAGGAGGGGAAGCCCATGGAGTTCTGTGACGCCTGTCATGTGCATGTGCGGGGAAATATGGAACACTGTCCTCTCTGCGGCGCGAAACTGCGGGGAGAGAAAGAAGAAAATGTATTTCCCAGACTGCAGATGTATGACCATATGTATCGGAAGATCATGCGTATTTTCCTGTTTTTGTCCGTCATTGCTGTTATGGTCTGTCTGGCGGCAAATCGGGTCTTTGTGCCGGATTTGTTCTGGTCTATGTTTGTGCTGGCTGGGGTGGTTTCCTTCTGGATCAGCCTGTACGCGGCATGGAAAAAGAAACGGAATATTCCCAAAGGGATATTATGGGAAATGACGGTCATTTCCATACTGGCAGTGGCATGGGATATGGGAACAGGCTGGCATGGCTGGTCTGTGGACTTTATCCTGCCTATCCTTTGCACGGTGTCCATTGGTATGATGGTGGTCATGGCAAGGTTTTTGCGGCTGCAGCTAAGGGAATATATCATTTATATGCTGATAGAGATCATATATGGTTTGGTGGTGTGGATATTGCTGCTGACCCATGTGATAAAATTTATTTTTCCGGCATTGGTCTGTGTGGTCTGCTGCGGTGGGGCTCTGGCGGCTCTGGTGATTTTCCGCTGGGAGCTGTTCCATGAGGAGATGCAGAAGCGGCTGCATTTTTGAATATGCCAAAAATGGGGATAAGAAGAAACAGGGGCGTTCTATTTGGCGGAAAACCGGAGAAAAGCTGGGGGAAAATAGAATAGTAGAAGATGAATCAAGCGGAGTTTGCGTGATGTTACAGGACGGCGGCAAACTCCGCTTTTTTGATTGGGAAGGTTGAGGGCTTCCGTATCCTGCCATGAATGGAAATGACTTTCTATATTGTGATATTTATAGAAAATTTTTTCTGATATCTTCTGTAAAAATTGATATTTGGTGTTTTTTTTGAAAAAATACCTGTGTATTTTTCTGAAAAAGTACCAAAATAGAAGTAGAAAAGAAAAGGAGGGTTGACGATGGAACAGATCGTTGTGACGAAAAATATCGTAGTATCTTATTTACAGTTTTTGAGAATACAGGAGAAAAGCAAAGGAACTTTAGAGAAATACGCAAGAGAACTGCGGGAGCTGGAACAATTTCTGGCAGGAAAAGAAGTCAGAAAAGAAGACCTGCTGTTATGGAAAGAAAATTTGGAAAAAACATACAGCCCCGCAGGGGTCAATGGAAAATTGGTGGCAGCCAATGGACTGTTTGCGTTTTTGGGCAGACATGATCTGCGTATGAAGTTATTGAAAATTCAAAAAGAAATATTTATCAGTGAAGAAAAAGAACTGACACGGGCAGAATACAGCAGACTGGTGCGTACAGCGGAAAGAAAGGGCAAAGAACGTCTTTCCCTGCTGATACAGACCATCTGTGCCACAGGCATACGTGTTTCTGAACTGCAGTTCATCACATTGGAGGCAGTCAAACGGGGCAGAGCGGAAGTCAATTGCAAGGGAAAACGACGGGTGATTTTTCTGCCGGTCCGTCTGCAGAAAAAACTGAAGGCCTATGCGGCAAAGAACGGTATTTCCAAAGGCATTTTATTTGTTACAAGAAGCGGACGCCCCCTGCATCGGGGGAATATTTGGGCAGAAATGAAAAAACTCTGCAAAGATGCAGAGGTGAATCCCAAGAAAGTATTCCCACACAACCTGCGCCATCTGTTTGCGCGGATTTTTTACAGTCTGGATAAAGATATTGCAAAACTGGCGGATATGCTGGGACACAGCAATATTGAAACCACAAGAATCTATATTATGGAAAGCGGGCGCGTCCATCGTCAGAAACTGGAACGCATGGGCCTCGTTCTATAACAGAATTCCCCTTCTGTCATAAAAATCAGATTGTATCACATATATAATCATATAAAATACGAAAGTATTACATTTCAAATATAACACTTTTTACATACGATAGCAAGTGATGACATCAAAATAAAACCGAAACGATAATTTTTGCAAAAAAAATATATTTTCGGCTTTATTTTGATGTTTTTTTAATTTTTACGTGGAAAAAAGAAGACGCGGAGAACCGATCCCTAGATTTTTTTCGATTCTTCGTAAAAAAGTATGACAGAAGGGGAATTTCGTTATAACGAGTGAGAAATATGGAAGAAATCAAATTTACGCGAGAAAGCATAGAAGCATTTTTACAGGAAAAAACAGACGCCGGCAATAAAGCGGAGACCATTGCGGAATACCGCCGGATTTTATTGAAATTCCAGCATGATTTTTTGCCGGATGACATGATTCGAAAAAATACGCTCCAGGAGTGGAAATCTGCCATGCAGCAGGAAGGGGTTCTGGCAGTACGCACCATCAATCGCAGGCTGGCAGTGGTGAATCAGTATCTGGAATTTATGGGAGAAAGGAACTGGCAGGTGTCCTGTGTGCCTTTGGAGGATACCGCCCAGACAGTATTGCAGCGCAGCGAGTATATTCGTCTGCTGCAGGCGGCAAAACAGCAGAAAAAAGAACAGCTTTATTTTATCATCAAGTCCATTTGTGTTTTGGGTTTACATATTTGGGAACTGCCGGAACTGACAGTGAATATTGTGAAAAAAGGCAGCGGCGTTTTTCACAGCAATGGGCAGGAACGGAAAATTGCCATCCCCAAGACCTTTCAGCGGGAATTGCTGGATTACTGCAAGCGCAATGACATTTTAGAAGGGCGTATCTTCCGTTCGCAAAAAGGAACGGACATCCATCGTATCACCGTCAACGCAGCCATGAAGCAGCTGTGCCACATAGCGGATGTGGCGCCGGAAAAGGCAAATCCAAGATGTCTGCTCAGACTTTACGAACAAACCCAGACCCAGCTGCAGGATAATGTGGCAATGCTGCTTTTGCAGTATTATGACAAGCTTTTAGAGGCAGAGGAAATGATGACAGGCTGGGAACAGCAATAAGGCAAACAAGCGATAAGATCAGGAACTGTTGACAGATACAGCGCATGTTTTCTGTTAACGAAATCCTGTCTTGATACATGGTTTTCCTGACAGAAAAGGAAGCCCATACCAAAGATGACAATCGGCAAGAAGAAGCAGGAAGCGACTCTAGAAAGAATATGACGGGAGGCATGTTTTTGTTTTCTGTATACATGAAAGGGGCGCTTGTTTTCGAAGAGAGGAGGAGAGAAGTGAAAAGAAATGTGTCTGAGCATGCCATTTGCTTGGACAGAACAGTGTTTGTGTGAGAAGCCCTGCCTATGGATGCGGGGCGTGGGTGCAGGACCATTGCTGCACCATAAATGAAGAAGGAGTGAGAGAATGAGAAACAAAGTGAAGCGGACGCTGAGCTTCCTGTTGACATTCGTCATGCTGTGCGGCTTGTTGCCTGTGACGGCAATGGCGAAGGAAGGGGATGTGACAGCGTCTAAAACAGCAACGTATAACGAAAACACTGGTGAAGTCACAATCACCATGACGGTACAGGGCGATCCTGTGACACAGTCTACCGCTTCCAAAGCGGATGTGGTACTGGTGGTGGATAACTCCGGCAGTATGGCATCCAGTGTTGGGGAACCTTGTAAAACCCCTAGTTCTGAATTTAAAAGTGCAGGTTGGGGCTTGGTAGAATGCCCTGAATGCGGAGCAAGATATTATCAAGGTTTAACTGGTTGGCTTGTACCTAAATCTTGTACCGGGGAAAAAGGAAAAGAACCCAGAATTGATACAGCAAAAAAAGTTGGTAAGACCTTTGCTGACAGCATTCTGTCTGGCGAAAATGATAACCAGATGGCAGTGATTGGCTTTGCGCATACACAGCGGGATTGGTTCGAATCTGTAGATGCCATTCGTCAACGGCAGGATTTGACAAAAGATGTTGCAGCTGTAGAGAATACATTGAATGCAATGAATGCTGACGGTGGTACAGACTATACTTCTGCACTGCAGGAAGCTTATAGTATGCTGAATGACAGAGAAGATCAAACTCGCCCCGGCTATGTTGTATTCATTTCCGATGGTGCGCCTGGTAAGCAGGGTAGTTCCATTGGTGATCCCAATTGGGATGGTTCCGAACAGGCGGAAGCAATCAAAGCCGCAGGCTATCAGCTGTATACCATCGGGATTGCATTGGATAATGAAGCAGATGACTATTTGGAAAGCTTGGCAAGTGATAACCACTACCAGAATGTAACAGGCGCAAATTATGCATCTGAATTGGAAGAACTTCTGAAAAAATGGGCAGGAGAAATCAATACAGTGTCTGCTGGTAAAGGTGCTGTCATGACCGATGTCATCAATACAGATGCTTTCGAGTATGTAGAAGGTAGTGCAGAAACTCAAACAGGAACAATTTCTGTAAAAAATGGTGTGGTAACATGGGAAATTGGTGATATTCCAGCAGAAACAGCTACTGCAACATTTAAAGTGAAACCCATTGTGACATCTGAACAGGATACAGAGTATAAAACAAATAAGGATGTTACTTTGAAATATAAAGATTCTAACGATCATGATCAGACAATTCCAAAGGAACAGATTGGTGATCCTACTGTTATCATTCCAGGCACTGGAGCAGATACAGTTACACTGACCTATGACGCAAATGGTGGCGAAGGTAGCAATGTAGTTGTAAATGTACCGAAAAATGCTCCAGCAACCCTGAAAACAGAAGGTCCTACCCATGCTCCTGAGGGCGATAAAAAAGTTGAATTCCGGGGATGGAGTACAACCCAGACAAATATTTTTAACTCCGCAAACGAAGTACCGGAAGGTACAATCATCCAAGAAGTTGATGTTGCAGATGTTCCTGTAACTGTCTATGCGGTATGGGCATTCGGCGGTCCTGTTGACCCCACAGAACCGGAAGAAAAACTGCCTGTATTCCTGTATGTACTGAATTATACAGACGGTGATGTAACAGAAAATCCCGAAGATTATTCCTATCTGGCAACTGGCGCAAAAGTAATAGCAGGCACCAGTACAGAACAGGCTTATACAGGTGAGGCTGCCCAGAAGCAGATTGAAAACTGGAATCAGTTGAAACCACTGGGCACCCATGAAGATTATGACGTAGTTTCCAGCGCACCTGTCGGAACAGGCAGCGAATGGACAATGGATGAAAGCGGGAATGTCACAGAATTTATCTTCAAAATCGGTAACAATACATACACCAATGAAAATTATGATTTCACATGGCAGAAACTCAGCTACATCGGCGCAAGCTACAAAGTAAACGCAAATGATGAAGAACTGCAGCCCGCTTTCCATCTGGACGGCGTTTTGACAGAAAAAGACCCTGTTGATCCCCCCGAACCTCCTACATGGGATCATTCCAAGAATAAAGAAGCAACACCACTGGACAGCAATTACAACTCCACAGTGACCCTTTCTCTGCCTTCCGCGCAAGAAGAACTGGTTTCTGATGTGGTATTCGTACTGGATAAATCCACAAGCAATACTGTGGAAACACAGGCACTGGATATGCTGAAAGACCTGCAGAAGAAAGCAGAAGAAGATGGAGCAACCGTAAAAGTTGGCGTTGTAATCTTCAACAAAGAAACACATGTAACTGAATGGAAAGATTTGGTAACCGAGTATGATGATATTGAAGCTGCAATCACACAGAAAATCTCCAGCGGCACCAATACCCATGCGGGTCTTTTGGCAGCACAGAAAATGCTGGTTGCGGATACAGATGTAGAAGACAGCAGAAAACATGTGATTTTTGTCAGCGACGGTATCACCTATATGTTTGATGAACCTGCTCAGGCCATCAATTCTCAGCAGGCAACAAATGGTGAAAATCAAATTATGGCTGGACCTGACTGCTGGAGCATCCGTCATTACTTAGAGGGTGGAGATCAGTTTATTCCTAGTAATTGGAATACCTATTTACAGGATGTAGAAAATCATTATAGTGCAGTGGAAGAATATATTCAGCCTTATGAGGGTATGGATAAAAATAATCACATTCCAAAAGGTAATACAGTGCTTCCCACTACGGTCGACGTTGCACTGTATAAAACAGCAAAACTGTACCACGAATTGAGTGAAAAATACCATTGCTATGCGGTATTAGGAAATACTAGTGTTCAAGATCATCCTTGGGGTCATGCTTTTATGACCTATCTGGCAGATGGTAAAGAAGTAAGTTTTGATGATATCCAGAATGACATTTACTACCTGCTGGCTAAAGGCTCTCAGGTTGTCGACATCATCGGTCAGGGCAAAGACAATAAGGGCAATGACTACAACTTTGATGTTGTAAATCTGAAAAATATGACCATTACTGTTGGTAAATATGAGAATAAAGTAACACTGAATAAAGAAGAAATTAAATCTGCTGAACTTCCTGAAGGAAGCACCACTTATGGTTTCTTCAAAGGTGCAACAGCAGATGGTCGTTACGATTTTGTTGTAACCTATTATCCCGAAGGTGTGGCTGACGCAGACGGCGAAACCCGTGAACATTTTGTTTGGGACATCAATGTGCCTGTCAGCAACTTTGCCCCTGTGCAGTTCTCCTACGATGTACACTTGACAAATCCTCAGACAACAAAAGGCACATACATCGTAAAAACCAACGTAGTAGCCACTCTGACACCTGTGGATTCCAATGGTACAGTAGGCAGCACCGAAACATTCCCTGTGCCTAAATTGACTTATGAAGTCAAAGGCGGCGGCAGTACAACAGAACACCTGATGACAGTCATTGTTGAGGGGAAGGGTAAGGTCGTTGTAAAAGACGTGGATACCATTGGTGCAAATGAAACACAAGTTGTAGAAATTCCTTATGGCGTTGACAAACAGAAATTCAAAATGGAAGCAGCCGATGGCTGGAAACTGGACAGAGTAGAAGTTACCATCGGCAAAGAAACAAAGAATCTGGGCGCTGTGGACAAGTATGAAATGGATGAAAGTGACATCCCCGGTGCTGTACTGAAAGCTGTCTTTGTGAAAGACAATGGCGGCGGTTCCGGTGGCGGCGGCAGTCACAAACCCAACAATAAACCCGACAAAACACCGGAAGCATTGAACGGTGACGATCACTTTGATTATGTGGTTGGTTACTCCGATGGTCTGGTTCATCCCGAACGCAACATCACCCGTGCGGAAGTAGCGTCCATCTTCTTCCGTCTGCTGCAGGATGATGTCAGAGAAAAGAATCTGACAGATCAGAATCCTTTCAACGACGTATTTACAGACGATTGGTTCAATGTGGCTGTATCCACCATGTACGATATGGATATCGTATACGGCAGAGATAACAACAGCTTTGATCCCAACGCTTATATCACCCGTGCGGAATTCGCGGCTATCGCGGCACGTTTTGACAGCGAAGGCTACAGCGGCGAAAACCTGTTCAGCGATATTGACGGTCACTGGGCAGCAAACCAGATCAACCGTGCGGCAGAAAAAGGCTGGATCAGCGGTTATCCCGACGGCACATTTGGTCCCGACCGTTACATTACCCGTGCGGAAGCGGTGACTATGATCAACCGTGTGCTGAATCGTCTGCCTGAAGATGCGGACGCGCTGCATGAAGATATGAATGTGTTCCCTGACAACATGGATACAACTGCATGGTACTATCTGGCAATCCAGGAAGCGACCAGCAGCCATGAATACGAAAAGGACAAAGACGGTGTTTATGAAACATGGACAGACGTTCTGCCTGATCGTGACTGGGCACAGTATCTGAAACTGAATTAAATAGAAACATGAAAAGCAGTACCGCATTGAGAACTGCTTCATAAAAAAGGAAAGACAGCTGGAATTCTTTTGAAATCAAGGATTCCAGCTGTCATATTTTTATTCGTATCTTCGCTGATATGTTTTTTCGAAAAGCAGAGAAAAGCCCAAGTATTCGGGGCATCTTCATAAGAAAACAAAAGAAGCCGAAATCCTTATGATGACAAAGGATTCCGGCTTCTTTTTACATGGAAATGGAAAATGATATCTGTTTTGCGGAGGAAGGCATTTTATCAAAATTTCACATAAAAATTACAAAAGCAAGATGGTTGGAAATTTTCCCATATGTTTTAATTTATGACGATGAGAAATGAACAGAAGGAGAGAAAAGCATGTTAGAACTGAAAAACATCAAAAAGTCTTATGACGGTGCAACTATACTGAAAAACATTGATTTGACCATTTCCGATGGCGAGATCGTTTCCATTTTAGGTCCTTCCGGCTGCGGCAAGACAACACTGCTGAATCTGATTCTGGGTCTGACAGAGGCGGACAGCGGCAAGATCATTTTTGACGGACAGGACATCAAAAACGTGCCCATGGAAAAACGCGGCTTCAACATCGTATTTCAGGATTATGCCCTGTTCCCCAATCTCAATGTCATGCAGAACATTACTTACGGCTTGAAAAATACACCTAACATTTCCACACAGGAAGAAGTGAACGAACTGATCGAACTGCTGGGTCTGAAACCTCATTTGAACAAAAAAATCGACCGGCTTTCCGGCGGTCAGAAACAGAGAGTGGCGCTGGCAAGAACCATGGTGATGAAACCGAAGATCCTGCTGCTGGACGAACCCCTCAGCGCACTGGATGGTGTCATCAAAGAATCCATCAAAGAAAAAATCAAACAGATCGCCAGAGATTACCATCTGACAACCATCATCGTTACCCACGATCCCGAAGAAGCCCTGACACTGTCCGATAAAGTGCTCATCGTCAACGATGGTTCCATCTCTCAGTATGGCGCACCGGAAGAAATCATCACCACACCTCAGAACGCGTTCATCAAAGAATTCATCCTGAATCAGCTGGAAATCAAACGCAATAACATTTTTGCATTGTTCCATCAGGAAATCATGGCACAGGCGGTATAAATCATGGTAGTACGGAAAGAAAAAGAAATCAAAGTCATTTATGCCGTGACCATCTTACTGTTTGCGGCGTTTTTAGCGGTTCCTATCATCCGCCTGTTGGGAGAATCCTTTGTGCTGGATACAGGATGGGGCGTTGGAAATTATGCCGATGTGCTGACAGGAAAAGGCTTTGCGGAAGCCTTCGGCAACAGCATCGTTATTTCCATGACCAGTGCGGTCATTTCCACGGTGCTGGCGTTTTTCCTTGCCTACAGCATCCAATATACGAACTTAGGGGCGAAATATAAAAAGCTTATCCGCCTGCTGGCAGTGCTGCCAATGCTGCTGCCCACCATTACATACGGCTTTGCCATCATTTATTCCTTTGGGAAACAGGGGCTTTTGACAAAGCTCATGGGCACACAGCTTTTTGATATCTATGGTTTCGGCGGTCTGCTTTTTGGCTATGTGATCTACACACTGCCCATTTCCTTCCTGCTGATCCTCAACACCATGGGGTATATCGACAAGAAATTTATGGTGGTTTCCAGAGTCATGGGAGACAACGGCGTTACCACATTTTTCCAGACGGTATTCCGTCCGCTGTTGGGCACACTGGCGGCATCCATCGTACAGTGTTTCTTCCTCTGCTTTACGGATTATGGTATTCCCGCTTCCGTAGGGGGCAAATACGATGTGGTGGCAACGGTGCTTTACAACGAAATGCTGGGCAGTATCCCGGACTTCCAGCAGGGGGCTGTGGTAGCCATGCTGATGCTGGTGCCTTCCGTCATCAGTATCGTACTTCTGCGGTATCTGGAACGGTATAACATCCGCTATAACAAAATTTCAACCATCGAACTGCAGAAAAATCCCCTGCGGGATTGGTTCTGCGGCATCATCTCCGGCATCATCCTGCTGGTGCTGGTATCCATCTTCCTGGTCATCTTCGTGGTGCCTTTTGTGGAAGAATGGCCTTACCAAACATCTTTTACACTGGAACATTTGCAGGCAGTCCTCAATGACAACAGTCTGACTATGGTATACAGAAACTCCATTTTTGTGGCAGTGCTGACAGCGGTGCTGGGGCTGCTCATCACTTATGGGGCTGCACTGGTAACAGCACGAAGCAGTATGAAACACCGCTGGAAAGGCATCATCAACAGCATTGCCCTCATCACCAACACCATTCCTGGTATGGTCATCGGTATTGCTTACATGCTGATTTTTTCCGGCACACCTTTGCAGAACACATTCTGGCTGATGATTTTTTGTAACGTGGTACACTTCTTTTCCACACCTTATCTGATGATGAAAAATTCCCTGGAAAAGCTGAACAGCTCATGGGAAACCACCGCATCTCTTATGGGTGATACATGGATGAAAACCATTGTGCGAATCGTCACGCCCAATATGAAATCCACCATTTTGGAAGTATTCAGTTACTACTTTGTAAACGCTATGGTAACTGTCAGCGCGGTCATCTTCATCGCAGGGGCGAGAACCATGGTGCTGACCACAAAGATCAAAGAATTGCAGTACTACACAAAATTCAATGAAGTATTTGTATTATCGCTGTTTATCCTTGGAACCAACCTGATTGTAAAAGGCATTCTGGGGTATGTAATAAAAAGAGAAAACAAGAAAAAGGAGAAAGAACAATGAAACAGAAAAGAACTTTGGCATTACTGTTGACAGGGGTTATGACCCTTTCTGCACTGGCAATGACTGGCTGCGGCGGCGGCACAGAAGAAACCGCTGACGGCGGCGCATCTTCCGGCGAACAGGTCATCATTTATTCCAACGCGGATGACGAGGCTGTGGAAGCCATGAAAGCAACACTGGACGCAAATGGTTATGCCAATCAGTATATGTTCCAGACATTCGGTACATCCGAACTGGGCGGCAAAGTGCTGGCAGAAGGCACAAACATTGAAGCGGACCTGATTACACTGAGCACATTTTATGTAGACAGCGCACAGGAACAGCAGAACATGTTCCAGGATTTGAATTTCACTTACAAACTGCTGGACGGCAGTGAAAAAACATACTGCGCACCCATTACATCTCAGGAAGGCGCCATCATCGTCAACACAGAAATGCTAGCGGAAAACAACCTGCCCATGCCTACTTGCCTGAAAGACCTGACAAATCCCGTTTATAAAGATATGATCTCTGTGACAGACATCAAGAGCTCTTCCACAGCATGGCTGCTGATTCAGGCACTGGTAAGCGAATATGGGGAAGAAGGCGCGAAAGAAGTGCTGACAGCTATTTATGAAAATGCTGGTCCTCACATCGAAAGTTCCGGTTCCGCACCTCTGAAAAAAGTACGTGCCGGTGAAGTTGCTATCGGTTTCGGTCTGCGTCAGCAGGCAGTTGCGGATAAAGCAGAAGGTCTGCCCATCAACTATGTTGACCCTACAGAAGGCAACTTCTCTCTGACAGAATCCGTTGCAGTTGTAGATAAAGGCGACGCTACAAACCCTCTGGCACAGGAAATGGCACAGTGCATCATTGAAAACGGCAGAAGCGAATTACAGAAATACTACCCTAACGCACTGTATGAAGGAGAAACAACATCTTCCGAAAACGCGTCCGCATATCCTAAGACATTTGCGGAACCTCTGACTGTAGAACTGCTGGAAAGCCATCAGGCACTGTCCGAAAGCTGCAAATAAGCATTTAGAAAGTTGATAAAAGAAAGAAATTTGAAGGAGTATAGACATGTTACATTATAAATTACTGACACCCGGTCCCTTGACCACGACCGCTACTATAAAACAGCAGATGATGGACGACCACTGCACATGGGATGAAGATTATAAGAAAATCACCCGTGCCATCCGCGAAAAACTGCTGGAACTGGCACACGTTTCTGAACCGGAATACACCACTGTTCTCATGCAGGGCAGCGGCACATTCGGTGTGGAATCCGTACTGACCAGCGTCATCGGCAAAGACGATGTACTGCTGATCTGTGCCAACGGTGCATACGGCAAACGTATGGGCGACATTGCAAAACACGCAGGCATTTCCTACATCATGTACGATGAACCTTATGACCAGATGCCTTCCGCGGAAAAAGTGGCAAAACTGCTGGAAGAAAACCCTCAGGTGACACACGTTTCCATGGTACACAGCGAAACCACTTCCGGTATCCTCAATGACATCGTTTCCGTGGCAAAGGTTGTGAAAGCAGCAGGCAAGACCATGATCGTAGACGCCATGAGCAGCTTTGGCGGCGTAGACATTCCTGTAGGGGAATGGGGCATTGACTTCATCATCAGCAGCGCTAATAAATGTATTCAGGGCGTGCCCGGTTTTTCCTTCATTATCTGCCGCACAGACAAACTCATGGAAAGCAAAGGCAAAGCAAGAAGCCTTTCTCTGGATCTGTATGACCAGTGGGAAACCATGCACAAAGACGGCAAATGGCGTTTCACTTCTCCCACCCATGTGGTGCTGGCATTCTGGCAGGCACTGAAAGAACTGGATGCGGAAGGCGGCATTCCCGCAAGACATGCACGCTATAAAAACAACAAAGATTATCTGGTAAAACACATGGGCGAAATGGGCTTCAAACCTTTCATCGAAGGGGAAGCACAGGGACCTATCATCACTACATTCTATTATCCTGAAAACACCCATTACGATTTCGGGGAAATGTATCAGTATATCAAAGACCGCGGTTATGCCATCTATCCTGGTAAACTGACAGACGCGGAAACATTCCGTATCGGTCATATCGGTGAAATCTATGAGGAAGACATGGAAAAACTGTGTGAAATTTTCAGAAGTTATGTGGAGGAGAAAAAGGCATGAAATTTGACGGAATTATTTTTGACTGGGCTGGAACAACCGTAGATTATGGCAGCTTTGCACCTGTGCAGGCATTTGTGGAAGCATTTGAAACATTCGGCATCACACCCACACTGGAAGAAGTGCGCAAACCCATGGGCATGCTGAAGATCGACCATATCCGCACCATGCTTTCCATGGATAGAATCCATGACCTGTGGAAAGAAAAACAGGGCAGAGATTGGACAGAGGATGACGTACAGCGTGTTTATGAACTCTTCGAAAAGAAGATCATGGAAATCCTCAGCCGTTTTGCGGAACCCAAGCCTTATGTGGTAGAAACCATCCAAAAACTGCGTGAAATGGGCTTAAAAATTGGTTCTACTACAGGATACACCAATGAAATGATGGCAGTGGTCATTCCAAAGGCAAAAGAAAAAGGATACGCTCCTGACTGCTGGTTCAGCCCTGACGCTGTAGGCAAATGTGGCAGACCTTTCCCGTACATGATTTTCAAAAACATGGAAGCCCTGAAATTGCAGGATGTTTCCAGAGTCATGAAAGTTGGTGATACTGTAGCTGATATCAAAGAAGGCAAAAATGCAGGCATGGTTGCTGTAGGTATCATTGAAGGCAGTTCTGTATTGGGTCTGACACAGACAGAATACGAAAGCATGTCCAAAGAAGAAAAAGAAGCGGCATGCAAGAAAGCAACAGAAACTTATTTCGCGGCTGGCGCGGATTATGTGGTACAGGATATCAGAGGCGTTCTGGAACTGGTTTCCTGCTGATAAATCATGAAAATGCCCCTTTTCCACTTTTTGAGAATCATAAAGATATGCGTTGTAGAAGGGATCATTCAGAAAATGTTTTTTTGTTTCTGAATGAAACTTTGGGGCGCATATCTTTTTTGTTGTCTGCTCAGGATATTGACAGGTAAATACAGAAATGATATGCTGTCTCAAGCAGTTAGTTATAACTAACAATCTGGAGGTGGAAAGAAATCATGAAAAAAATAGTATTGGCGGTATGTTGCTGCGCCACGTTGCTGGGGGGCTGCGACAGCCCATCAGAAGCGGAACCTGCCCATTACAAAGAAGAAATATTTGCCATGGACACTTATATGACACTCAGCGCCTATGGAGAAAAATCAGAAATGGCTGTAAAGGCGGCAGGCAAAGAAGTACAGCGATTGGATGAACTGCTCTCTGTCAGCGGTGAAAAAGGAGATGTATATCAGCTGAATCAAAGGGGACAAAGACAGGTGGAGCCAGACACTCTTGCTGTTATTTCCAAAGCGGCAGAAGTGTCCAAGGAAACAGAAGGGCTTTTTGACTGCACCATCGCTCCGGTCATGAAGATATGGGGGTTCCGTGACGGCAATTTCCGTGTGCCATCGGCAGAGGAACTGGCGGAACAGCTGGAAAAAGTGGATGGTTCCAAAATACGCATTGAGGGAAACACCATCACGCTGCTGGATGGGGTGACCATTGATCTGGGGGCAATTGCCAAGGGATACACCTCTCAGCGTATTATGGAAATTTATGGGGAAACAGGCGTTTCCTCCGGTATTGTTTCCTTGGGAGGAAATGTGCAGACATTGGGAACGAAACCGGACGGCAGTCTATGGCGGATCGCTTTGGAAGATCCAAGAAATCCCGAGGGATATTTTGGCGTTTTGGAGGTGGCAGATAAAGCAGTTATCACTTCTGGCGGATATCAGCGTAATTTTACAGAAAACGGTAAGCTGTATCATCATATCATCGACCCCAGAACAGGATATCCTGCGGAAAACGGCTTTCTTTCCGTGACCATTGTCAGTGAGGATGGCACATTGGCGGATGCCCTTTCTACGGTACTTTTTATCATGGGACCGGAAAAAGCAGAAACCTTTTGGCAGGAACACAAAGGGCTGTTTGACGCGGTGATGATGACGGATGAGGGAAAAATACTGGTCACAGAAGGGCTGCGGGATATTTATACGCCACAGACAAAAGACCCTATAGCGATATGGAAAGGATGATTTTGAGCGAACGGCAGTCATTGCTGTTCGCTTTTTGTCTGATAAAAGGAATGCGGATTCTATTATTGACAAGAAATGTCGGACATGATATATTGGATACGCAAGTTAGCATAAGCTAACTTATGGGCGGAAACGATTTCCCAAAACGGGGATAAATTGGGAAAAAGGCATTGGTTTATGTACAACAAAAGAAAAGGAGTGATACAAACATGGGAAAAGAACACCAGAAAAAAGTCCTGGCCGCATTGATGGCAGCGTCCATTGCCATACCGACACCGGTATTTGCGGCTTCACCAACGGACTTTGTGGATTTTCCAAATAATTGGGCAACAGATTCATTATCTCATGCAGTTAGTCATGGCTTACTAAGCGGGGACAATGGGAGGATTCGTGCCAATGATACATTAAAGCGGGCAGAAATGGCAGCGATACTCAATCGTCTTGCCGGTGCGGCGAAAGGGGCTTCGCTCACCGAATACAAAGATGTGCCAGCGTCCGCGTGGTATTATGAAGATATGGCAAAGGCTGTACAGATGGGTACTTTTACAGGCGGCGATGGTCTGCTGCGACCGGAGGCACCCATTACCCGACAGGAAGTGTTTGCGGTGCTGGCAAGATTTTATTGCCTGGAGCAGGGCAATCCAGACGCGCTGCAGGAATATGCGGACAGTGAGCAGATCGCGTCTTGGGCAAAGGGTGCTGTGGCAGCCATGGCACAGGCGGGCTATATCCATGGTAATGATGGACAGATTGATCCTCTTTCACCCATTACCAGAGCGGAATTTTCTCAGGTGCTCTATCATTTGGCAGGAAACATCGCGGAAGAAGGCAAAACAGCAGATTCCACAGTGGAAGGCAACCTGATTGTACGAAAAGGCGATACAGTGCTGGATAATGTGACGGTCAAAGGGGATTTGATCATTGCTGATGGTGCTGATGCGGTGCAGCTGGATCGTGTGAATGTAGAAGGCAGAATTTTGATCCGCGGCGGCGCTGAAGGTGTGGAACTTTCCAAAAGCAGTACCGGCAAAGGGGTGCTGGCAGCCAATCCAGTACAGACTGCTGCCATCACGGCAGTGGACAGCCATCTGGGGGTTGTGAATCTGCAAAGTGACACAAAATTATCCGGTGATTTTGAAAATGTTGCGGTTTCCAAAACAGCGGTCCTGACGCTGGAAGAAGGGAAAGTAGATACCATCCAGATACAGGAAGGCGCGGAAAACGCTAAAATTCAAGTGGAAAAAGATGGTGCAGTTTCCAAAGTGGAAGCGAAAGCCCAGGGAACTCAGGTTGGCGGTACAGGCATCGTTGCGGAAGTATATGCCAACGAAGACCATATACAGGTTTCTACGGAAAATACAAAAGTCACAGCAGGGGAAAATGTGTCTGACGTTCAGGCGAACGGAAAAGAAGTACAGCCCCAAACATCTGTGACTACAGAAAAGAAAACCGAAGAAAAGGAAATCGGTGCCAAAGAGAAGAAGCATTCCTCTGGCAGTTCCAGCAGTTCTTCTAAACGAGGAGAAGTGCATACTGTGTCCGATTGGAAGGGTTTCACAGAGGCGCTGGAAAAGGCAAAGGAAGACGACACCATCCGTTTGCAGGAGAACATCACCGCAGCCGATTCCCATGGAGTATCCATCCAGACAAAAGGTTTGGTGCTGGACGGCGGCGGGCATACCCTTACGGCAGATGGAGCGCTCTCTTTCCTGGTGGATGGCAAAGACGGTGCTGCCACAGGTATGGAAATCAAAGATATGGTGCTGGACGGCGCATCTTTCTCTGGGAAACAGAATGGGATATTCACTGTAAAAGACGGAGCGGAGATCACTTTCCGCAATGTGACAGTAAAAGGTGTGAAAGCCCAGAATGCCGGTGAGGCAGATGGCGGCAGCGCATTGTATATTTATGACGGTGGCAAACCTCCCGTTGTCAACATCATTGGCTGCACATTTGAGAACAATGTTCTTCAGGCAGGAGCAGACAAAGCCGCGGGACGCGGCGGCGCGGTCTATATCAGCAACAGCAAATCCGAAACCCCTGTGAAAGTGACCGTAAGAGATACCACATTCCGCGGAAACCGTGCGGCTTATGGCGGTGCGCTGGCAGCGGACGGCATTGTGGAACTGCGTGTGGACGGCAGTACATTCACCGGGAATACAGGCACAGTGGCGGCAGACGATATCTATCTGTTCGAGGGAGTTGTGAAAGGGAAAGAAAATCTGGAGATCACTTCCGCTGTGAAAGGGGAGCTGCAGAATAATACCTACAGCAACACAAAGGAAAGCAAAGAGGATATGACTGCCATGAATGTGATCTTCGGCAGATATTATCCTGAAAAATTCTCTGGTGAAAAAGGCACTGCGCCGAAAGATGCGGCAGACCTGCTTTTTACTGACGCGGCGCGCACCAAGCAGAAAGAAAAATCCAGCGGCGTCCTGGCGGATGGCGTATGGTACGGCACAGGTACGACCAGCCTGTATTATGATGAAAAAGGACCTGATATTGTCCGGGTCGTTGTCAAGGACGGCAAAGTTACAGGGGCATACAGCGAAAAACATATTGAGGATGAAAGTTTCGAAAGAGGTCAAAATGTACTGAACCATGTGAAGAATATCCGCACTGCGGCGGAAGTGGATCAGCTGGAAGAACAGCTGCGGCAGAAAAAGGGTGCCGCTTATGACGCTGTATCCGGCGCCACAGAAACAGCGAAGGGACATTTGAGCGCATTGAAAAACGCTGTTCTCCGTGCGGAAAAAAATGGTTCCGATCAGGTGAAACAGCATGTGCAATGGTTTGATTTTGAGAAGAAACCAAAGGCGAATATGACATTTGGCGAAAAACTGGATTTGACAGGAACCGTGCTGAAAGTGCGCCTTGCGGATGGCCAGACAAAATCTGTACCTTTTGAGAAATTTTCTGAGTATGGCATCACAACCAACATCGCAAATGGTACTGTCATCACAAAGGATACGCCGGGCGTGAATGCGTACGGCGCTTTGCAGGTACAGTTCAAACAGGAGGACTGCCTTATTATGATGCCTGCCAAAGTGGTGGCATCTCAAAAGACTGTGCAAAAAGCCCCCACCCATCTGATGATCACATTTGTGGACGGCAAAACACAGAAACTGGAATTGAATGACAAGGAATTCAATTATACCATCAAAGCGGAAGGCAAGATCAAAGATATCAAAGCCTACGATCAGGACCGCCTGTTGACAGAAGCTCTTTATCATGAGGAATATAACGACTGGCAGATTGACCTTGGCAAAGTTTCTCCCGGGGAAGGTTTCACTGGCTGGAAATACGATACCTATTATGTTGTGATCGACAACCAGGCAGATGATTCCGCTGTGGCATCTTTCACACTGGATACAGAACTGCTCCAGAATGTGTATGGCGTGGGATACCAGTTGGATTTGAGCCCGCTGAACATCAATCTGGTGACGGAAAAAGGCAGCAAACAGCGGAAAGAAGGCTGGGATGACTGCAAGGCAAAAGGCTTTGCGGCGGAACCTGATCAGGGATATACCTTTACTAAGGAAGACGCGAAGAAGGGAACAAAAACCATTCAGATCAAGAATAATGGCAAGACCCAGTCCTTTGAAGTGAAGGTTGTGGACTATGAAAAACAGATTCCTGCCAAAATCGAACTGGCTTCCAAAACGGGAGAACCTATCCAGACCATCAGCATCACAGGAGAAAACTGGAAAAACGCCAAAGGCATGTACTCTCTGTATGATGTGAAGATTCCAGAAACATATCAGAAGTGGGAGAAAGACACCTTTACTGTGAAGGTGTATAACGCCGCACAGGAAGTCCTTTCCGACTATACAGTGGAAAAAGCCATTGATGGCAAAGCGCTGGAGATCACACTCCCGCATTATACAGAATACGATTCTTACGGCGGATATGTGCGCCTGTTCTTTGACTTTTCCGGCACAACACAGCCGGAACAGCCAGAAGGCAAGATTCCAGACGGCGAATGGTACGGTACTGCCACATGGGGACGCTATTACACTGACAGGGGTCCCAATGTGGTGAAAGTAACGGTGAAAGATGGTGTTATCACCAATGCGGAATCTGTGAAATATACAGATGATACCAATACCCTTTACGCAAACGGCAAAAATATCCTGAAAAAAGCCGTAGGTCTGTCTGATCTATCCGATTTGTCCAAACAGCTGAAAGAGAAAAAAGGTGCGGCATATGACGCGGTCAGCAGTGCCACAGAAACAGCAAAAGGACATCTCAGTGCTATGGAAAACGCTTTGGAACGCGCCAAACAGTATGGTCAGGACAAAAAGGATCAGCAGATCGCATGGATGGACTTTAAGGAAAAACCGGCTCTTTCCGCGAATTTCGGCACACCGCTGGACTTGAGTCAGACAGAAGTGACACTGCACATGATGAATGGCAGTGAAAAAACAGTGTCTTTTGACAAACTGCAGGAATACGGGATTGTTACAGATCACAAACATGGCGATACCATTACCAAACAGACAGAAGGAGTCAAGGATGGCGCTTTGGTGGTAAAATTTACCCACGATCTGTCCAAAACAACCATTGTGACAAAAATCGCATTTTTGGAAGAAACCAAACAGAAGATACCTACACATATTCTGGTGACTATGCAGGATGACAAAACAAAGAAAATTCCGCTGGAAGAGAATAAATTCCGTTATCATCTGGAAACGGAAGGCGGGATCAAAGCAATGGCTCTTTATGACAATGATAACAAACTGGTGGACGGTGTCTTTGAGGATGGATATAATTCCTGGGAGTTCACATTAAAAGACGTTTCTCCCGGGGATGGATATACTGGCTGGAAATACGATAATTATCATGTGGATTTGGATACTTCCGCCGATGAATCTGCTGTGGCGTCCTTTACACTGGATACCAGTCTGGTGCCTAAAAAGTATGCTCTTGGTGAACCTTTGCAGCTGGATAAACTGAATATTTCCTTGAAGACAGAAAAAGGCAGTGCCCAGCGTCTGAATGGCTGGACAGACTGCCGGAATAAAGGTTTCGCTGTTTCTTTGGAAAATGGTCATCGTTTTACAAAGGAAGAAGCCGGCAAACAGACCATCACCGTTTCCATAGGGAAACTTCAGCAGACATTCCAGGTGGAAGTTGTGGATTATGCTACTCAGATTCCCGCAAAGGTGGAACTGCTAGACAGTAAAAAGGATACACTGCTGAAAACCATTGCCGTAGATTTGAAGGAATGGAGAAGAGATAAGGGCTGTGTGACCAAAACAGATATTGAACTGCCGGAAGATTATAAAGACTGGAATGGGGAAACATTCAAGGTCAAAGTATATAATGAACAAGGAGAACCCATCAAAAACGAGTTCTATAAGGCTAGGCAGGATTATTATAAAGAAGCGCTGGAAATCGACTTCCCTCAGTATCGAGAATATTACGCGGAAGGTGGCTATTTGAAGATGTATTTTGCTTTCCAGAAAACAACAGATGATACGAATACATCTGCGGAAGGCAGTGCCAAAGTCGGCAATTTTGGATATGATGCCAAAGTGGCAGTGACATACAACAAAAAGACAGGTGCCATCGTGTCCGTTACAGACAACGGAACAAAACCTGGCGACAACGATTCTTATTGGGAAAAAGCCGTGAAACTCTTTGGGAAGTTCAAAGGGAAAACAGCAAAAGAAATTGATGAAGTCGACGCCATTGCCAGCGCAACCGTATCCAGCGATGCCATCAAAGACGCTGTGAAAACTGCTTTGGGAGAAAAGCCGGCACCCAAAGAAGAAAAAACAGAAAAAGCGGAAGGCAGTGCTAAGGTTGGCAGTTTTGGATATGACGCCAAAGTGGCAGTGACATACGACAAAAAGACAGGTGCCATCGTGTCCGTTACAGACAATGGAACAAAACCCGGTGACAACGATTCTTATTGGGAAAAAGCTGTGAAACTCTTTGGGAAGTTCAAAGGGAAAACAGCAAAAGAAATCGATGGAGTCGATGCCATTGCCAGCGCAACCGTATCCAGCGATGCCATCAAAGACGCTGTGAAAACCGCCATGGGAGAAAAAACAGAGCCCAAAGAAGAAAAAACAGAAAAAGCGGAAGGCAGTGCCAAAGTCGGCAGTTTTGGATATGACGCCAAAGTGGCAGTGACATACAACAAAAAGACAGGTGCCATCGTGTCCGTTACAGACAACGGAACAAAACCCGGTGACAACGATTCTTATTGGGAAAAAGCTGTGAAACTCTTTGGGAAGTTCAAAGGGAAAACAGTAAAGGAAATCGATGAAGTCGATGCCATTGCCAGCGCAACCGTATCCAGCGATGCCATCAAAGACGCTGTGAAAGAAGCCCTTGCATCCAAGTCGGAAGAGGTACGGGCACCGAAAGTAACGGCGGCTGATCTGCGTACCAATATGCTGTTTGCGGCAACAGAAAACGCGCTGCTGAATATTTCCGCACTAGATGGCGCAGAAGTTTTTTATACCGTAGATGGCAGCAATCCCAAAAGTGAAAATGGTTCTAAAAAAAACTGAATCAGAAGACAATTTCTTTGAATGCCAATGAAAAGGATGCGGATGAAAGGATTTCTGTGAAGCTGGCGGCACAAAAAGATGGAAAGTGGTCTAAACTGGTGGAAACGCCCATTGATTTTGTGAAAATTCCGCCTCTGGATACAGGGACCAAGGTTTATCTGGGACAGGCAGAGTGCAAAGGGAATGAAGGAAAGCCTTATACTGTCAAGGTAAAAGTTACCACCATCAATGGCAGGATCGCTTTGCTGGAAGATAACCATACAGAAATTCCCGGAGAGGCGGATCATGCTTTCTGGCTGGGCGGCGATGTCATGGGCGCAAAAGGCATGCCTGCGAAATTGCAGGGGAAAACATTGGAGGAAGTGCTGAGAGCCCGTACCGCGCCATCGGATGATGATGAAATAAAGGCGGATGCCATCAGTGGAGCGACTCTGTCCAGTGACGCTGTAAAATATGCGGTCATCGACGCTCTGCGCGGCAGATCTTTGCAGGAAGGTACCGGAGAAATTGCGCCGCCTGTTTTTCAGAGTACCAGACAGGTGGCGCCCAATGGGGATATCAATTCCATTTTTGTTAAGATGACCGCGGCAGAAGGGGCGGTTATCCACTATACTACAGATGGCAGTGAACCAACGGAAAAAAGCCCAACGCCTTCCAAAGACCCTATCTTCCAAGAGGATTTTGGTGCGGAACTGAAGGCGGAAAGTCACAAAAACCCTGATGGCAGGGTCATCGTACTCAAGGCGGCAGCTTATCATAATGGAAAACGCTCCGATACCGTCACAGACAGGTATGTGTTCGCCAACGCAAATCCGAAACATTCCTATCGGTTGGGACAATTTTGTGGAGAAGCGGAAGGCATTACGGCAAGGGTGGAATTGGAAAGCCCCAATTTTGACCAGAAATACTATCTGACCAAAATCCGTCTGGATGATGCCAGTGAAAAGGCGTATGCAGCCTTTTTACCGGAATTGTTCAGTCAGATTTATCTGAAACAAAGCGTTCAAGACGTGATGCCCATTACCGGTCATGAGAAGGAAAGCCAAAACATCCTTGCGGCTGTTCAGGCGGCGCTGCAGGAAGGCTTTGTGGCAGCGGAACCTGTGATGACTGTCAAACCGAAACTGAGCAGTTACAGCAACGATGCGCAGGTGACCGTGGAAATCACATGTGCCACCGAAGAAGCGGAAATTTACTATGTGGTAGATGACAGCAATGATTTGGCTGGCGGAACATTATCAGACTTTGAAAAAAATAAAGTCCGCTATGAGAAACCATTGACATTGACGATGGAAAATCCGAAAGGCGGTACATTGTATATTCGTGCGGCGGCAAAGACTGGAGAAGCAAATTGGTCCCCTACAGCCAGAGCAGACCTGTCTTTTGCAAAAGCCGTGAGCAAAGAGGCTTTTGAGGTGAATGGGAGCAGATACGGCACATGGAACGAAGCGGTAAGTGTGCTGGAAAAAGCAGGCAGCGGCGAGATCATCCTGCGAGATGATGTGGAACTGCGGGAGCAGGACGCTTTTCCTTCCGTTGTCTGCACCATTCGCTCCTTTGCGGATCGCAAATGCAAAATCAAAGGCGGCGTGATGGAGGCAAAGGCAGATATCACTTTTGAAAATGTTGTTTATGATGTGAACCGTATTTATGGTGACGGACATTCTGTTACCATTGGCACTGATGTAGAAACACCGTTTACTTTTACCAGACGTTCCATTTTCGCGGGTCCTGCCTATGATGCCAGTGAAAAAGAGATCAGCGCAAATCCCGTGATTTCTGTAGAAAGCGGAAAGTTTGCCCTTTATGGCAGCGGCAGCAGCGGAACGACCCTGAGAGGCAATGTGGAAATCCAAGTCAAAGGCACTGCGGACGCGGAAGTGACAGGCGCTTACATGGGCAGTGTTATAGATGGCAAAGTGACCGTTTCTGTGGATGAAGGCGCAGCATTGTCTGAATTTTTGGGTGAACATGGCAAGGGCAGCGCAAAAGAATTGGCACTGCTGATATCAGGCAGTCCAAGACTGGAGGGACGTACCTTCCGGGGCACTGTCAATGGCGCGCCCAAAGGAACATTGGATTTGCGAAAGGCATCTCTGACGTCAGAACAAAGGGAGAAATTCAAAGACTTTGCCGAAATCCTTGATGGAGCCAGTGCTGACAGCAGAAGAACCTCTGCTGACGAAGCTGGAAGATGAGAAAGAAAAGGATGAAAAAAACGGCAAAGGAAGCGGTTGATTCCTGTCCGAAAGAAAGTAATTCCCTGTAATATATAAAGAGAAGGAAAAACTTTTGTTGGAGAAATAGAAACGAAAATGCTTGGGGAAGAGTTTCCCTGAGCATTTTTCTTTAAAAACTTCAGGCAGAGTTAAATGACGACAGCCAGAGAAGAATGCGGCTGCATGAAAGCGGAATGGGCGGTGATTTTGTCTGTAGAAGTTTCAAAATTCCGCGGAGAATCATTTACCGGAAAGAAATACAATGAAGGTGGGAGAATTATGGAGAGAGCGAAAAAAACAATGGGATTAAAATGTGTTTTATATTGTGCCATCGGTCTTTTTTTAGTATTTTTATTTTATTTTTGGTATACATCTGTGTATTTGATTCCAGAAATGGATATTTCAAATGATATTCAGGAAAAAATATGGGAGTCGGATGAAATTGACTTTAGCCAATGGATAGAAGGAGAATGGGATTCTTTGGTTATCATCCGACCTTATACAGACACAAAGACAGTTCGAGAAAAATGGAATATCAATATTGATCGGCTGGAAAATGATTCCATAAAATATGCCGATGGGCAGACATTGTTTTTATTTTGTAAAAAAGATGAAATTGAGAAGTATTTCTATATCAAATATCCTGTTGAGATTGATGATGCAAGCATTCCTGACAATGAAAGAATTCCAAAGGATGCGGCTGTTTTTTCTTCCTTACAAGAGGGAGAAACGCGAAAATTATATAAGATCAGCAGATAAATGGTATGTGTGGGAAAAATGAAAACTTCTCTTTTTATGGGAGCAAAATAAAAGCGTATCAAAAAAGTGAACTGAACCAGTAAAAACGGACAATGACAAAAAGCCCCCTTATGTAGGATAATAGAACTACATGAGGGGGCTTTTATTATGGCAAAAAGAAAATACACACATATCAAAATAATTGAACCAAAACTGATTGCTATGCGT
>JALFWW010000017.1 GCA_022786605.1 Clostridia bacterium | reverse complement strand
TGTTCCTGCCAGAAGTTCTGGCTATCCTCCGGTTTTTTCGAAACCGGCAAACTCTTGTCATTTTATCAGCGACTTTGTCGCTGTTGAATTGACTATGGGTTGTAAGTTTATTTCTGCTGTTTAGTTTTCAAGGATCAGTCTGTTCCGCTTTTTCAGCGGCGAGTGATATTTTATCACTCTTTCGTTTTTCTGTCAAGTTCTTTTTTCTAAACATTTTTCAGAGAGAAGAACTTGTCTGTCAAGTTTCGACAGCGAAGAACATATTATCAGAAAGCTTTTCGCTTGTCAAGAACTTTTTTTGATTTTTTATTTGCCGCTTCTCTGTGTTTCAGCAGCGAATAGTATTTTACCACATCAAACCTGATCTGTCAACAACTATTTTCAACTTTTTGGGAACTTTTTCGCTGTGTTCCGACAGCGAAATATATATTACCATCGACTTCCACTTCTGTCAACACTTTTTTCCATATTTTTTTATTTAAAAAAAACATCCCCGTTTTCTCTCAAATTCCTAACTTCTTTTCTTCAAACAGAAAATGGGAAGCCAAACAGATCAAACGGTTTTAAACTTCCCATACATGCCCTGCGAATGCCACAACTCCTGTCTGTCATCCAAGACAGAAAACACATTTTTATTTCAAAACATCATTTCATAAACAACTGTACCCAGTTATCCCCTGTATGTCCAATGCCGATTTTTGTGAAATCGGAAGACAAGATATTATTTCTATGACCTTCTGAATTCATCCATGAATCCATAACTTCTTCTGCATCCCTTTGTCCTTTTGCAATATTTTCCCCCGCACTGGAATACCGCAGTCCATATTCATCCAAAATGGTAAAACAGCTTTCCCCGTTAGGTCTGGTATGAGAAAAGAGTGTATCCAATTCGGATGCTCTTACCTGCGCGGCTTCGCACAGCGCAGGGTCAAGTACAAGTTCACTTCTGCCATTTGCCTTTCTTTCCTGATTAACCAACCGGAATACAACTTCCACAGAATCTTCTTTTACTGTTTCCTGAGATTCTGGATTTTGGGGATTCTGATTTTCCTGCTTCGGTTCTTCAGGCTTTTGCATTTCTTCATTTTCCTGCCCTTGATTTCCACGAATATCATCAAATACTTTTTTCAGATCCGTATTCACCCGATCCACATGGACAACCCGGTTTTCCGCATCCCAGGAAACTTCCATACCGTAATAGATATTGGGATAGGGTTCTTGAATTCCCTGATCTGCCGCTTCTGCAGCCACCCATGCCAAAGAAACATCGCGACTGATATCACTGGCTTTCTGGAAATCACTCAATTTGAAATAGAAACGGTTGTCCAGCAAAAAACATTCCGCTTCGAAAGGTATCGCATCATAAACCAATAATCCCTTCTGTACATGTACAGCAGTAGACTGTTTTGTCAGTTTTTCTGTGGGTTTGACAGAAGACGCAGCCATGTTAGGCTGTACCACAATACCCGTATTTCCATCCTGCACCTGCGTCACATACATATTCAAATTGTTGGTAACATCCCGGGCTCTAATATAATTATACCCGTCAATCATATAACACTGAATGATTTGTGGGGTACCGCCATTGAAACTGATCTGTGCATCATTGAGCACCGCGGTCTTTAAACCATCTGCCCCGAAAGCCGTTGTACCAGTCAATGCCATTGCTGCTATCATTGTTACGGCAACGATATTTTTTATTTTCATAGCCCACACTCCTTTTCTCAGCTATTTGAATTATCATAAAAATTTCCCTTACTCATTTATTTCGCTTTCTTTATCTCATTTCCTTTTTTTACATATCCCATATCATTCAAAACGCATTTGAACATCAAAACCATTTTTGTAGTCAATATTCCAATAGATTTTTGATATACAAAATATTATAATGTAAAAAAAGAATTTCATTTCCTACTTTTCCTGTGGAAAATCTTAATTTTTTCGAAAAACCGTTGACAAATCCTTCCTATGGGCGTATGATGAACTCGAAAAGAATAGTTCCGGTAGGTAAGGCTACTACAGGGATATGGACTGCTGCCGCAAAATGATGGAGACATCATGCGATGGTTTGAACAGGTTACATCGAAACCAAGGTGTAGCATAATGCAGTTTCACCGCCCTGCAGAGCTAAAGCTCGAAACGGTTGCATTTTTTATGAAATGGCATTTATTTTTCCGTACAACCGTTCGAGTTTGTACGGATTTTTTTTATGTAAAAAAGAGGTGAGATCATGGACGCAGGTCATCCAGACAATTACAACTCCATCCAGCGGGCAAACCATTCAAACTGTTTTATGGAACAGATGGGCATGACATCTGTATCCGTACTCTAGTTTCTTTCTGAAAATCTAAGATCGAAAAATTGGCATTGCACCGCTTTTCCACTGCCCTTTTATTGGGCTGTTTCAAAATTTTGAAAACATAGTTTTCATGCGGTGTTTTTTTTGCGCCCTTTTTTCAGAAAAATCCCTCTGATTTCAGGATTTTCACAGATCATTCCAATCAAAAAAGCGAGGTGAGAAGCATGGACGCAGAAGGCAGTAGCAGTACAAAAACAACAGAACGAAGGCAAGGGGATGAACGTCCTCCCGCGGACATGCTTCCGCTTTGAATCATCGTTCTCTGTTTTTGTCTGTACAATCCAAAACCACAAAAATCTAAGAATATGGAGGTACGGACCTATGAAAAAAACATTGAAAGAAAGAATCCTCAAAACAAAAATCGCAGCAGACATGGTTCGCCGCGATCAGATCAATGACAGACTGAAATTTGCCGCAGAAAATTCCAGAAAAAATGTATTTGCTGCGTTGAACACTTCTCTGGAAGGTCTCACAGACGAACAGGTGGAACAACTGCGGGAACTTCATGGTGACAACAACGTAACCCATGGCAAAAAAGAATCTCTTTTCAAAAGACTTTGCAACGCATTCATCAATCCTTTTACCGCAATCTTATTTGTTCTGGCACTGGTTTCCGCCTGCACAGAAATCATCTGGGCAGCTCCCGGCGAAAAAGATGCCACAACTGTTATCATCATCACTGTTATGGTACTGGTATCCGGTATCCTGCGTTTTGTACAGGAAACACGCAGCGGCAACGCGGCAGCGAAACTGTCTGCCATGATTCACACAACAGCAGCCGTTACCAGAAAACATCACGGCACACAGGAAATCCCCATGGATGAAATCGTTGTAGGCGACATCGTTACTCTGTCTGCCGGCGATATGATTCCTGCGGACCTGCGTATCGTAACAGCAAAAGACCTGTTTATCAGCCAGTCTGCTCTGACAGGCGAAAGCGAACCCGTAGAAAAACTGCCTCAGAAACAGAAAATCACAGGTGCCATCACAGAAGCATCCAATCTGGCTTTCATGGGCAGCAACGTTATCAGCGGCAGCGCAACAGGCGTTGTGATCGCAACGGGCAACGACACCATGCTGGGCGATATGGCAAAACACCTGTCTGAAAAACCCGCGAAAACTTCTTTTGAAAAAGGCGTAAACTCTGTTTCCTGGGTGCTGATTCGCTTCATGCTCATCATGGTACCCATCGTACTGTTCCTGAATGGCTTTGCCAAAGGGGACTGGCTCAACGCAGCCCTCTTTGCCATTTCCATTGCTGTTGGTCTGACACCGGAAATGCTCCCTATGATCGTAACTACCTGTCTGGCAAAAGGCGCCGTTGCCATGAGCCGCCAGAAAGTCATCATCAAAGACTTGAACGCCATCCAGAACCTGGGTTCCATTGACGTTCTGTGCACTGACAAAACCGGCACACTGACAAAAGACAAAGTAGCTTTGGAATATCACCTGAATGTTATGGGCGAAGAAGATGACCGCATCCTGCGTCACGCGTTCCTGAACAGCTACTACCAGACAGGGCTGAAAAACCTTATGGATAAAGCCATCATCGAACGGACTCACGCACTCATCGAAAAAGTACCTGCCTTTGCCGTACTGGAAAACAACTATACAAAAGTAGATGAAATCCCCTTCGATTTTGAACGCCGCCGCATGAGCATCGTCGTTGCGGACAAAAAAGGCAAAACACAGATGATCACAAAAGGCGCCATCGAAGAAATGCTGTCCATTTCCTCCTTTGTGGAATACCATGGCGAAGTGGTAGAACTGACAGACGAAATGAAAAAAATGGTTCTGGCAAAAGTAAATGACCTGAACAACAACGGTATGCGTGTACTGGGTATTTCCCAGAAAACAAATCCCTCCCCTGTTGGCGCCTTCTCTGTAGCGGATGAAAACAACATGGTTCTCATTGGGTATCTGGCATTCCTTGATCCTCCCAAAGAAACCACCGCTGCCGCAGTCAAAGCGTTGCAGGAATACGGTGTAGCCGTAAAAATCCTCACAGGTGACAATGAAAAAGTAACAAAATATATCTGCAAACAGGTAGGTCTGTCCGTAGACCGTATCCTCACAGGTGACCAGCTGGATGATATGACAGACACAGAACTGGCAAAAGCAGCGGAAAACACCACCATTTTCGCAAAACTTTCTCCTCTGCAGAAAGCAAGAGTGGTAACTCTGCTCCGTGAAAACGGTCACAGCGTTGGCTACATGGGGGATGGTATCAACGACGCCGCAGCCATGAAAGCCTCTGACGTAGGCATTTCCGTAGATACAGCTGTGGATATCGCCAAAGAATCCGCAAATGTTATCCTGCTGGAAAAAGACCTGATGGTACTGGAACAGGGCATCATCGAAGGCAGAAAAACTTATGCCAACATGATCAAATACATCAAAATGACAGCTTCCTCCAACTTCGGGAACATGTTCTCCGTATTGGCAGCATCCGCATTCCTGCCTTTCCTGCCTATGGCTTCTATCCATCTGATTCTGCTGAACCTGATCTACGATATCTCCTGCACCGCAATTCCTTGGGACAATGTAGACGCAGAATTTTTGAAAGAACCTCGGAAATGGGATGCTTCTTCTGTCAGCAAATTCATGCTGTGGATCGGACCCACCAGCTCCGTATTTGACATCGTAACTTATCTGGTAATGTACTTCGTGATCTGTCCTGCCGTATGCGGCGGTTCCTTCCATAGCCTGGACCCCGCATCCCAGACACTGTTCATCGCACTGTTCCAGGCAGGCTGGTTTGTAGAATCCATGTGGAGCCAGACTCTGGTCATTCACATGATCCGCACACCCAAACTGCCCTTCCTGCGCAGCCGTGCTTCCGTTCCCGTTGTACTGCTGACATTCACTGGCATTGCCGTACTGACAGCCATTCCTTTCCTGCCCTTCGGCGCACATATTGGTCTGGCAGCACTGCCTCCCGTATACTTCACATGGCTGGCAGGCATCATCCTTGCTTATGTGACACTGGCAACCATCATGAAAAAACTGTATATCCGTAAATACGGCGAACTGCTGTAATATATAGAAAAAAGGAACATTTTTCAAATTTTATATTGACAAATGTCCTTCTGACGTGGTATAACTTCTAAAAAGCAGAAACCGATGAAAGAGTGTAAGTACCTTTTCCAAAAACTGTTTCCAGAGAGCTGTGGATGGTGAAATCACAGCAGCAGTGGGATGAGGGAATGGGCTCTTGAGGGCAAACCGAAAACAGTAGGTGCGCCGGAGAATCCCCTTCGTTAACAAAGGACGCATATGATCGTATGCATAAGTGGGCAGATTTTCTGCCAACAAGGGTGGCACCGCAGGATTTTACGCCTGTCCCTTTGACGATTTCGTCAGGGACAGGCGTTTTTTTATTCCAATTTTAGAATCAACCAAAGAAAGGAGCATGCACCATGAGCACAAAAGAAATCCCTTACAAAATTTATTTAGACGAACAGGAAATGCCGAAACAGTGGTACAATCTGCGGGCAGACATGAAAAATAAACCCGCTCCCCTGCTCAATCCCAGTACACTGAAACCCATGACAGCGGAAGAACTCCGTCAGGTATTCTGTGAAGAACTGGTGAAACAGGAACTGGACAACGACACCCCTTACATTGATATTCCCGAACCTGTTTTGAATTTTTATAAAATGTACCGTCCTGCGCCTCTGGTGCGTGCCTATTGTCTGGAAGAAAAATTGCAGACTCCCGCAAAAATCTATTATAAATTTGAAGGCAACAACACCAGCGGCAGCCATAAACTCAATTCCGCCATTGCGCAGGCTTATTACGCAAAGGAACAAGGACTGAAAGGCGTCACCACAGAAACAGGTGCTGGACAATGGGGAACAGCCCTGTCCATGGCATGTGCTTACTTCGGTTTGGACTGCCAGGTTTATATGGTGAAATGCTCCTATGAGCAGAAGCCTTTCCGCCGGGAAGTCATGCGTACCTATGGCGCGGCAGTAACGCCTTCCCCTTCTATGGAAACAGAAGTCGGCAGAAAAATCCTTGCGGAGCATCCGGGTACTTCCGGCAGTTTAGGCTGTGCCATTTCTGAAGCCGTAGAAATGGCTGCCAAACAGGATGGCTATCGTTATGTGCTGGGCAGCGTCCTCAATCAAGTATTGCTCCATCAGACAATCATCGGTCTGGAAACCAAAGCCGCTTTGGATAAATACGGCGTGAAGGCAGATATGATCATCGGCTGTGCCGGCGGCGGCTCTAATCTGGGCGGTCTCATTTCTCCTTTCATGGGCGAAAAACTCCGCGGCGAACGTGATTATCAGATCATCGCTGTGGAACCCGCTTCCTGCCCCAGCCTCACCAGAGGGAAATTCGCTTATGACTACTGCGATACAGGCATGGTAACACCGCTCCAGAAAATGTATACCCTTGGCAGTAACTTTATCCCTTCTGCCAGCCATTCCGGCGGCCTGCGGTATCATGGTATGAGTTCCATCCTTTCTCAGCTTTACCATGATGGACTTATGGAAGCACGTTCTGTGGAACAGACAGCCGTTTTTGCCGCCGCTACGGAATTTGCACGGGTAGAAGGCATCCTGCCTGCTCCCGAAAGCGCCCATGCCATTTATGTAGCTATGGAAGAAGCGAAAAAATGCAAAGAAACTGGCCAGGAGAAAACCATCGTCTTTGGTCTGACAGGTACTGGATATTTCGACATGTTTGCTTATGAAAAATTCAACAATGGCACCATGACAGACTATATCCCCACAGACGAGGACCTGAAACAGGGATTTAACGGCATCCCCCGCTTCCCCGGAAATGAATTCTAATCTTTTCATACATAGTAAAAAAGGAATGTTTCTAAAGCAACTTCCCCTTAAGAAAACATTGATTTTTCTTTTCCTTTATTTCTTAAGGGGAATTGCGACGGCTGTCTTCATAAGAAAACATATCAAATAAAATTTTAATAAAATAAGAAAGCGAAAATCCTTTGTCATAATAAGGATTTTCGCTTTCTTTGTTTTCTTATGAAGATGCCCCTAAAAAACATTCCTTTTTTATATGAGTGGAAATCATTTTTCCACTGTCATGGTCACTGTTTTTGTTGCGCCATCCCACTGAAGTGCATCGGTGGACATACCTGTTACGGTACACCAGTCACGCAGAGACAAGAACGCACGATTGTTTACTGTCTGGGGTGCTGTTACCAGTGTTGTTTCTTTTCCATTGATGGTGACAGTTTTATTTGTTCCTTCTACAGGAATCACAACAGTGGTATCATCATAAGTAATGGTAGCGATTTTGTCTTTCTGATTCCAGTCAATTTTCACACCTTCTTTGGAAACATTCAGCAGTGCCCGCAGAGGCAGCATGGTATAACCATCTTCAGAAAGATATGCCGGTACATCCAGAGCGATCCGTTCACCTTCATCTTTCACCAGATAAGTTTCCCCGATCTTGATCTGGAACACATGGGTTTCTGTTGGTGTTTCTTCTGGCTTGTCTTCTGGTTCCTCAGGTTTTTCTTCTGGCTCTTCCGGTTTTTCTGTTACTGTCTTTTTGGAAAGTGTAATGGTTTCATAATCCTTATCATATTTTTCACTGAAATTCAGCCATTCATCTGTTGGTTTCGCGGGAGAACGGTATGTCACCATAACCAGTCTGTCTTTATCAATATACTCAAAATTATCCCCATCCGGGTCGTGGATTTCTACTTTTGCCTTGTCATAGATATTCACAACGCCGTCTTTTCCTTTGGCTTCATCCACATACAGCACATGACCTTCGGGATAAACCTCCAAAAATACACCATCTTCCAGATTGATGTCTCCTTTATATACATAAATTACACTGGAAGAAGCACTGCCAGTACGTACCACCAAATCATTGCCGCCTCTCACTGTCAAATCACCTTCAGCGTAAATGGCGTGCAGACCATATCCATCCACATTGATCTCACTGTCACCATCCAGATACAATATACTGTCCTTCGGCAGGCAAATAGCCCCCTTTCGATTTGGTGCGTTGCTGTCATCTACTGTCAGCTGCAAACCATCTAAAGAAAGAATCCTTCCGTCCGCATCCCACTCCCAGCCATCTCCGCTGACGTCCTGATCATATGTGCGGAAATCATAATCCAAAATATCTGCTGTATCCGCCGCAAGAACCATCTGGGGAGCCAGCCCCATGAGCATTGCCGCCGCAATCCCCGCACAAAGCACCTTTTTCTGTTTCATTTCCATTCCTCCTTCACATCTCTTTTTTTCATCATACCATAATTTGCTGTGTATTGCCGTTACGTTTTTATGACATTTGACGCAGAAAAAAGCCCTTTCGTTCCCGCTTTGAAAAAACTTTCGGAAAGCTGGTAATTTTCCCTTTTTTCTTTTATAATAAGAGATTAGGAATGAGATAGAAAGAGAGGACATTTATGAAATATATCAACGAATTGCGTGAAGGCGAAAACATCATGGAACATTATCTGTGCAAAAGCAGACAGACCATGAAAAGCCGCAACGGAAAAAATTATCTGTCTTTGAAATTGCAGGATAAAACCGGTATGGTGGACGCCAAAGTCTGGGATCTGAACAACGATATCCAGAGTTTTCAGGAAAATGACTTTATCAAAGTGGATGCTTTTGTCACCACATTCAACAACGAACTGCAGCTCAATGTCAAACGCATCCGCCGCAGTCGGGAAGGCGAATACGATCCTGCGGATTTTGTACCCAGCACTGACAAAAACATCGACGAAATGTATGATCAGCTCATGGGATATATCAAAACCATGAAAAACCCATATCTGAAAAAACTGCTGGAAGAAATCTTCCTGCGCCATCCTGTCATCAGCAAAGAATTCAAATATCATTCCGCCGCAAAAGCCATGCACCACAGCTTCCGTGGTGGTCTGGTAGAACACACATTGTCTGTCACACAGCTTTGTGATTTTCTGGCACCTCGTTACAACTATGTAAACCGTGATATTCTTGTGGCATCTGCTATGCTCCACGATGTGGGCAAAGTGTTGGAACTTTCCGACTTTCCCACCAACGACTACACCGATGACGGTCAGCTTCTGGGGCATTTGATCCTTGGCTCTGAACTTATTCGGGACGCCGCTGCCAAAATCGACGGATTCCCCAAACGTCTGGAATCTCTTATGAAGCACTGCATGCTGTCCCATCACGGAGAATATGAGTACGGCTCTCCCAAACTGCCTTCCACACCAGAAGCTTTCCTGCTCCACTGTGCGGACAATCTGGATGCCAAAACAAAAATGATTGAAGAAGCTTTGGATGCAGACAGCACTCAGGGTCATTGGGCTGGCTACAACCGTATGCTGCAGCGCAACCTGAGCCGTTCCGACTTTGAATAAGCAGGTGGAACCATGGCAAAGGAAACCCTTTCCGCACATGAACTGAACAAATATACCTACTGCCCTTATCAGTGGTACTATGAAAAAACCTATGGCAGAGCAGAATTGCGCCGTATGCGCAAAGAATATCTGGAGGAATTGGGATTGGAAGATTCCACCACTGCCAACTTTATCCGCGGGGAAAACTTCCACAAAAATCTTTATCGTCAGTATCGTCTCCGGCGGCTTCTGTGGAAAATCGCCCTTCTTGCCCTGCTGGTGCTGATACTTGTCTTTTGGGTGATGCAGTATGTCCATGTTTGAAAAAATCACCGCAAACTGGCAATCCTTTGGCATTCTGTTTTTGATAATTCTTTTGGTTCTTCTTCTGCTTTGGCGGACACGCCGACCACATCTGCAAAAAAAGCCCAGAAAAGACACTATGCCAGGATTTACTTTGATTTACGCCGACCAGAAACAATCTGGCAAAAAAAGCGAGGGTTTTGGAAAACTGCTTTATTCTGCGAAATATGACCTGCGAGGAAAACCCGACTATATTTTCAAAAAAAGATTGGGCGGGAAAATCGTTCCCGTGGAACTGAAAAGCGGCTCCATCAAAGACGAACCTCTGCCCCATCCGGGAGATTTGTTGCAGCTTGCCGCCTACTTCCTACTTTTGGAGGATATTTACGGCAAACGCCCTCCCTATGGATGGCTGAAATACAGCGATTATATGTTTTATGTGCGAAATACCAGAAAACTCAGAAAAGAAGTGAAACAAACCATGGCAGACATGCGAAAAATGCTGGAGGACGGCGAAGGCTCGCCTAACGCCAGCTTTGTCACCTGCCGTCACTGCATCTGCAACGGCACCGTATGTCCCTATGGGCAATATCATAGAAACGGAGGGGAAGTATGAAACTTCCTGTTGAAAAAAATCAAACCTATACTATGTCTATTACGGACATTGGCACCAATGGTGAGGGCATCGGACGCATTGACGGCTATACCGTCTTTGTGGAAGGCGCTTTGCCGGAAGAAACCATTAAAGTCCTCATCGTCAAAACAAAAAAACATTTCGGTTATGGGAAATTGTTGGAAATTCTGGAGCCTTCCCCCCATCGGGTGCCCCCCGCCTGTCCTGTTGCAGCAAAATGCGGCGGTTGTCAGCTGCAGCATCTTTCTTATGAAGGACAACTTGCTTTCAAAACCAAAAAAGTCAAAGACCATCTGGAACGAATCGGCGGTTTTTCCGATATTTCTGTTGGCTACGCCAAAGGTATGGAAGAACCCTGGCGTTACCGCAACAAAGCCCAGTTCCCTGTGGGTGGTAAAACTGGTCAACCGGAAATCGGCTTTTATGCCAAACGCAGCCACCGCATCATTGACACACCTGTATGTATGCTGCAAAATAAAATCAATGACCAGATTGTAAAAATCGTTCGGGCATTTCTGGCAGAATACGAAATTCCCCTTTATGATGAAACCATCCATCGCGGTCTGGTACGTCATATCCTGACTCGTATGGGCAGACGCACAGGCGAAATCATGGTTTGTCTGGTGGTAAACGGCAGAAAACTGCCTCACAGTGATGTATTGGTGGAACGCCTGCGGGAAATCGAAGGCATGACATCCATCGTATTAAATGTAAACACAGCCCAGACCAATGTAATTTTAGGAACAGAAGTTCATGTCCTTTGGGGAAAAGAAACCATTCGGGATTACATCGGAGATGTACAGTTTGAAATTTCTCCCCTTTCCTTCTATCAGGTAAATCCTTTGCAGACACAGGTACTTTACCAGACAGCATTGGATTTTGCAGAACTGGAAGGAAACGAAACGGTGCTGGATTTGTACTGCGGTATCGGCACCATTTCCCTGTTCTTTGCCCAGAAAGCAAAACATGTTTTCGGTGTGGAAATCGTACCAGAAGCCATTGCTGACGCTAAGAGAAATGCTGTTCTCAACAGCATGAACAACGCAGATTTTGCCGTTGGTGCCGCAGAAGATGTGATTCCTAGACTTTATGAAGAAAAAGGCATCACTGCCGATGTGGTCGTGGTTGACCCTCCTCGAAAAGGCTGTGACAGCGTCCTGCTGGATACCATTGCTGCCATTTCTCCAAAAAAAGTGGTTTATGTATCTTGCGATTCTGCCACATTGGCACGAGATTTGGCATATCTTTGCCCCAAAGGCTATACCATCGAAAGAGTGCAGGTGGTGGATATGTTCCCCCATACCGTACATGTAGAAACAGTAGTTTTGCTGTCTCATAACAAAATAAACAATTGAAAGCCTAGCTAAAAAATATTGTTCATTGATAATTATAATAACAGGTGAATAAAAATGAAAAGCTCTTTAGAAGTACCCGCTTTTAACGATATGATGTGTGAATTATTTAAAGCAATGAAAGAATTAGGAGGATCTGGTACCATTAGAGAAATCGATGATAAAACAATAGAAATTTTAAAACTAACTCCAGAAGTTCAAGAAATAATGCATAGTAATAGTAGCAAAACAGAAGTTGAATATCGCTTAGCATGGACAAGAACATATATGAAAAAAGTTGGTATCTTAGAAAACTCTTCTCGTGGAGTATGGTCTTTAACTACAAATGGGCGAGAATTACAAAAAATCAACCCTGATGAAATTGTGAAAAAAGTTCGAGAAATGACCTTTTTAAAGACCAAAGATATCCAAAGCATCAATTTTGAAGACAATGATTTAGAAAATGATGGTGTAGACACACCTGATGAAATACAATCATGGCGTGAAAAATTAAAAAATATCTTATTAAATCTAAAACCAGATGCTTTTGAACGACTAACTCAAAGATTATTAAGAGAATCTGGTTTCACACAAGTTAAAGTAACAGGAAAGACCGGAGATGGTGGAATAGACGGCATGGGAATTGTCAAACTTAATGGCATAATCAGTTTTCATATGCTATTTCAGTGTAAACGATATACTGGATCTGTTTCTGCAGGAGAAATTCGGGATTTTAGAGGTGCAATGCAAGGAAGAGCAGATAAAGGTCTATTTATTACAACTGGCAAATTTTCCGCACCTGCTATCGAAGAAGCTAATAGAGCAGGTGCAGCACCAATTGATTTAATTGACGGAGACGAACTAGTAGAAAAATTGAAAGAATTACAATTGGGGGTTGCTCCAGTCAATGATTATATCATTGACGAGGCATGGTTCTTATCTATTTAATCCCGATATTTCGTCATTTATATCTTTGTCATAATAAAAAAGCATCAGGATCACCTGATGCTTTTTTCATGCACTTCCTACTATTTATTCCCAAGACATTTCCGGATGTTCCGCATCCAAAAATCCCACCAATGTTTCACAACCAAATACTTCTTTCAGCTTCTGTTCCAGTTCATCCCTCGCTGCCAAAACTTCTGCTTTGTTGTAGTCTGTAAAACCATCAATGGGGAAAAATACATAAGAAGTTTCCGGTTCAATTTCCCCATGTTGGCTCTGGCGCCATGTCCAGCGACGGGTACGAATCTGGCTGCCTGCGGCGTATACCACTTCCCCCTCCTCCAGTATTTCTTCTTCCGTGCCGCCAAAAGGCAGGAAAGTGTCTCCCGTATGAGACATCCGCACGCAGATGCCATCGGTTACATCTTTCAGGTCATGGGCACCCATGGGCAGTGTATATTTCAGAGAAACAGCGTTGCCCAAATCCACCACAGGATTGATATGAGGCATACCTTTTCCCTTGGCAATGCGGGTAAATAATGCTTCGATAGAACACATATATTTATTGGGATTGATGCCAAGGGCACGGAATGCTTCCCGATATGGCAGAATGGATGATTCTTCTTTTACTTTTTTGCCTTCAAAACGCTGGGCTGCTGTTTGGATGCTTTCTTCCAGCCAGTCGTAGATTCGGGGATAATCTTTTGCATTGTCAATTCCTTTCGCAACCACAACGCCAAAGCAAGCATTTGGCAGTTTTTCAAATATTTCCTTTTCTACTTTAAAATACATATTTCATTCCTCCTTTGTATATTCAATGACAGGAATACTGATTTCCGTCACAAACTTTTTCGTATCGTTGGTCAGTCCATAATCAATCATAGTGATCTCTCTGGAAAATCCACTGATTGTCAGCTTATGCGCCTCTACATAATCCATAAGCTTCTCATACTGCTCCACTGCTTCCGTATGACCGCCTCGAAAACGCATGGAAACACACAATGTTTCCGGCAGCACATCCGTCTCACCGCTGAATGTATCTTCTTCATCCAACATCAAAAAAATCCGGTCATATTGTGCAAAATTTCTGTTGGAAAGATGTTCTTTGGAAATGCCAACTCCCACTTTCCCCAGAAAAATCAGTGCTTCCGCCTGCTTTTGTTCCAGTTTTTTAAGCGGTGCTTCAATATCCAATGCCCCCTGAATCTTCAAGGAATCTTTTATCCACACAATGCGGCAGGATTTTTTCTGCACCAACTTCACAACATCAAATACAGATTCTTTAGCATCCGCAATCTGGCACAAACGGTTATCTATTTTTTGCTCAATCCGTTTCAGCCGTTTCTGTTTTTCCATGACTGCCTGCTTTTGTTGGAGCAGTTTTTCCTCCATGCGCTCCACATCCCGATTTTCCATAAAATCCGCAATTTCCTGCAACGGCATGTCCAATGCCCGCAGATAACGAATGGTATTGAGCACTTCAAACTGTTTTGTGCTGCAATAACGATAGCCGCTTTGGGGATCGATATATTCTGGTGTCAAAAGTCCCATGACTTCATAATGGCGCAGACTACTGACACTCAAATGAAACATTTTCCCCATGGTTCCAATGGAAAACAGTTCTGGTCTGTCCATGATGTCACCCCCCTTTTGGTATAGCAATTCCATCATAAACTCTATAATAGTTGTAGAGTCAAGATTCCTTTAGAGAATATTTTCCCATGCCAAACACATTGTATTTTTATCCATACAAAAAGTATTATACCATAACTTTTTATGACAGCGACTTTTTTAGACAACATTATCTGCAAAAATGATTTCTAAATTTTTCTGCGTTCTACATAGAAAAACAAATTCCTTTAGACAAATATACATTTTTTGGAAAAAATATTTAGAGAACATTCACATTGACAGAAAAACCAAATCATTCTATACTTTCATTGAAACTGAATATGTATACAGGGGAGCTTGAAAACAGGCTGAGAGGAAGGTGTTGCCTTCGACCCTTGAACCTGATTTGGATAATGCCAACGTAGGAAAGACAAGATACTTTTTGGAGATACCGAATGAGGTATTTCCTTTTTTATTTGTAAAAAATCAATATTTATCACGGAAGTCCGTTTCGGGTCTATGCTCGAAACCTTCAAGCGGTATATTGGGGGCACCACCTTATACCGCTATACAAAACAACGCTGTAACGAAAGGAGAAATGAAACATGAACACAGCATTGACCACTGCAAAAATTCTTTGCAATGGAGGCGCCGGAACCCATACCTATTTGTCACGGAATTTGTCCTTTATGGACAGACTTTCCGCAGCACACACAGTATGCCGCCGGCACAGCCGCCATCCCAAATCAGCAGAAACCTATGATTTTTATGGTCATCCACCAAGTTATATTTTTTAAACAATCGTTTATCACAAAATCAATTATCTGCTGAAAGGAAGAAAATCATATGAGAAACTATACAACACAAATGGATGCCGCAAGAAAAGGCATCATCACACCGGAAATGAAGGCTGTTGCCGCAAAGGAATACCGCACCGAAGAAGAAATCAGAGAGCTAGTAGCAAAAGGTCAGGTTGTTATCTGTGCCAATAAACTCCATACATGCATTGACCCCAACGGCGTTGGCTCCATGCTGCGGACAAAAATCAATGTCAATCTGGGTGTATCCAGAGATTGCAAAGACTACGATATTGAAATGCAGAAAGTCATGGCAGCTGTCAACATGGGCGCTGAAGCCATTATGGATTTATCCTCCCATGGCAATACACAGCCCTTCCGCAGAAAACTCACCAGCGAATGCCCTGCCATGATCGGTACCGTTCCTGTGTATGACAGTGTGATCCACTATCAGAGAGATCTGGCTACTCTTACCGCAAAAGATTTTATTGATGTGATTCGTCTCCATGCGGAAGATGGCGTGGACTTCGTTACCCTCCACTGCGGTATCACACGGAAAACCATTGAACAAATCAAAAAACATAAAAGAAAAATGAATATCGTTTCCCGTGGCGGTTCTCTTGTTTTCGCTTGGATGAGCATGACCGGCGAAGAAAACCCCTTCTATGAATACTTTGATGAAATTTTGGAAATCTGTCGGGAATATGATGTTACCATCTCCCTTGGGGATGCCTGCCGCCCCGGCTGTCTGGCAGATGGCAGCGATGTATGTCAGATTGAAGAACTGGTACGTCTGGGTGAATTGACCAAACGGGCTTGGGAAAAAGATGTTCAGGTTATGGTAGAAGGTCCCGGGCATATGCCTATGGACCAAATCGCTGCCAACATGAAAATCCAGCAGACCATCTGCATGGGCGCGCCTTTCTATGTGCTTGGTCCCATTGTCACAGACATTGCTCCCGGCTATGACCATATTACCGCAGCCATCGGCGGTGCAATCGCAGCCGCTTCCGGCGCAGCATTCCTGTGCTATGTAACACCCGCGGAACATCTCGCACTGCCAAATGTAGACGATGTAAAACAAGGTATCATTGCCTCTCGCATTGCCGCCCATGCCGCGGATATTGCAAAAAAGGTTCCTCATGCCAGAGATTTGGATGATGCCATGGGTGACGCCAGAAGAACTTTCGACTGGGAAAAACAGTGGGAATGCTCCATTGATCCAGAAACAGCGAAACAAATCCGTAATGACCGGGCACCCGAACACGAGGACTCCTGTTCTATGTGTGGGAAATTCTGCGCTGTCAGAAGCATGAATAAAGCACTGAATGGGGAATATATTGATATTCTGTAAAATATGCAAAAACAGCATCGGAAAAACAACTTCCCCTTAAGAAAACATAACAAATAAAATCTTAATAAAAAATAAGAAAGCCAAAATCCTTTGTAATGATAAGAATTTTGGCTTTCTTTGTTTTCTTATGAAGATGCCTCTAAATCCGATGCTGTTTCTTTTTTACACTTCTTTCAATTCAACCAGACCCTGTTCATACATTCGCTGGAGGGATTTCAAAATCCCCACTTTTGCATGATACCAAGTCAAGCCACCTTGGAAATATACAGAGTAAGGCGCACGCAGAGGACCATCGGCACTCAGTTCGATGGAAGACCCCTGTACAAAAGCGCCTGCTGCCATGATAACATCGCAGTTATAACCAGGCATTGCGTAAGGTTCAGGGCGTACATAGCTATCTACAGGCGCAGCCGCCTGAATGCCTTCACAGAAAGCAATGAGTCTTTCCGGTGTACCCAGTTCCACTGCCTGAATGATGTCATGACGGCTTTCTGTGCTGTTGGGAATTACTTTAAATCCCAGTTTTTCATAAATATTTGCCGCAAAGATGGCACCTTTCAGCGCACCAGCCGCAACAGTAGGCGCCAGGAAAAATCCCTGATAGAAGGAACGCATAACATCCAAACTTGCGCCTACTTCCTGACCCAACCCTGGAGCAGTCAGACGATAAGCGCAACGATCAATACATGCTTTTTTACCGCAGATATATCCGCCGATGGGAGCCAGACCGCCGCCGGCATTTTTGATCAAAGAACCAACGACCATATCCGCGCCTACATCAGAAGGTTCTTTTGTTTCCACAAATTCACCATAGCAATTGTCTACCATACAGATGACATCAGGTTTTACACTTTTTACAAAAGCAATCAATTCGCCGATTCGTTCAATGGAAAGTGTTGGACGCATTTTATAACCTTTGGAGCGCTGGATGGTTACCAGTTTTGTTTTTTCGTTGATGGCTTTGCGGATATTTTCATAGTCAAAAGAGCCATCTTCCAGCAGGTCTACTTCTCTGTAAGAAACGCCAAATTCTGCCAGAGAACAAGGAGATTCCCGCAGACCGATCACTTCTTCCAAAGTGTCGTAGGGTCTGCCAACGGGAGAAAGCAGTTCATCTCCGGGCAGCAGGTTTGCGGAAAGGGCAATTGCCAGGGCATGGGTACCACATGTGATCTGGGGACGAACCAATGCTGCTTCTGTATGGAATGCGGCAGCATACACTTCTTCCAGCACTTCACGACCCTGATCGTTATAGCCATAGCCAGTGGAACCAGCAAAACATTCCGCGCTGACACGATGTTTCTGCATGGCTGCCAGTACCTTTGCCTGATTATATTCCGCTACTACATCAATGGCCTCAAAGCGTTCTTTCAAGTCTTTCAAAACCTTTTCACCAAAGGCTTCTACTTCCGGGGAAATCCCCAGCATACCATAAATCTGTTCCATTTTTATTTACTCCTTTATACTTCTTGTTACATTCATCAATTCCACCCGCCCGCTATGGTCGGGAGATAATATCAAATCTGCTGTGCCCCTTTCTCCTGTCTGGGGCAGTACAACGGGAATCTGTTCCAATTTTTCGCCCTTTAGCAACCGTTTCACTTTGGGTGTATCCAGCAAAATACCATAAGGCTCCGTACTGTTTTTCCACAAAGAAAACTTACAGCCGTTTTTCCATTCGGTGCAGTAATAAGAACGGCTGTTTTCCAATATCTTGCCTTTGCCGCAAAGAGGACATTTTCCCAGTTCCTGCACACGGCTTTTTTTGCCTCTGGGGCGTTCCGCTTCAAAAACAACATCTTTCTTATGCTGCGCCGCATCGTCTACCAAAAATCGTACATACCGCCGAATGCTTTCCAGAAAGCGTTCTTCTGTCATCTTTCCTTTCGCGATGGAGGAAAGCCCTTTTTCCCATTTTCCTGTGGTCTGCGGTGAGCGGAGTTCTTCTGGCACAACGGCAATGAGCTTCTGTCCTTTTTCCGTAGAAACCAATGTTTTTCCTTTTCGCATGATATATCCCACAGAAAGGAGCCGTTCAATGATGGCAGCTCTTGTAGCAGGTGTGCCCAAACCGCTGTCTTTCATCTGTTCTTTCAGTTCCTCATCCTCAACAAAACGCCCAGCGTTTTCCATGGCGGATAACAATGTGCTTTCTGTATAGGGCGGCGGTGCCTTGGTTTTCTTATCCAGCACCTTGGCTCCTTTTACAAAAACAGTCTGCTGTTCCACCAAAGTTGGCAACTGCTGTTCTTCTTCTTTATCTGGTTTATTTTTGCGAACTTCCGGCAGCAAAGCCCTTTCCACCGCCTGCCATCCTTCCTGCAAAACAGTCTTTCCCTTTGACAAGAAGGTGTCCAGCCCTACTTTGGTATAAACCTTTGTGGCTTCATATACATAGGCTGGATAAAATACAGCCAGAAATCTGGCAGCTACCAGAGAAAATACCTTATTTTCCTCCGGTGTCAGATGGTCCGTCCGTAAACGGGTATCTGTAGGAATGATGGCATGGTGATCTGTCACTTTACTGTTGTCAATGATACGTTTTGACAAGGGCAATTTTTCTTTTGCCAGAACTTCCACCGCATAAGGAGAAAATTCCGGTACCTCTTTCAGACGACCTAAGGTCTGTTTGATTTTTCCCACCATATCATCGCTGAGATAGCGGCTGTCCGTACGGGGATAGGTGATCATTTTCCGCTTTTCATATAAAGACTGTGCAATATCCAGCGTCTTTTTTGCGGAAAATCCAAATTTCCGGTTACATTCCCGCTGCAGCTCTGTCAGATCATACAGCAGCGGCGGCAATTGGCGTTTTTCCTCTTTGACGATTTGAGAAACAATTCCTTGCTGTCCCTTCACTCTTTCCGCGATCTGTTCCGCTTTTTCCCGCAGATCCAGACGGGTATTTTCTTTTTCGTCGATCCAAAAACCGGTATACTGTTCAAAATCCGCCTGCACCTCAAAATAATCCTGAGGCACAAAGGCGTCAATTTCTTTTTGTTTTTCTACAATCAGCGCCAGTGTTGGTGTCTGTACCCTGCCGATACTGAGCAATGCTCCATATCGAATGGTGTAGGCGCGGGAAGCATTCATTCCCACCAGCCAGTCCGCTTCCGCGCGGCATCTGGCAGAATGATACAGCAGATCATAATGACTGCCGTCCTGCAAATGAGCAAATCCCTCCCGAATGGCGGTTTCCGTCATACTGGAAATCCATAGCCTCCGAAAAGGTTTCCGGCATTGGGTGATTTCATATATATACCGAAATATCAACTCTCCTTCCCGCCCACTATCGGTGGCGCAGATAATTTCGTCAATCTCTCGGCTATGCATGAGTTTATGCAGCACCTTCAACTGACTGCGTGTTTTTTTAATGGCTTCCAGTTTCATGGAATCAGGAAGAATGGGAAGTGTTTCAAAATTCCACTTTTTATACTTCACGTCATAGGCTTCCGGTTCCGCCAAAGTCACCAGATGCCCAATTGCCCAGGAAACCACATAGTTTTCCCCGGTAAGATATCCTTCATTTTTGCCGGATACCCCAAGGGTTTTGGCGATATCCCTTGCCACAGAAGGCTTTTCGGCAATGACCAGTGTTTTTCCCATGTTCTTCCTCCTTTCTGCCACATTATTTCAGTATAGCATTCTGTATACGAAAAATCAAACAAAATCCACAGATTTCCCCTTTTTTCAGGACTTATGTCGTTGACAAACAAGGCGCCTTTGCCTTACAATGGAGAAACACTAAGAAAACAAGTATGGAGGATTGTTATGAGACCATATCAGATTATATCAGACAGCTCCTGCGATATTCCCGCAGACCTGCTGCCAAAATTAAATATCGGCATCGTGCCTTACTATGCCTCTTTTGACACTGTAAACTATCACAAAGAACTGGTTGATCTGACACCCGAAGAATTTTATGACAAAGTAAAAGAAGCAAAGGTTTTCCCAAAAACCTCACTGCCTCCCATTCAGGATTATATTGATATCTTCGAACCCTATCTGAAAGAAGGCAAAGACATTGTCTGCATGTGCCTGACATCAAAATTCAGCGGTTCTTTCCAGAGTGCAAACAATGCGAAACAGATTCTGCTGGAAACCTATCCTGACAGCCGCATTGAAATGGTGGACACCATCAGTGTCACCGGCACACAGGGTATGCTGGTATACGAAGCCTGCCGCATGCGGGATGCCGGATATGATCTGGACAAGCTGCTAGAAACACTGGAAGTGCAGAAACAGACCACAAAAATCAACTTCACTGTAGATTCTCTGGACTTCTTACAGCATGGCGGACGTGTGGGCAAAGCCGCGGCTTTTGCCGGTGCCATTTTGAACATCAAGCCCATCATCGTCATGAAAGAAGGCGAACTGTTCCCAGAAAGCAAAGTCCGCGGACATAAAAAAGCACTGAAAACCATCTTTGATATGACATTGAAAGAAATCGGTGACCAGAAAAATGCCTATACACTTTGTGTTATCCGTGCCGAAAAAGAACGTCAGGCAGTGGCTGAAGATTTGATTGTTCAGCTGAAAGCGGAAGGCTTCTATGTTATGGATACTCCCTGGCCCGTTGGTATCACCATCGGTACCCATTGCGGTCCCACAGCTGTAGGGATTTGTTATATCAAGCAGTATGAAAAACTATAATTTGATTGAAAACAAAAAGCACCATAGATTCCCCAAAAGAATCCATGGTGTTTTTTATGGCTAAAATAACAGTTTTTCAAAATCTTGTAAAAGATTATCCCAGAAATAATCCCAGCCGCCATCGTTCATACCGACGAAAAGCAGCTCTCTGCTTTTCTCAGCGCGTCATTCCTGTGCATCTTCCGTTTCAACCAATTCATTTTCTGGACATAGTTCCGCCGGAATGGCACTGACTGCCAACTGCTCTGCTTCCGACAACTGATTGTACCATGCCAACCATTCCAGCGTTTCCTGCGAAAGACCAGAAGTGTCAATCATTTCTTCACCAAATCTGACTTGACTGCCATCCCCTGTTCTATGTTCAAATATCATCCATTTCCCATCCATACAAATTTCTATGGTATCTTCAGCTCCATATTGATAATCAAAGCCCGTTCCAAAATTTGACTGATTATTTTCTGTTGGAATTTCTGTCACATCTACTGTCGTGGTAATTGCTCCATCCGGTGTTCCGCATCTCCTGTTTCCGGTATTTTCTTTTCCCGTATCAAAATAAAGTTTGTCATCTACCATCACCATAGGCGTTCTTGCCCACTTTCCATCTTCTGTATCTGCATCTTTCTGGCTTTCAGCAACATCAGTTTCCTCATGAGATAAATCAGAAGTGATATCCTCCTTACTTTTGCCGCATGCAGTCAATACCATCATAAGTACCATTCCAAACACTATGATTCTTTTCATAAACCATCCCTCCATTCTGATCGATTCACTTATTTAGATGAAAATACCGTTCCAAAAGTTCCCTTTTTCAGCAAAATATCCTCACAATTAGAATTTACGGCAATTTTACCAGAACCTTTGGCAACATCCCCAAAATAAGAAAACTCTTCCTATGCAATATGACAGGCAAATAAGCATAAAAACAGGCGGCTTTTAGGGGCAGCTTCATAAGAACACAAAGAAAGCCAAAACCCTTATGATTACAAAGGATTTTGGCTTTCCTATTTTTTGAAGATTTCATTTGTTATGTTTTCTTATGAAGACAGCCGTCGCAATTCCCCTTAAGAAATCAAGGAAACAGAAAATCGATGTTTTCTTAAGGGGAAGTTGCTTTTCAAACCGCCTGTTTTATTCCGTTTTATTTTTTCTTATTTATCTCTCAGCTGAGCGTCCAGTTCTTTTGCCAGACCATCCAGAATTGCCTGCATGCTGTCTGCAACGTCAGCATCAGCCAATGTACGTTCTGCGCTGCGGAAAGAAATGGAGTAAGCTACAGATTTATAACCTTTTTCGATCTGTTCACCCTGATATACGTCGAACAGTTTCACTTCTTCCAGATATTCACCGCCGTTTTTGCGAATTTCATCTGCAATCTGTTTTACTGTTACATCTTCTTTCACCAGCATTGCGATATCTCTGGTGATAGCAGGGAATTTGGGCAGAGGTTTATAAACATTTACCATATTGGATGCTTTGATCAGTTCTTCCATGTTCAGTACTACCAGATATACTTTTGTACCGATGTTGTAGTTCTTTGCAACAGTAGGATGCAGTTCACCCAGATAACCAACATTCACACCATCAATCACTACAGAAGCAGTTCTGCCGGGATGCATCCAGGACAATTCTGTTTCCACAGTATATTCAGCTCTGTCACCGATACCCAGTACAACCATCAGGTGTTCCACAACACCTTTGATGTCATAGAAATCCATTTTGCCGTACATACCAACTGTCAGTGTAGGGATTTCGTCGGGCAGTTCTGTTACAGGAACAGCTTTGGGCAAGTATACTCTTGCTACTTCGAAGATACCTGCGCTTTCGTTTCTTCTGTTGTAGTTAGTAGCCAGAGAATTCAGGATACCATTGATGGAAACAGTACGCATGACGCTAAAGTCTTCGCCCAGAGGGTTAGAGATGGTAACTGTCTGACGCAGTTTACTGTCTGCGGGGATCAGCAGTTTATCAAATACCTTAGGGCTTTCGAAGCTGTATGTCATTGCTTCACACAGACCTTCCGCGATCATGGTATCTTTTACCAGTGTAGTGATATTCTGTGCATAAGTCTTTTTACCTACTGTAGGAGTACCGGACGCCAGTGTAGGTTCGATCTTGTCATAGCCATAGAAACGCGCGATTTCTTCTGCCAGATCAGCCTGTGCTTCCAGGTCAGGACGGAATGTAGGAACTGTTACTTTATGGTTTACAGGGTCTACTTTCAGTTCGATACGTTCAAAGATTTTCTGCATTTCTTCTTCAGAAATGTCTGTGCCCAAGAATTTATTGATCCATTCGGGAGAATAGGACAGTTCCCATGTTTCTCTCTTATTAGGATAGCAGTCTACAATACCGGGAACCACTTCACCGCAGCCCAGCATTTCAACCAGCTGTGCAGCTCTGTTGACAGCGTCCAGTGCCAGATTGGGGTCCAGACCTTTTTCAAATTTGCTGGAAGCATCTGTACGCAGACCAACTTTTTTCGCTGTGATACGAACATTGGGACCATCGAAGTTTGCGGATTCGAACAGTACCGCTTCCGCGCTTTCGCTGATCATAGAGTTTTCGCCACCCATAACACCTGCGATCGCAACTGCTTTTTCAGGGTCAGAAATCACCAGCATGGAAGGATCCAGCTGACGTTCTACGCCGTCCAATGTTGTAATCTTTTCACCTTCATTTGCGTTTCTTACGATGATATGTCTGTCTTTGATGGTGTCAACGTCGAAAGCGTGCATAGGCTGACCCATTTCCAGCATAACATAGTTGGTAATATCTACGATATTGTTGATAGGACGAACCCCTGCAGCACGCAGTCTTTTACGCATCCAACGAGGAGAAGGACCAATTTTTACATTTTTGATTGCTCTTGCTACGTAACGAGGGCACAGTGTAGGATTTTTGATTTCTACAGAAATCAGGTCTTCTGTTCTGCCTTCCGCCTCTTCTTTTACTGTGATTTCAGGAGGGCAGAAAGGAATTCTGTATGTTGCAGCCGCTTCTCTGGCAATGCCCAGAATGCTGAAACAGTCAGGACGGTTGGATGTGATTTCGTATTCTACCACATCATCTTTCAGATCCAGTACATCCGCAACATCTTTGCCCAGTTCTACAGGTTCAGGGAAAATATAAATGCCATATTCAGGCGCTTCGGGGAAATCGTGTCTGTCGAAGCCCAGTTCTTCAATAGAGCAAAGCATACCTTCGGAAGTCACGCCTCTCAGTTCACCTGTGTGAATTTCTTTGCCGCCTGCGATCACGGAATCATCCAGCGCAACGGGAACATAGTCACCAACATTTACATTAGGTGCGCCAGTTACGATAGTCAAATCTTTGCCTGTGCCCACATCAATCTGGCAAATCACCAGTTTATCTGCGTGGGGGTGTTTTTCAATGGCTCTGATATGACCTGTCACAATATTTTTCAGTTCCCCTGCCATAGAAGTTACGCCTTCTACCTTGGAACCGCTCATTGTGATATCTTCCATATATTCTTTCACCGGTGCTGTCACCGCTGCATATTCTTTTAACCATGACATAGGTACATCCATGTTACTGATTCTCCTTTCAAATGCAAATACTCAAAATCTATTAGAACTGTTTCAGGAATTTCATATCGTTTTCGAACAGCAGACGCAGGTCTGTGATACCATAACGCTGCATAGCAACACGTTCCAGACCCATACCAAATGCGAAACCGCTGTATTCGTCAGGATCGATACCGCTCATTTTCAGAACTTTGGGATGTACCATACCGCAGCCCAACAGTTCGATATAACCTTCACCTTTACATACACGGCAGCCTTCACCGCCACATGCGAAGCAAGTTACGTCCATTTCCGCACTGGGTTCTGTGAAAGGGAAATGGTGAGGACGGAAACGAACTTTTGTATCTTCCCCGAACAATTCTTTCGCGAATACAACCAGCGCACCTTTCAGGTCACCCATGGTGATGTTCTTGTCTACAACCAGACCTTCCAGCTGGTGGAATACAGGAGAATGGGTAGCGTCTACTTCATCGGAACGGTAAACAGCACCGGGGCATACCATACGGATGGGCAGTTTGCCTTTTTCCATGGTACGAACCTGCATGGGAGAGGTCTGGGTACGCAGCAGGATGTCGCCGCCGATATAGAAAGTATCCTGTTCATCTCTTGCGGGATGGTTTTTAGGGATGTTCAGTGCTTCAAAGTTATAGTAGTCTTTTTCTACTTCAGGACCTTCTGCCACTTCGTAACCCATACCCATGAAGATGCTGCAGATTTCATCTGTAACGATGCTCATAGGATGTCTGTGACCTTCTGCTCTTGCTCTGCCGGGCATGGTAACGTCGATTTTTTCTTTTTCCAGACGATGTGCCATTTCCGCAGCTGCCAGACGATTCTTTGCTTCATCCAGCATTTTTTCCAGATTCTGACGTACATCGTTTGCCATCTGACCGATGATGGGGCGTTCTTCTGCACTGAGTTTGCCCATTTCTTTCAAAATGGCTGTCAGTTCGCCTTTTTTGCCCAGGTATTTTACTTTCAGCTCATCAATGTCTTTCATTTCTTTTGCTTCCTGGAAAGCTGCCATGGCTTTTTCCTGAATGGCTTTTAATTTTTCCTTCATTGTCCTTTTCTCTCCTTTTTTCTATCTGATGTTCATAGGTTTCACTGCAAAAAAAATAGCCTTCAATCCCAATAGGGACGAAGACTTCCGTGGTACCACCCAAATTCCTGCTAACACAGGCACTCTAATGCGTAACGTGCATGAAACGGATTTCCCTACGCTTGCCCATAGACACTTCAGGAAATCGGCTCCGGTGGGAACTTCCGCAAACTCTCCAAACCAAAAACGCTTTCAGCCGATGACGTTTTCTCTCTGAGGCGGCGCATTTGCGTACTTTTCACCTTCATAGCCTTTCGACTATTCATAATGACCACATTATAGCACACTGTAACAGAAAGTCAAGGGGGAATCCACGGAGAATTTTGGTCTGTCATGCAAAAATATTCCCCTTTCCTTTCTATTTTTATGACTTTATCACAATTCGTCTTTGTCCCCCTGATTTCGCCTTGCTTTTTGCATACAAAACTGGTATAGTTATTGTCTGCGGTTTTTTCCGCCATGCGCTTTAATCGGGAAGTTTTATCATTGCCAAAGCGCTGAAATATTAGGTTTTGAGTCGAAAGAAAACATCTTTCAACGGGTTCTGTGGTTTTCTTCGGCTTTGTAAAGAAAAAGAAAGAAAGGAAAATCACATGGAACATTTAAGATTTGAAGACATGCAGTTATCCAAAGAAATTTACCAGGCTGTACTGGACATGGGTTTTGAAGAAGCAACCCCCATCCAGTCCCAGGCAATCCCTCTGGTAAAAGCAGGCAAAGACATCATCGGTCAGTCCCAAACAGGTACGGGCAAAACAGCCGCATTCGGCATTCCCTGTCTGGAACGCATCGACCCCGATGACCGCCGTTTGCAGGCACTGATTCTCTGCCCTACCAGAGAACTGGCAATCCAGGTCAGCGAAGAATTCCGAAAACTGCTGAAATACAAAGACAACATCCGTGTTGTGCCCATTTATGGCGGACAACCCATTGACCGTCAGATCTTAGCACTGAAAAAAGGCGCTCAGGTTGTCATTGGTACACCTGGCCGTGTTATGGACCACATGCGCCGCCGCACACTGAAAATGGAAACCGTACAGATGATGATTCTGGACGAAGCGGACGAAATGCTGGACATGGGCTTCCGGGAGGACATTGAAACCATTCTGGTGAAAATCCCTGAGGACCATCAGACACTGTTGTTCTCCGCCACCCTTTCCCCTGAAATTCTGGACATCACCAGACGTTTCCAGAGAAATCCCGAATATGTAAAAATCGTTCGGAAAGAACTGACTGTTCCCAACATCGAACAGTATTACTTTGACGTAAAAGAAAAAACAAAACTGGAAGCGCTGACTCGTATCATCGACGTATACATGCCCAATCTGGCTATGGTATTCTGCAACACCAAAAAACGTGTAGATGATCTGGTGGAGCTGTTGCAAGGTCGCGGCTACTTTGCGGAAGGTCTTCATGGTGACCTGAAACAGGCACAGCGTGACAAAGTTATGCAGAAATTCCGTAACGGCACCATCGAAATCCTCGTTGCTACAGACGTAGCGGCAAGAGGTATCGACGTAGACGACATCGACATCGTATTCAACTACGACGTTCCTCAGGACGAAGAATACTATGTGCACCGTATCGGCAGAACCGGTCGTGCCGGCAGAAGCGGCAAAGCCTTCACATTCTGCGTAGGCAAGGAAATCTACAAACTGCGTGACATCATGCGTTATACCAAAACAAAGATCATTCAGCAGAAACTGCCTACCCTCAGTGATGTGGAAGAAATGAAAACAAACATCTTCCTGGAAAAAATCAAAGACACCATTCAGGAAGGTCATCTGGTAAAATATATCAATCTGGTGGAACGCCTCATGGAAGAGGACTATGCAGCTATGGACATTGCCGCTGCGCTGCTGAAGCACAATCTGGCAGATGTGCGCACGGACGATATGGATATCATGGATGATATCAACTTCAACGGTACAGAAATGTACGGCGGCGAAGGAGAAAAAATGGTACGCCTGTTCATCAGCGCTGGTAAGAAAAACAAAATCCGTGCCAAAGACATCGTAGGCGCCATTGCTAACGAAGCTGGCGTTCCCGGTAAAGCTCTAGGTGCCATCGACCTGTTCGATGACTACACCTTCGTAGATGTACCCAAGGAATATGTGAAAGACGTCCTGTACGGTATGAAAAACTGTAAGATCAAAAACAAACGAGTACACATTGAAATTGCCAAGAAAGAAAAAGGCAAAAAGAGATAAAAGCATCTATCCAAAATCAGGGGCTTCTTCATAAGAAAACAAAGAAAGCTGAAATCCTTATTCATACACAGGATTTTAGCTTTCTTATTTTTACTGGGATTTTATCAGGTATGTTTTCTTCTGAAGATAGCCGCCGCAATTCCACTGAAAAATCAATAAAACAGAAAAACAATGTTTTTAAGTGGAAGTTGCTTTGGTATAGATGCTTTTTCATTTCAAAGAAATTCATCATTTCTATTTTTTATCCAAAAAATGTGCCACCACATAAGCAAGAGCAGTCCATACAACGGCTATTAGGATATGAATCATGACACTAATGCCAAAAAACATATTACGATGTTCCGTGTCACTGAGGATAGACGGCATTGCAAAAAGGCTGATTGCAACAGATATGACTACGGAAACCAAAGGCGCCATCCAAAGATATTTTCTTTTCCAAAAGAAAAAGAATACCACAGATGCAATGGGAATGATACAAAATACAGATAAATTCCACCAGTTCATAAACATCCCCCTTCCGCAAAATCAAACTTCCTGTTTCTCTTAATTTCATCATACCTGAAAAGCGCATACAAAGTAATCTTTTCGCCACCTTGTCCAACGTTTTTCCGCAACAAAAAAGCACTGGGAATTCTTCATCCAAAGAAAAACCCAATGCTTTGCAAATCACTTTATTCTGTTTCCTGCGCTTCTTCCCGCAGTCTTTCCACAAACTGCCGTTCCTTTGCCGTCAGTTCCGCTGTTTCCAGCAGATCGGGGCGTTTCTGCACCGTACGAATGAGGGACTGTTCCCTTCGCCATTTGGCAATATTGGCATGATGTCCGCTCAAGAGGATTTCCGGTACTTCCTTCCCATGAAATACAGGAGGACGGGTATACTGGGGATATTCCAGCAGTCCATCGGAAAAGCTTTCATCAGCGAAAGAATCCTCTTTTCCCAACACACCGGGCACCAGACGGGATACGGCATCAATGATGGTGATTGCTGCCAGTTCTCCCCCTGTCAGCACGAAATCCCCCAGAGAAATTTCGTCTGTGACAATTTCTTCAATGATTCTTTCGTCAATACCTTCATAATGTCCGCAGAGGAACACCAGATTTTCTTCCTTGGACAGTTCTTCCGCAATACGCTGGGTAAAAGGTCTGCCTTGGGGCGTCATATATACCACCCTTGCGCCCTTTGCCTTTTCGGCGATACTCTGATAAGCGTCATAAATGGGCTGTGCCTGCATAACCATACCAGCGCCGCCGCCATAGGGATAATCGTCCACATGTTTCTGTTTGTTCAGTGTATAATCCCGAATGTTGATGGCTTCCACAGAGATATGCCCTTCTTTCTGGGCACGCCCCATAATGCTGTGGGAAAGGGTCTGCTGAATCATTTCAGGAAACAGTGTCAGTACAAAAAACTGTTTCATTTATCTCAGTCCTTCCAGCAGTTTTACGGTCATAACGCCGTTTTCCAAATCCACATTTTTGATGCAGTCTTTGATGGCAGGCAGCAGCAGTTCTTTGCCTTTGCCGTCTTTTTTCACCACATACACGTCATTGGAGCCAGTAGGGAAAATTTCTGTAATCTCACCCAGTTCTTCCCCTTCTTCTGTTACCACTTTCAGACCATAGAGGTCACGGTTGTAGTATTCATCTTCGCCCAAAGGAATTGCCATGGCATCGGGAATGAGAATCCGACCGTTTTTATACAGTTCCGCCACGTTAATGTCAGTGATTTCTTTTACAGTCAGCAGCACAAACTGTTTATGGAATGCCACCTTCTGGATATGGAAGGTCTCCTGTTTACCCCGGATTTCCACAATGATTTCTTTCAGCCGTTCAAAACGGGAAGGGTCCTCTGTGGTGGGAAATACCCGCATGGTTCCCCGGATGCCGTGGGTCCCTGTAATTTTTCCGATTTCAAAATATTGTTCCATGGTTTTTGCACCTCATTTTTTCCGTATAAACAAAATCAGCAGGATGCGCCTGCACCCTGCCGTATACAGCGGTTTCCCTTACTGTACGATTTCTACGATAATCTTTTTATCCTCGTGGATGGCCGCCGCTTTTACCACAGTACGGATTGCTTTTGCAATTCTGCCCTGTTTGCCGATGACCTTACCCATATCTTCAGGAGCAACTTTCAGTTCCAAAATCCAAGCGCGTTCGCCTTCTTTTTCAGAAACCTGCACCTGTTCGGGATGTTCCACCAGATTTTTTGCGATTACTTCCAGTAATTCTTTCATTGCATTGGCCCCCGTTACGAATTATTCGCCGATAACGCCAGCTTTTTTCAGCAGAGCTTTTGCTGTTTCGGAAGGCTGTGCGCCTGTTGCCAGCCATTTGTTCGCTGCTTCTGCGTCAACTTTCAGAACAACGGGTTCCTTTGTAGGATCGTAGTAACCAATTTCATCGATGGATTTACCGTTTCTGGATGTTCTGGAATCTGCTACAACGATTCTATAGAAAGGAGCTTTCTTTGCACCCAGTCTTTTCAGTCTGATTCTTACTGCCATTTCATTTCACCTCCTGCAAGTGTTCATAAAAAGTTTATCGGAAAAAAGGAAGCTTGCCCTTTTTGCCTTTTTGCATGTTGTTCATCTGCTTCATCATTTTCTTCATTTCTTCAAACTGTTTCAGCAGACGATTGACTTCGGCGATGCTTCTGCCGGAGCCGTTGGCGATACGCTTTTTCCGTGGTCCATTGAGGATGGAAGGGTTCAGCCGTTCCTCTCTTGTCATGGACTGGATGATGGCTTCTGTTTTCGCCATTTCTTTGGACGGGTCAACGCCGTTTAAGGCTTCGTCCAGATTAAATTTATTCATACCCGGAATCATGCCCATCAGATCTTTCAGCGGACCCATTTTCTTGATCTGCTGCATCTGAGAAAGGAAATCCTCCAGTGTGAATTCATTGGAAAGCATTTTTTTCTGCATTTCCTTGGCTTCCTGCTCGTCGATGTTCTGCTGCACCTTATCAATGAGTGTCAGCACATCGCCCATGCCCAGGATTCTGGAAGCCATACGGTCGGGATAGAAGGGCTCCAAGTCCTCCATTTTTTCCCCCATACCGATATACTTGATGGGCTTGTTGGTTACGCTTCTGACAGAAAGTGCCGCACCGCCTCTGGCGTCGCCGTCCAGCTTCGTCATGATGATACCATCAATGCCCAGCTGGCTGTCAAAGCTTTCTGCTACAGTTACCGCATCCTGACCGGTCATGGCGTCAACCACCAGAAGGATTTCCTGAGGTTTTACCACTTCCTTGATGTCCTGCAATTCCTGCATCAGTTCTTCATTGATATGCAGTCGACCTGCCGTATCGATGAGGATGACATCATTGCGGTTTTCCGCTGCGTATTCCAACGCTTTTTGAGAAATTTCCACGGGACTCAATTTGTCCCCCATTTCAAATACGGGAATGTTGTAGTTTTTCCCAACTACCTGCAACTGTTTGATAGCCGCCGGACGATACACGTCACAGGCTACCAGCAGAGGATTTCTGCCCTGCTTTCTCAGCTGTCCCGCCAGCTTCCCGCTGCTGGTGGTTTTACCGGCACCCTGCAGACCTACCATCATGTAAACGGTGGGAGGACGTTTTGCAAAAGTCAGCTGACTTTGTGTAGTGCCCATGAGAGCGATAAGCTCCTCATTTACAATCTTAATCACCTGCTGTCCCGGATTCAGACCTTCCAGCACCTCTGTGCCAACAGCCCGTTCGGTGACAGTCTTGATGAAGTTTTTAACGATTTTAAAGTTTACGTCTGCCTCCAGAAGCGCAATCTTTACTTCCCGCATGGCGGTTTTTACATCTGCTTCTGTCAGCTTGCCTTTGCCCCGCAGCTGCTTGAACACATCCTGCAGCTTATTGGAAAGGTTTTCAAATGCCATAGACCGCCCTCCTCTCAGGATAATATTGCTTCGGCAATCTGTTTCATTTTTTCCAGTTGGCGGATTCTTTTTTCTGAAAGACCCTCGGTTTCCATTTCCTGTAAAATATCCAGCATTTCCCTGACAGATTTTTTCTGTGCCTGAAATCTGGCTACCAGCCCCAGCTTCTGTTCATAATCCATAAGGATTTTTTCTGTCCGCTTCAGCTGATCCCGCACCGCCTGACGGCTGATGGACAATTCCTCTCCGATTTCCGAAAGGGAAAGATCGTCCTGATAGTGCAGATCGAATACCTGTTTTTGTTTCTCTGTCAAAAGCTCGCCGTAGAAATCGTAGAGCAGTGTCAGATGTAAGATTTCATCCATGGTCTTTTCCTCCTGTAAAGTAAAATCACTTTACAACCACCTGTGTTATTGTATCCGAAAAGGGAGCGGCTGTCAAGTATTTTTCCTTTACAGAGCGTATTTTTTTCAAAACCGTCAGACTGCCTGAAAAATCAACGATTTTTCCCGATTTTTTATTCTGGTTCCCCAACTATTTCGTCCAAAAACGCTGCTGGTTCTTCTGTTTCAGCTTCCCCTTGGACGATGGCATAGCACAAAGCCATATCTCCGCCATTTTTCCCCGGCTCCGCCTTACAGGTATATTCTTTTTCCTTTTCTGTCAGCATGGTTGTCACCACTGTGGATTCTCCCGGCAGAATCACTTCTCTTGCCACTTCCTTCTTCCCACAGGAAATGGTCACCACCAGTTCGGTATACACATCGCTTGGTTCCCGCTCGTTTGTCACATAAAAATGCAGGGCTTCCCCTTGTGTGTTATCTAAAGGATATGTTCTCTCAAACCCACCGTCGCTGGTTTCCCGTCCAGAGTTGATCATAGTATCAGCCATGGCTTCCTGGGCGGCCACTTCCGTCTGTTTTTCTCCGCCGCAGCCTGTCAAAGCAAAAGCCATGACCAATGCCGCCAATACTCCATACTTTTTCATAACTTCGCCTCCTTATAAAAGTTCATATTCTTCCTCCGCTTCTGCCTGACTGGCAAAAATACGGATTGCTTCCACTTCTTTTACCTCTGCCTGCAAATTCGTTTTCGGAGGTTCCAGACCGAAAACCATGCCCATTTTTGCTCTTTCTTCTTTTGTTTCCTCCGAAAAATCACATTTCTTTCCTGTCACCTTTTCCATCCATTCCGGTGCAAATATCACTAGCCGGACAAATTCACGAAAATTTTTCGCCAGATACCAGCACTTGTTTTCTGCTGATACATAGTAGATCGGGCTGTTTTCCAGATTTCCTTCTCCGTGAGCAAAAGCACCACCCTTTTCATCAGTGGCAAATACCCAAAGGCAAGGCACAGGAAACCAGTTCAGCTTCGGCTCCAATCCCGCAAAAATCAACCGTATCCCACGTTTCCGGTGTAAAAGGGTAAATCCATCTTCCTCACAGGTGGGGATAAAGGATTCTATGATTTTTCCGCCGCAGAGATGCTCTTTGGAAAAAACAGCCTCCTTCTTTTCCATGTTATGACATTTCACTTTCATATCACTCCTCCTTCAGACACAAAGGATGATTGATGCTTTCAATGGTGGTCCATTTTTTGGAAATCAGCACAGAACTGTAATGCCCCTGTTTGGAATCGAACCGCCAGAAACCATCCATGCCAGCCCCTGTCAAATGACAGAGCAATGCACTGAGAGCACCATTATGGGCAACCAAAAGGACGTTTTTACCTCGGTTTTCTTCCACCAGTCTGTCCACACCTGCAGAAACCCTATGATAGAAATCCGAGAACTTTTCCCCATTGGGCATAGCAAGGTCTTTCCAGTCTGTGACCCACCCCCGCAGTTCTTCTTTATAATTTTTTTCTATGTAATCTGTCGTTTGATTTTCCCAATCGCCATAATAGAGTTCTCGAAATGCTCTGTCATAACGCACAGACATATCTTTTCCTGCGGCAATGATTTCCGCCGTATGAGCCGCCCTTTTCAAATCACTGCTGTAGATGGCGTCAATAGGAATCTGCCGGAAATACTGCCGCAGCTGTTCTGCCTGCTCTATGCCTGTTTCATTGATATCCGCATCTGTCCAGCCATAAAACATATTTCTCTTGTTCATATCCGTTTGTCCATGGCGGACCAAATATAATTTCATGGCAAACACCTCCATTTTCATTATAGCGGTGGCACAACCTTACCGCAATAGAAAAACGGATATCTCAAAGCGTCCTTCCAAAGAAAAATCCCGTAAAAAGAAGAAAGCTGAAATCTTTTGCAACAAAAGATTTCAGCTTTCTTTATTTCACCATAAAGAAGCCCCGAACTTTATGAAATGCCCGTTTCTCCCTGATTCAGACAGTCTTATCTTTTTGTGTAGGACAGACAGTCTGTGCACTGATCCATGGTGGGGTTTGCTTCATGTGTGCCCACCTGAATGGTTTCCAGTGTGCAGTAGTTTTTTGTGTTGTGGTGGTGTCTGCAGTTGTCTACGGTACATCTGATACATTCATTACATTTTTCCATTGTGTGCGCCTCCTTTTGTTTGGTACGCACTTATTTTGCCCGACCTTTGAAAAAACATACTGCTATTTTTTTCTTTTTTTGATATACTGAATACAGAGGAAGGAGAGAACCCCTATGGCAGAAAAAAATGCAAAAACCACTGCGAAAAAAAGCAGCACAAAACCGAAATCCACAGGCAAACGCCTGTCCGTCACCATAGATTCAGACACCATGGCACAGCTGAATGAATATCTGGCACAGTTCGGCTACAGCAAAGACGAATTTGTAAAAAAAGCCATTTTGGAAAAAATCAGTCGGGACAAGATCAGTGCCATGATCGATAGTATGATCCGATAAAAGTAAAAAGGATACGCTATTACAGCGTATCCTTTTTTATTTTCAAATTATGTATATTCCCTAAACAGCACTGCCATGCGATACAAATAAACCAGCTGTACAATACTGATTACCACAATGCCAATGGCACTTGCCAGCACCAGTAAAACCCCAACAATCCACAGGAACAGCAGGCACACACCAGCTACTGCACCACAGAGGCAGATAATCTGCCATTTCCACAGTTTTTTCCATTTCTCGGAAAATTCCACATCAAAATCCTCCAATACAGCTGCATGACCGTAGTACAGGAAGTAGCTGCCTGCTAGGCTCACTGCCAATGTCGCAAACATAAACAGTACCGCGAAATACAATGCCCCGTCTACCAAGAGCAAGCCCACAACAGACAACACCACACCAGCAATGGTACAGATCACAGCATATCCATATTTTTTTTCTACATGCCGCAGCATGAACAGTACGATACAATAAATAATCTCTACGACTATCCCCAAAACAGTACCAATATAGTACATCGTTGGACTGATAGGCTTCAAGCTTTCGTTAGACATAATGCCCGCAATGATATTGGGAATGAGAAGCCAGAACAGAATCCACAGCCATTTTCCCAGTACTTTTGCTTTTTCTCGTTTCTCAACCTCTTTTTCTTCTTTTGCCTCCGCTTCCGCAATGCGTATCTGCGGCATCTGATCTTTCTGCTGTCGTTTTGTACAGCTCATAGCTTCCTGACAGGTATCACAGTTTGCGTGGTATTTTTCCCGACAGCAATCCGCAATGGGACAGTTCCCGCCAAAACGCCTGCCCGGTCCTTCTTTGCAGCCTCTGCATGTTTCTGATTGTTTCTCCTGACATAAATCACAATCTTTTCCACAAAATGTTTCTGTCATACTTTTTCCCTCCTGTTTCTCCTTTCATAAACTTTCCCCAAAAACTCCATATAACCATTCTACATGAAAATTATTACAAAATATAACAGGATATGATTTTTCAGTATGTCATACAAAACAAGAGTGGAGAACTATAGCAGTTATACCAACATAGCACCAGAAACCAAGTAATTCTTGCTAATTGGGAAGTTGGCTTTTTATCAAATATCCACTTTACACAACAAAAAAACGGATCAATCCTTTTGGGGATTCATCCGTTTTTGTTTTTCCTTATGTATGAAGATCAGAATTTCTTTCTTGTCAGGAAATCAGGAATCTTGATCTCAGATTCGAAATCATCCAGATCCGCGAATCTTCTTGCGGGACGCTGTTCTGCTGTTTCCTCAGCGCTTTCTTCCACAGCTTCTTCTGCCGCTTCAGGCGCTTTTTCCACAGGCTGCGCCACTCTTCTGGGTTCGGGAGCGGGAATATCATCTTCCAGACCTGTTGCGATAACTGTAACAACAACTTCATCCTGCAGGTCTTCGTTGATGGTTGTACCGAAGATGATTTCTGCTTCGGGATCGATAGATTCTCTGATCAGGTCCGCAGCTTCTTCTGTTTCCATCAGACCCAGATTCATGTCGCCGCTGAAGTTGATCAGGACGCTCTTTGCGCCTTCGATGGTTGTTTCCAGCAGAGGGCTCTGGATAGCCATTTTCGCTGCGATTTCCGCTTTGTTTTCACCAGCAGCACGACCGATACCCATGTGGGCAACGCCTTTGTCTGCCATAACGGTGCGAACGTCTGCAAAGTCCAGATTGATAACGCCGGGTTTGGAGATCAGGTCTGCAATACCCTGTACGCCCTGTCTGAGGATTTCGTCAGCTTTGCGGAATGCTTCTGTCAGTGTTGTCTTTTTGTCGATGATGCTCAGCAGTCTCTGGTTGGGAATGATAACCAGTGTATCCACGTTCTTTTTCAGTTCCGCGATACCTTTTTCCGCATTGCTCATTCTCTTTTTGCCTTCGAAGTTAAAGGGTTTTGTAACAACACCTACAGTCAGGATACCCAGTTCTTTGGAGATTGCCGCGATTCTGGGTGCCGCGCCGGTACCTGTGCCACCGCCCATACCTGCTGTGATAAATACCATATCGGAACCACGCAGAGCCTGCGCGATTTCATCCTGTGTTTCATCTACGGATTTTTCACCGATTTCAGGGTTACCGCCGGCGCCAAGACCTTTGGTCAGTTTTTCACCAATCTGAATTTTTGTGCTGGATTTGGATTTCGCCAAAGCCTGTCCATCTGTGTTAATGGAAATGAATTCCACGCCGTCCAATCCATCTTCAATCATACGGTCAACAGCGTTGTTGCCACCGCCGCCTACACCGATTACTTTTATTTGTGCCATATTGCTCATTGGGATGTCAAATTCGAGCAAAAAAATCCCCTCCTACCAATTCCATAATCATACCTTTAATTATACATGAAAAAAAGACGAATTACCATACAAAAACAGAATAATTCATAATTTTTTTCGATATTTTTAACTTTCTTTTCTGTCTTTTTTTACTCCTCTCCTATCATAGCCTCTTTTTGCCGTTTATTCAATAAAAATCTTCTAATTTTGCTAAAATTATAAAAAATCCGTGATCCAAAGACAACAATCGCCGCAATGGACAAATCCATATTCAGCTGTTTCCCCAGCCAGACCAGACCAATGGCAACGATTCCGTTGAGAAAAAAGCCGCTAACGAATATCCGCATCTGAAACTGATGCTCCATATCCGCCCGTACGCCGCCAAGTACCGTGTCCAGACACGCCAGAATCCCAACGCCGCCATAAGCCATCATAGTGTATGGCAGCACGATGCCGCTTTTGATCCCCAAAAGAATCCCCGCGCATAATCCAATGACAGGAACGATGATTTTCATGCCGCATCTTCTCCTTCCTCTGTTGTTTTCCACAAAGCAGATTGGGTATAGGCGGGAACCGTTACAGAAGCTTCCTCCCGTATGTCAATGACAATGCCCCAAGGAGAAAGGGTATCCACAACACCGCCGGGGAAACGCAAAGCCGCCTGCAGCACACTGGCATCTCCAATGGCTTTGATCTCAAAAGGTGCTGCTACACGTACACCGTTTACGGTGATGATACTGCCGGCACAGGTGATGCCGCTCTGGGCTACAATCCGCTGTCCATTGACAGAAACAGCTTCCGCTCCTGCCACAAAAAGTTCATTGACCACTTTCAGCACATCTTCCGCATGAACAAGATAGGCATTCTTATCACCGCCCATATCCTTTTTGCTGTCATCCATGGTCACAATGATGCCAGGTCCCGTCTGTTCTGACAAACCTGCAAAAGCCCGCAGCTTTTCATTTTCTTTCTGCAGCGATTTCAATGCGGCATCATCTGTCTCTCCAGCTTCATAGGTTGCCAGCAGTTCCGCCTGCTTGTCCAGCTGTTTTTCCAGAGCTTCTCTTTCTTCCCGCTCCTTTCGCAGTTCCGCGGAAAGTTCTGTCAAACGCACGTTATCTGTTCCTGCCGCCGATGCAGCCTGAGACTGCACAGTATTATACTGTATCCCCATCAACACGCCCAAAATTGCGCACAGCACTGTGATGCTGGGTATGATCTCCCTTGGTTTCATCTATCCGTCACCTTCTTACAACAAATACTGGAACACAATGGGCTTTGATAAGTCACTCAGATCCAAAGTGCCCCTGTCCTCTTTGGGAATGGTCACCACAACTGCCGCCATAGTACGTATTTTCTGATCCATATTATCCATGGTGCCCAAGTGTACCTGTACTTGATTGACCGTTGCATAAATATCCGATGTGTTAGATACATCCACTTCCACCGCAAACTCTGTCAGGTTGTATTTCTGTATCATCTGGGAAATCTGAAGCATCACCTGCAAAGATTCCTGATTTTCTACCTGCAGAACTTCTCCTATCTGGAAACCGGAAAATACAAGCCCTTTGACCAGTGGCAGACCTTCCGTATAAACATTCTGGACATCCAGCACCCGCCCTTCTTCATCTATGTACAGATAAGAACCCATATAAGGCACATAGGCTCTTACCTTTCGTTCTGTCAGAGAAATGACCATAGTATCAGGAAATTCCCAAACCAGTCTGGCATCTTTGATATAAGGGTCCTGCCGCAAAATATCTTCCGCTTTGGAGCGGTTAAAGAATATGGCGTTATCCCCCTGATTCAGCCCAATTCTCTCACAAAGATCTGACGTCGCAAACCGCTCAGAATTTTCCACCCGGATATTTTTGACAGCAAAAAAAGGAGAAAACAGAAACGCTGCCCCTGCCAGCAGTATTAACACCGCCGCGATGACATATTTCTGCGGAATTTCCAGCCGTTTTTTATGTGGCTGGTAATATTCCAGTTCCTCCATCAAATCAATGTCTTCGATCTGTTTTTTTCTTTTTTTTCTCATGTAATCACCTTTTATGATACCAGCTGCACCCGTCCGCCCAGAAATGTCAGCGCATCCTCCAGTTTTTCATAACCCCGTTCCACAAAGGCACTGCCTTCGACGATGGTTTCTCCTTCCGCTGCCAAAGCCGCCAGCAAAAGCGCCGCGCCGCTGCGCAAATCCGTTGCTTTGACCTTTGCGCCATGGAGTTTTTCCACGCCAAAAACTGCCGCATTTCGACCGTGCACCTGTATATTCGCTCCCATGCGGCATAATTCCGCCACATGACGAAACCGTGCTTCAAACACTGTTTCACTCATCATACAGGTTCCTTTTGCCAATGTCAATAGACTCATGACCATTGGCTGCATATCCGTAGGGAATGCGGGATATGGTCCCGTTGCCAGTGTAAAATCCGACAAAAGTCGGGTTGGTGCCTGCAAATAGACGGCATCTTCCTCATACCGCAGTCCACAGCCAGCCTTTTCCAGCACTTCCAGCGTCTGTTCCATGTATTGTTTTTCCGCTCCATGCAGATACAGCTTTCCACCCGTCATGGCAGCAGCACAAAGAAATGTCCCCGCTTCGATGCGGTCAAAAGGCACCTCGAACACCGCTCCATGGAGTTTCCGCACCCCTTCCACCATGATGGTAGGTGTTCCTTCTCCGTAGATTTCCGCACCGCATGCCCGGAGGAATCGAGCCAGAGCCACGATTTCCGGTTCTCTTGCCGCATTATGGATAACCGTTGTACCCTCGGCTTTCACGGAAAGAAGCAGGATATTTTCCGTAGCCCCCACACTGGGATATTCCAGATAAATATGATACCCCAAAAGCAAAGGTGCCTCACAATGGAAAATTTCATTTTCCTCCCGAATCCGTACACCCATTTTCTCAAATGCCCGCAGATGCAGGTCAATGGGACGCCGTCCGATGACACATCCGCCGGGATGTCCCAGAGAGGCTTTTTTCATCCGTCCAAGCAGCGCCCCCAGATACAGTATGGAAGAACGCATTTTCCCCACCATTTCCTCGCTGATCTCCGTGTTTTCAATGTTCCGGCTGTCAATGGTCAGTGTCCTGTCCTCCAATTTCGTCTTGCAGCCCAGTTCCTCCAAAATCTCCAGAGAAACAAACACATCCGTTATATGGGGCACATTTTCCAGCACCACTTCATCCGCCGCAAGTATGGTTGCCGCAAGTATGGGCAGCACCGCGTTTTTACTGCCTCTGACTGTGTATTCCCCACCAATGGTTCCGCCGCCCGTCACCCGATAATATCCCATTGTTTCTCCTCCCGCACATACCAAGATAATTTCATTCTATGGCGGTCAAGATTCTTTGGTGCTTTTCCATATTTACAAGGCATTTCAATACAGTTAATATAAAAGAAAACGTACCTTCAGGAGGCAAATATGAAACATAATATTTTAGATATCAAAGGCCTGAAAGTCGGTCAGGCACAAAATACAGAAGCCAAAACAGGGGTCACGGTTGTCATTGCGGAAAAAGGCGCTGTCTGCGGCGTAGATGTCCGCGGTGCCGCTCCCGGCACCAGAGAAACAGACCTGCTGAACCCCATCAATGCCATGGAAAAAGTTCAGGCTGTTGTTCTGTCCGGCGGTTCCGCTTTTGGTCTGGAAGCTGCCAGCGGCGTTATGGATTATCTGGAAGAAAAAGGCATCGGCTTTGATGTAGGTGTCACAAAAGTTCCCATCGTTCCCTCTGCCGTTCTTTTTGATCTGGGTTATGGGGATGCTTTTGTGCGTCCTGACAAAGCCATGGGCAGAGCTGCCTGTGAAGCTGCTTCCGATGAAATCCTCATGGAAGGGGATTACGGTGCAGGCTGCGGCGCAACGGTAGGGAAACTGAATGGCGTGGAACACTGCTGCAACAGCGGCATTGGTTCTTGGGCTGAAACCACAGAAAACGGCATCACCGTTGCCGCTCTCATTGCAGTGAACGCTTTTGGGGATGTCTGGGAAAACGGCAAGATCATTGCCGGCACCAAAAATCCTGATGGTACCTTCGCCAATACGGAAGAAGGCGTCATCAAAGCCGCATCTTCCCTTTCCTTTGGCGGCAAAAACACCACCATTGGCATCATCGCCACCAATGTGAAACTGACAAAAGCCCAGGCTGCAAAAGTTGCCGGTATGGCGCATGATGGTCTGGCGCGGTGCATCCGACCCATTCATACCACCCTGGATGGAGATACCCTGTTCTGTATGTCCACAGAAGAACTGGAACTGCCCACCGCTCCCGTTGATGTTGTGGGGATTTTGGCTGCAAAAGTCACAGAACAGGCTGTATTGCGAGCTGTGAAAATGGCAAATATAAATTTATAAATTCAACAAAAAAGAATACCATTCTTTTTTAATAAAAAAAATAAAAAGGAGATGTCTATTTGACCATTGTTATGTAAGAATCTTTGTGATTTACGAAAAGGCAGTTTTATTTTCCTGCCTGTGATTCACAGTTCTGAAATTTGCAGACAAGATGTCTTTCATGAACTTTTTCAACAGATTACAAAGATTCCCTTTTCCATTTCTAAAAAAACAAACGAAATTAAAGAAAAGGATGTTTTACGATGAAAAAAGAAAAAAAATTTGATTACACACCTTATTGTAATGGCACATACCTCATGGGTCCCAATGTCATTCGTCTTTTGGAAGGAGCCGATCTGCCACTGAAAAAAGGCATGCGCGTTTTAGACCTTGGCTGCGGCAAAGGGTTGTCCTCTCTTTATTTGGCTAAGGAATATGATGTGACTGTTTTCGCTGCCGATCTTTGGATTTCTCCTACGGAAAATCATGAATTTTTCCGCAGCCTTGGAATGGATCAGCAGATTTTTCCTATCTATGCTGATGCCAACGCACTGCCTTTTGCGGAAGGATTTTTTGACGCCATTATCAGCGTGGATGCCTATCATTATTTTGGGGCAGAAGCAGGTTTTTTCGCTGAAAAAATCCTGCCTTTGCTAAAACCAGATGGTTTTGCCGCACTGATCTTCCCCGGCTGGAAGGCTCCTCTGCCTTCACCTACACCACCAGAACTTTTGCTAAGCTGGACGGAAGAAGATCTGACAACATTCCAGCCCATCCAGTGGTGGAAAACACTGTTTGAACAGGAAGAACATACCCATCTGCTATCCATCACAGAACTTCCCTGTGCTGACGATGCCTGGGCTGACTGGCTGGCAACAGACAATCCATATGCCATAGGCGACAGACCAGCCATGGAACATGGTGCTGGAAAACATATGAACTTTATTTTTCTGAAAGCTTGTCATCAATAATATAAAAACGGCTGAGGCAATTTACCTCAGCCGTTTCTTCATATTTACTTTTCTTTTGTACGCTGAATGATGTACTCTTTGAACTTTTCCACTGCCGGAGGCAGATACCGATTGAGCACATAAGCCATATATACCATTCGTTTGGAATAAGGCGTGTCAAATTCCAGTTTTGTAACTTTATAATTCTGTATGGATGGATTATCTGTGATGATCGCGATGCCCTGATTAGCCGCCACCAGCCCTGCCATAGAGTTGACATCTTCGAACTGACAAAGGATGTTTGGCATGATCTGCGCTTTGACAAACAAATCATCAATGATACGGCGCATCCCACTTTCTTTTGTATAGCAGATGAGGGGATATGGACAAATATCCTGAATGGTCACTTTTTCTTTTTCTGCCAGAGGATGATTTTCCGGCACAATGACCACCAGACCTTGTTCATAAACAGGAATAAATTCCACATCACTCTCATTTTCCACCATGGAGCAGAAAATCAAATCATATTTTTCCCGCTTCAGGTTGTAAAGTAATGTTTTGGTATTGCCTTCGTAACAAGAGAAAGAAATGTTTTTGTTCTGGGGATCATCCAGAAAGCCTGCAATAATTTCCGGCACAAAATTGGTTCCTACGGATGTCATATAGGCCAGACCTACATGACCGCCGCCTTCCGCCACCAACCGCTCGATCTGGTTTTTCCCCAGTTCCAGCTGAGTCAGAGCATTTTCCACATAAAACATGTAAATTCTGCCGTATTTTGTCAGTACCACATTTCGTCCCTGTTTTTCGAAAAGGAAGGCACCCAACTCCTTTTCCATCGCCGCGATGGAATGACTTAGGGTCGGCTGTGAAATATTCAGTTTCTCGGCAGCTTTTGTATAATGTTCTAACTCTGCCAAAGTCTTGAAATAATACAGCTGGTTTAAGTTCATAGTAACCTCTCCCGCCTTTCTATATTTTTATTATAACAAAATATCAGAAAAAATACAGATAAAAAAGTTGAAAACATGCTATTTTTTTATATTTCCAGAAAAGAGATTCCTCAAAAAACATCATCTTTCGTGCATCATGGACGAAGTAGTTTTGCAGCAAATATCTTGTATCATTTTATAAAAAAGCGACTCATTTTTATCGTCAAAAATGAGTCGCTTTGTATATTTATTCTTCTTTTTTACCAAACCGTTCCACAAAAGCATTTTCATCCAAAATAGGAATCCCCAGTTCCTGCGCTTTCTTATTTTTTGAGGATGTGGAATGGACATCATTGTTGATGAGGAAATTGGTTTTCTTTGTTACACTGCCTGTCACTTTACCGCCATTGGCTTCAATATAGGCAGCCAATTCCTTTCGATTTGCAAATTGCTCCAGATCACCTGTTACTACAAATGTCAAGCCGTTGAGGGGTGACTGAGAAGTATCCTGCACTTCTTCCACACGGAAACGCATGTATGGCAAAGCATCTGCCAGCAAAGCAAGATGCTGTTCATCATGGAAATACTGATGGATACTATGGGCAATGATTTCCCCAAAGCCTTCGATAGCTGCCAATTCTTCCGTTTCTGCCGCCTTGATCTTTTCCAAATCGTTGTCAAAAGACTTGCAGAGCAGTTTCGCGTTCCGCAGACCTACATGGTTGATACCAAGGGCATAAATGAAGTTTGCCAGATAGACATCTTTTGCTTTTTCCACGGAAGCAATGAGATTGTTATAAGATTTTTCACCAAACCCATCCATTTCCAAAATGGCGTCTTTGTGTTCTTCCAAACGGAACAGATCGGGATACTGATTGATAAAACCTTTTTCCAAGAATTTTTTCAGAGTTTCTTCAGAAAGCCCTTCCATGTTCATGGCATCTCTGGAAACAAAGTGGCTCAATGTCTGGACACGCTGTGCCTGACAGCTGGGATTGGTGCAGTACAATGCTTTCCCATCCCTAAGGCTACGCACTTCCGTTTCACCGCCGCATACGAAGCAATGGGCAGGGATTTCCGCTGAAGCGGAACGAGTAAGATTTTCCGCAATCTGGGGAATGATCATATTTGCCTTATAGACCTTGATGGTATCCCCAATGCCCAGTGCCAATTCTTCCAGAATACTCACGTTGTGTACACTGGCACGGCTTACCGTAGAGCCTTCCAGTTCCACAGGGTCAAAAACCGCAATGGGATTCATAAGTCCTGTACGGGAAGTGTTCCATTCAATTTCCCGCAGAGTCGTTTCCGCCATTTCATCTGCCCATTTGAAAGCAATGGAGTCCTTCGGGAATTTGGCAGTTCGTCCCAGACTATGGCTGTAAGAGATGCTGTCAAATGTCAGCACCAAACCGTCAGATGCAATGTCATTGCCTTCGATATGTTCCCGGAAATATTCCACCGCATTCAGTATGGTATCGCCTGTGACCACTTTGGATTCCACCACTGTAAAGCCCAAAGAAGCCAGCCACTGCATATTTTCTGCTTTGCTGTCGGAAAGTTCTTTTCCTTCCGCACTTACCAATGTAAAAGCAAAAAACTGCACATTTCTCTTTGCGGCAATTTCGCTGTTCAGCTGTCTTACGGTACCGCTGCAAAGATTTCTGGGATTTTTGTATGTTTCCCCTTCGCCCAATTCCTCATTGATTCTCTGGAACTCTGAATAAGAAATAACCCCTTCGCCTCTGAGCACCAATTCTCCGTCAAAAGCAATCTTCAAAGGCAGATTGGCAAACACACGGGCATTATGGGTCACATCTTCGCCGATTTCCCCATTGCCTCTGGTGATTGCCTGCACCAGTTCGCCGCCACTATATTTCAGCACAATGGTCAAGCCATCCAGTTTCCATGACAAAATGCCTTTCTTATCCCCCAAGAAGCTTTGAAGCTTCAAGGGGTCTTTTGTTTTATCCAGCGACAAAATGGGGCTTTCGTGACGGATTTTTTGCAGATTGCTCAAAACCGTATAGCCCACGTTCTGTGTAGGGCTATTTGCCAGCACCATGCCTGTTTCCGCTTCCAGCCGCACCAATTCATCATAGAGTGCGTCATACTGCTGGTTGGACATGATTTCTGTATCTTTCTGATAATAGGCTTCCGCTGCCTCATTGAGGAGGGCAACCAGTTCCTTCATTCTCTCCATATTCCGCATCGCTCCCAAAAATTATTCGCTGACTTTGATCAGCTTGGAAAGTTTTGCCATAAATTTCTTGGTTCCTTTTTCGCCGAAGGATACCTCTACTTCAAAATCTGCGCCGCCGCCCTGAATGGATTTGACAACGCCAATGCCGTACTTGGGCGCACGGACTTTATCCCCTACTTCATAATCCAGCTTAAAGTCCTTAGGCGCAGGCATTTCCCGTTTGATGGGCTGAGCATAAGGATTCACCTTGCTGCGTGCAGGTGTCACAGGGCTTACTTTCATGCTTTCCCGCATTGCGTATTTCTTCGCCATATCAGACATCTGACGAGTAGGCATATCCACCAAATCCTGAGGGATTTCCTTCAGGAAACGGGAAGGTGGATTGTACTGTGTCAGACCATGCTGCATACGGCTTTTTGCGTGGGTCATGTAAAGCACTTCTTTTGCGCGGGTGATACCTACATAGCACAGACGGCGTTCTTCCTCAATTTCTTTTTCGCCGCCGAACATCACCGCACGATAGCCGGGGAAAATGCCTTCTTCCATACCGATGATGAATACATAAGGGAATTCCAGACCTTTTGCGCTGTGGAGTGTCATCAGCACCACACTTTCGTCCCCTTCGTTGTATCCGTCAATGTCAGCCACCAGAGCCACTTCTTCCAAAAATCCTTCCAGACCTGCTTCGGGATTCTGTTTATCATATTCTGTTGCTTTATTGACAAATTCGTCGATGTTTTCAATTCTTGCCAGTGCTTCGTCAGTGCCTTCTGTCAAAAGCTGCTGCAGGTAGCCGCTGCGTTTTACAACGGCGTCAATGAGTTCTGCCGCTGTCATGCCTTCATAATCACGACGCAGGCTTTCAAAGAGTTCATAGAATTCCTTGAACTTCTTCACTCTTGTTTTCAATTCCGGCATATCATCCAGATGCGCCAATGCTTCATAAAGCCCCATGCCATGGTTCTGGGCATAGGTTACCACTTTTTCCAAAGAAGTATCCCCGATACCACGTTTAGGCACATTGATGATTCTCCGCAGGGCAATGGTATCGGCAGGGTTTGCCAGCACTTTCAGATAAGAAAGAATGTCTCTGATTTCTTTTCTTTCATAGAAACGCACGCCGCCAAACAGACGATAAGGGATGCCTTTTTTCACCAGCTGGTCTTCCACGGTACGGGACTGTGCGTTGGCACGATACAGTACCGCAAAGTTATTCAGGCTCTTGCCTTCTTTCTGAAGCTGTTCGATCTGTTCTGCCACATAGCGTGCTTCATCGTATTCGTTGTCTGCTTTATAAATATGGATGATGCTGCCGCTGTCATTTTCTGTCCACAGAGATTTTTCTTTTCTGGTCACATTATTATGGATGACCGCGTTTGCCGCATCCAGAATTTTTTTGGTGGAACGATAGTTCTGTTCCAGTTTGATGACCGTTGTGTTAGGGAAGTCTTTTTCAAAATCCAGAATATTGCGGATGTTAGCGCCTCTCCAGCCATAAATACTCTGGTCGTCGTCCCCTACCACGCACAGATTCTGGTATTTTGCCGCCAGCATGTGTACCAGCTCATACTGGGATGTGTTGGTGTCCTGATATTCGTCTACCATGATATAACGGAAACGTTCCTGATATTTATCCAGCACTTCCGGATGGGTACGGAACAGCAGAACCGTCTTATAGATCAGATCGTCAAAGTCCAGAGCGTTGCTTTCTTTCAACAGCTGCTGATAAAGCTGGTATACCTTTGCCAGACGTTTGCCTTTGATGTCAAAAGGGTCTACAGTCTTTGCGTAGTCTTCCCAGCTGACCATTTCTTCTTTCTGTTTGCTGATCTGAGAAATAGCCGCACGAACGGAAAAACTCTTGTCGATGGGGCTCATATTCAGGCGTTTGAATACTTCCTTCATGACTTTTTCCTGATCGTCAGCGTCATAAATAGAGAACTGACCGTCATAATCCAGATGGCTGATTTCTCTGCGCAGGATACGCACACAGGTGGAATGGAAGGTGCTGATCCAGATATCTTCCGCGCCCTGTCCAACCAGTTTGTCCACACGTTCCCGCATTTCCTTAGCTGCTTTGTTGGTGAAAGTAATCGCCAGAATGTTCCAAGGTTTTACGCCTGTTTCCAGCAAATGGGCGATACGGACAGTCAAAGCCCCTGTCTTACCGCTGCCAGCGCCTGCCAGCACCAAAACGGGACCTTCTGTCTGCATAACCGCCTTTTGCTGCATATTGTTCAACTGTTCAAATCCAATCATGTTTTTACTCCTGTTCTGTCTTTTTGGCAAAGAAAAGGAAGCGGACACCTGAGAAAGTGCCAACTCCCTTCCTAAGCTCATCTATGGGTTACTGTTCTGCTTCTTCCGTCTTTTCCGTCTGGGCACCATCTCCATAAACTCTGCCAATGGCAAGTTTATAGCCATCTGTGCCATAATGCAGACAGCGATTCACGCGGCTGATGGTGGCCGTAGAAGCCCCTGTTTTTTCCGCAATTTCCACATAAGTTTTTTTTGCGTTCAGCATTACCGCTACTTCCATACGCTGGGCAATTGCCTGTATTTCATTGACGGTGCATAAATCCTCAAAAAGCTGATAACATTCTTCCACGGTTTCCATGCTGAGGATACACTGAAAAAGCCTGTCCACTAATTCACTTTTGATTTTTTTGTTCATAACCGAACGCCACCTTTGCTTTCAATTCTCTTTACATATTAGCATACTAAAGTGTTAAAGTAAAGATTTTTTTGGGCGTTCCTGTCAAATTATTTGTTGCGCTTTAACGCGCTGATGAGCCCATCTACACTGGCGTTCAGCACCAGACTTTTGGGAAAATCCACTTTCTTCATCAATGCTTCCGCATGGTCAAATTCACCGATACTGGTATAAAAATGGGCATCACTGCCAACCACCACAGGCAGCTTTGCTTCTTTGCAAAGGCGCAGCATGTATGCAATGTTTTCCGCGCTTCCGTCCCGAAAACCGCCGGGAATGAGAGATGTGTTGTTGATTTCCAAAATTGTGCCTGTTTCTTTGGCTTTTTCCACCAGAAGTTCGTAATCCAGCGGATAACGAGGGTCTCCCGGATGCCCCAGAATATCTACCAAAGGATTTTCCATGACCTTCAGGCAGGCTCTGGTGTTTTCCTCTTTGGTGCCCGGTGCCAAACAAGGTGTATGCAGGCTGGCAATGGCAATATCCAGACGGGAAAGGACTTTCTCGTCCATATCCACCGAACCGTCAAAGTCCATGATATTCAGCTCAATGCCCCGCAGTACACGCACGCCATGAAGTTCTTTTGGCACCACATGGAGATTGGCAAAGTAGGCATGACATGTGGTATGCGCCATCATAGGCGCATGGTCTGTAATGGCTATAGCCTCCAGCCCTTTCCGTGCCGCGCAGAGGACATTTTCGTCCAGTGTGCTGTAAGCATGTCCGCTGGCAATGGTATGGGTATGAGTATCAATCAGATATTTCATGATGACTCCCTTTCTTTTTATTTGATCGAAAAAAGTTTCAGATGGAACCAAACCTTTTTCATAGGAATTATACCATTTTTTCCATGGAATGAAAAGAAAAAACGCCCAAATCTCAAAGAAAAACAAAGTTCTTTACAGAAAGAACATTTTCGCGAAAACTTCTATTTTTCCACAAAAAACGACTCTGTACACATATTTTTTCCAAAGAAAAAGCAGGGGGAATCCCCTGCCGAACTTTCATTTTCCGCCTGCAAAACTGCCGCGCCATTTATCATAACATCCTTCGCAAATATCCAGTACATGATTTTCCCCGTCTTTTTGAGAAAAATAACCCCATTGTTTTTCCAGATGGAGATAATCTTCCCCTTCTGTGTCAATCTTTTTGCCGCAGCAATCGCAATATACTTCATCTCTGACCTGTACTTCCTTCAAAATGGTTTTGTATGTTTCCATGCCGCTTCCCCCTTTGTTTTGACTGCTTTCTCTTTTCTTCTGCATTTTAACATGGCAATTGACATTTTTCTATAGGAAACTGCTGTGATTCATGGTAAAATAAGCCTGTCGGTTTGTGCAGCCTCCCTCTGGCGGTTTCACATGACAAAACCACCAGAAAGGAGCCAAAACACATGAATCTGAGCACGCAACAGGCATTGCAGCACTGCACGTTCTGTCCCAGAAACTGCGGCACGGACCGTCTGTCCGGCAAAGTGGGCTTTTGCGGCGCAGGCACGCTGCCAAAAGTAGCGTTGGTTTCTGCCCATCAATGGGAAGAACCGCCCATCAGCGGCACAAGGGGTTCCGGCACTGTCTTTTTCTCTCACTGCAATCTGCGCTGTGTTTTTTGTCAAAACCACGACATCAGTCAGGAGAATTTCGGCGCGGAAATTTCTATTGAACGACTGACGGAAATCTTTCTGGAACAGCAAAGCCGAGGACTGCATAACATCAATCTAGTATCCGCCTCCCACTTTATCCCCCAGATTGCGGAGGCACTGGAAAAAGCAAAGGCGCAAGGGCTTTCCATTCCTGTGGTCTATAATTCCAATGGCTATGAAAGTCTGGATGGCTTACGGATGCTGGATGGGCTTGTGGATGTGTATCTGCCGGACTTCAAATACTGGGATGACACTCTTGCTGTGCAGTATTCCAAGGCGCCTCACTACGCCGAAACCACAGCGGCAGCCATTTTGGAAATGCGCAGACAGACAAAAGCCGATATTTTTGATGAAAATGGCATCATGGAAAAAGGGCTGATCCTGCGGCACCTTGTCCTTCCCGGACATTATAAAGACAGTTTTCGGGTTTTGGACTGGATACGGGAAAATCTGGGAAAGGACGCTTATGTGTCCCTGCTGAATCAGTACACCCCCATGTATCACGCCACAGAATTTCGGAATCTTTCCCGCAGACTGACTACGTTTGAATATGAAAAAGTCACGGAATATTTTCTGGAAATCGGCTTGACCAACGGATTTGTGCAAAAACGCTCTGCGGCCACATCGGAATACACACCGCTTTTTGACCTTTCAGGTGTCAAAAGTGCCGCAACGTTTCAAATAAGAAAGGAGAATTGAACCATGGTAAGAAAAGAGAATGTTGTAATCAAAGAAGGACTCAGAGATGGCAAAGGCATCATCGAAATCCACCATTTTCTCACAGAAGAAGAACTGATGGGTCATGGCAAAATGTATGCAAGACTGGTTATGAAACCCCACAGCTCCATCGGCTGGCATCAGCATGTAGGCAACACAGAACCTTATGCCATCATCAAAGGGGAAGGCACATTCGTAGACAATGACGGCTCCAAAACAACTGTACGCCCCGGTGATGTTTGTTTGATCGAAGTAGGTCAGTGGCACGCCATGGAAAACAATACAGACGAAGATGTGGAACTGATCGCTCTTGTAGTCAATGACTGGGCAAAATAATTTTCCATCATTCATCCGAACGCAAAATAGCTGGAACCCCTGAAACATCAGAATTCCAGCTAAGCTGATTTCCCTTAAGAAAACATTGCATTTCCTTATTCTTGATTTCTTAAGGGAAATTACAATGGCTGTCTTTAGAAGAAAACATGCCGAATAAAATCTCTATAATAAGAAAGCTGAAATCCTCTGTTATGATAAGGATTTCAGCTTTTTTGTTTTCTTATGAAGATTCCCCTTTTTCATGCTTCATCCGGCACCAATTCCACCATGACCATTTCTGGAGGATTCCAGATACGAGGCAGACTATTTTTGCAAAGTCCCCGGCTTACTACCATGGTGGTTTCTTCCAGCTGATACATACCGCCGGCGTAATCGGGAAACCATCCCTGATTGGGCGCAAACAATCCATTCAAAATGAAGGGTATCCGTATCTGCCCCCCATGGGCATGTCCTGCCGCCACCAGATCAAAGCCGCTTTCTTCATACCGCTGTACCAGTTCCGGGCGATGGGAAAGAAGAATGGTAAAAGCATCGTCGTTTCTTTCTTCTTTTACCTGTTCTAATTGACTTTCCCATTCTGAAAAATCAGAAAATTTGTCTGGATCATCCACTCCTGCAATCTGGATAGCGTTGCCGTTCACATCCAGTTCCGTTGTTTCCCCTTCCAATACGTTAACGCCATAAGAAGCAATCATTTCCGCAATTTCCTCATATTCTCCTGACCAATGTTCATGATTGCCGGAAACATAGAAACAAGGACATGTATTTCCAATGGCATCCAGCAGTTGCTTCGTACCATCATGGGGCACTTCATCGTCGGCAATATCTCCTGACAGCAATACCATATCTGGGCTCTGTTCTTCTAGTACCTCCACCAATTCCTGCTGATTCTCACCGTAAATGGTACTGTGCAGGTCTGTAATCACTGCCAAACGGACTGGAGAAGTGATTTTCGGAGATGCCAGCTGATATGTCTGTACTTTCAAATGGGTCTGCAATGTGGAGACCAGTATGCCAACGGTAAGGACACCTGCCAGCAGAAAAATCCCTTTCTTTTTCATACAAAACTCCTTTCACCGCCCCCATTTTACTTTTGTTTTTTATTCTGGTGCTGTTTCGTCAGCTTCTACCCGATCTCTTACTTCCTGCACCACGTTTTTCATAACAACACCTTCTTTCAGGAAAGTTTCCGCATCCAATACCGTTGCGCCGATAAACGCCATATCTTCCATATTGGCTTTCTGCACCGCTTCGCTTCTGGAAGAACAGCAATCCTCAATGATTGCCACATTATAGTCCAGAGATAACCCATCATAGCAAGTTGCGCGGATACAGTTTGGCGTGGTAGTACCTGTCAGAATCACCGTATCCACCCGCAGTCTGCGCAGAATCAAATCCAATTCTGTCTGGAAAAATGCGGAAAATCTGGGTTTGATAATGGTATAATCTCCTACCTGTGGTGTAAAGGCTTCCGGCACCTGAATGGAACAGTCCCCTGTGCTGTTTGGTGCCAGACAGCGTCCCCCTGCCAGCCAATTGTCATAACGGCACGCTTCTACATCGCTGCCATCTTTTCGGTAAATGCGGTTGACGAAGAAAACGGGAATTTTTCTGTTTCTTGCTTCCGCGATGACCTTCGCCAGTGCAGGCACTGTATCTGCCGCCTGTTTGATGTACAAAGGAGAGTTTTCGTTCAGAAATCCCTCTTCCATATCAATGACAACCAACGCTGGTTTGATTTCCTGTGACATAAAATCCCTTCTTTCATTTTTTCAAAAGTATACCACAGTTTTTTCCAGTAGGAAAGGCACCTTTTGTCCCTGCATCCATAGTATAAACATATAATTTGCAAAGGAGGTCTTCCCATTGCGCCCCATGCTTTCTCTGCATGACGTCACCCTCAGTTATCACAGTCTCAGCGGCGAAACGAAGGCCGTTTCCCATCTGTCTTTTTCCGTGGAGGAAGGGGAATTTGTCACCATCGTTGGTCCCAGCGGCTGCGGTAAATCCTCCATATTATCCATGCTGGCAGGATTGATCCCCCCTTCCTCCGGCAGTCTTTCCGTCAACGGCAACATTGGCTACATGCTGCAAAAAGACCATCTGCTGGAATGGCGCACCATCCGCCGCAATGCCCAGTTAGGATTGGAGCTGCAAGGCAAACTGACTCCGGAAAATATCGCTTTTGTGGATCACATGCTGGATCAATATGGCTTAGGCGATTTCAAAGACCGTTTCCCCTCGGAACTTTCCGGCGGCATGCGCCAGCGGGCTGCCCTGATTCGTACCCTTGCCGTCCGCCCGGATATTCTGCTGCTGGATGAACCTTTTTCCGCACTGGATTATCAGACCAGACTGTCTGTGGCAGACGAAATCGGCACCATCATCCGCAAGGAGGGAAAAACAGCCCTTCTGGTAAGCCACGACATTTCCGAAGCCATCAGCCTTTCCGACCGTGTCATCGTATTATCCGGTCGTCCCGCACGACTGAAAAAAATTCACACAATCTCCCTTTCCGTGGAAAACCGCACCCCCATGAAAGCCCGGGAAGCGCCGGAATTTCGAGAATATTTCAATCAAATCTGGAAGGAGCTGGATGTCCATGTGGCGTGAAATCAAACGACCTCCCGTTTCTGCCCAGCAGGCTGCCTTTCTGCGTCGTCTGAAGCTGCGGCGCTATACCATCTACACCATACAGATTTTGCTGTTAGTTGGCTTTTTCCTTTTATGGGAAGTGGCTGCCCGCAAAGGCTGGGTGGATGCCTTTTTGTTCAGCCAGCCCACGGAAATCTGGGCTACCGCTGTGGAAATGGCAGAAAACGGCATGCTTTGGAAACATATCGGTATTACGTTAGCGGAAACTGTTGCCGGCTTCGTGCTGGGCACCATACTTGGCACACTGACTGCTATACTGCTCTGGTGGAACCGGATGATTTCCGATGTGGCAGAACCTTATCTGGTAGTTCTCAATGCCCTGCCCAAAACTGCTCTCGCCCCCATCATTATTGTCTGGCTGGGCAATGGCAAAACTTCCATCATCGTTGTGGCACTGCTCACATCAGTCATTGTCACCATTATGACTGTCCTAAACGGTTTTCTACAGACTGACGAAGAAAAGATCAAACTCATCCGTATTTTTGGCGGCGGGAAATGGCAGATTCTGAAAAAAGTTGTATTCCCTGCCAATATCCCCTGTATGGTCAACGCTTTGAAGATCAACGTTGGACTTTCCTTTGTAGGCGTTATCGTAGGGGAATTTCTGGTGGCACAGGCAGGTCTGGGGTTCCTCATTATCTATGGAAGCCAGGTTTTCAAACTTTCATGGGTTCTCATGAGTGTTGTCATTCTGTCTATTCTAGCGGCACTTCTTTACGAAGCCATCAACCTGCTGGAAAAACGTATACTGAAAAAACGCCTTTGACAAAAAAGTCCGAACCCGTAAAGCAACTTCACCTTAAGAAAACATTGGTTTCCCTTTTCCTTGATTTCTTAAGGTGAATTGCGATGGCTGTCTTCATAAGAAAACATAACAAATAAAATCTTATAAAAATAAGCAAGCTGAAATCCTCTATATCATAAGGATTTCAGCTTGCTTTGTTTTCTTTTGAAGATGTCCCTAAAGATTCGGTCTTTTTATTCTTATTCGTCCTCTGCTACGATCCGCATCACAAAGCCTTCTTCATCGTCTTCATGATCTTCTTCAAAATCATCCTCAGACAGTTCCAGTACAAATCTTACCGCTGTCAGACACGCTGTCACCAGAAAGATCAAAGAGCTGAGAATCATCACAGGTTTTTTCCGTTCTTTTTTCACCGTCAGCCCCAGCATCACACCAAAGGCGCAAACACAGGTTTTGATCAGTGCCATGTCTTTCCAGTCACATTCCAGCACATAATCATTCAAAAATGCTGCTAACTTTTTCATAACATACCCACCTTTCTTTATCTTGTCACCGTTTCATATGTAAAATCATTGTCTTTCCCTTCAAAAGTGAACTGATCCGCAATCCCTTCTGTGGCAATGACTTTTCCATCCTCCGTTACAAAAATCACTTCAAAATCATCACTCTGCCGCCATAATTCCACCGCCCGGTCATAACCCATAACAAAGAGGGCTGTAGAAAGGGCATCGGCTTTAGTTCCGTTTTCTGAAATGATGGTTACAGAAAGCAAACCGCTGTCAGAAGGATAGCCTGTAGCAGGGTCGATAATATGGTGATACCGTTTGCCGTCCTGATCGAAGTACCGCTGATATCCACCGGAAGTAATGACAGAGCAGTCCGATACTTCTACCAAACCCACATAATCATTGGCATTCAGGGGATTTTCCACGGCAATCTTCCATGGATTTCCGTCAGGTTTATTGCCAATGGCTGAAATATTGCCCCCCAGCCAGATCAAGGCGGATTCCACGCCTTCTTCTTTCATAAGTTTTGTGACTGCGTCGGAAGTATAGCCTTTTGCAATACCTCCCAGATCCACCGCCATACCTTCTTTTGCCAGATATGCTGTCTGGTCTTCTTCCGAAAGTATCACGCTGTCGTTATCTACCAATGGCATCAGTGCATCCAGTTCCGTCTGTGTAGGCACATGATGTTCTTCCTCTGTAAATCCCCACGCCTTCACCACAGGGGAAATGGTCATATCATAACATCCTCCTGTCAGGGTGTCCATTTCCTGAGCTGTTTTCAGTAAAGACATGGTATCCTCAGAAACCGGCACTGCTTCTTTCCCCCCATTGGCATTGAGCTGCGCAATCTCGCTGTCCTCCATGGTCACAGAAAGCAGACGTTCCAATCTGCGGATTTCCTGTTCCGCGTCGGTCATAATCTGTTCGCCGTTTTCATGATACACCGTAAAGGTCATGACTGTATCCATGGCAAATGTTGTAGCTTCATGGCGATTTTCCTCTTTCGCCTGGGCAAGCATTTGCTGTGCCTGTTCTCTTTTTTCGGTACAGCCACTCAGTATAAACACAGATGCCAGCACAAGGGCTGCTGTTTTTTTCCACTTCATGTATGTTTCTTCTCCTTTTGTATGACTTGTTCTGATTTTATTTTACATAGCAAAGGGCTTCCTGTCAAATAACACAAAAAAAAGATAGATGCCCCGGAAAATCCCCGTTTCATCTATCTTTTTATTTTAGATCAAAATATAAAGCATTGCAATGGCAAGTCCGATACCGATCATCAGCAGGCTTCGCGCAAAGCCTTCACGGTAAACGGTTTTGTCTGTTTCCCCATCGGTATAAGCAGAGAAATACTTATCTTCTGGAGGAACGACTCTTGCGTTGTCACTGTTAAAGATCGCCATACGCAGCAGGGAAATGAATCCATCTGTCAAAGTGCCTGCCAGTCTTGCGAAGAAGCCGCCGATAAAAGGCAGTATTCCCAGCAGAATCGGACGATATACCTTATCTTCCAGATTCAGCCATGCAGGCCAACGATCCAGATAAATGGTTTCACCCTGTTCGTTTTCCCGTACCAGAACCGTACGAACAAAGAGGAAATATACAGCCGCGCCTACAATGAGGGAAATAACTGCGCCTTTTAAGTTCACCCAAGCGAAATATTCCACTGCGTGATCCGGTGCATGAGCACCCAAGAATGTAACACCCAGTGCGGAAATACGATCCTGTGTCAGATGAGGCAGCATACCGCATACAGGCAGTGCCAATGCGCACAGTGCCAAAATCACTTTATTCACAGGGTTCAAATAAGCCCCCTGTTTCTGTACGGGTAAGGGATGGCTGTTTTTCTCCACAAAAACAGCAACGAAAATCTTTGTCATGTACGCCAGTGTCAAACCGCCGGCAAAAAGGAACAGATATTCCACTGTTTTCATGTAAAGCACAGACTGTCCCGCTTCTTCCAGAATGTGAATATATTCCACGATGCTTTCGTGAAGCAGTGTTTTGCTGACATAGCCATTCCAGAAAGGAATACCGCCGATACCCAAAAGCGCCATAAGGAATACCACTTTCAGCAGCAGTTTATCCCGTCCAAAACCTTTGATTTTATTCAAATCCAGTTCATGGAGGTTCATAAATACCACGCCTGCGGACAGGAACAGCACCAATTTCAGCATAGAATGGTTGATGAAGTGGAGCAGTGTACCGGAAGCCGCAAGGGCGTTATGTTCGCCCAAAATCCCCTGCATGGCAATACCCACCATCATAAAACCGATCTGGGACATGGAAGAACATGCCAGTGTCCGTTTCAGATTGATGGAGAACAGCGCCAGAATTGCGCCCATGAGCATGGTGATCATACCAAGAACCAGCATGAAATTTCCCCAAGGGGCATCATGGAAAAAGATTTTCGCGGTGATCATCATAATGCCGAACACACCGGTCTTTGTCAGCAGACAGGACAGCAGTGCGCTGGCAGGGGCAGGCGCCAATGTATAGGCATTGGGCAGCCAGATATGCAGAGGGAATAACCCTGCTTTTGCCGCAAAGCCGAAGAACACCAGAACACCGATGCCATAGAACGCAGATTTATCTGTCTGCTGTGCCATAAATTGCTGGAGCAGATCCATCTGCAATGTACCTGTTTTCTGATAGAGCATGAACAGCCCCATGAGTGTCACCAAGCCCCCCAGCACTGCTACTGCCAGATAGGTGTGTGCAGCCCGGATAGCTTCTTGTGTTTCGTCATGCATAACCATCACAAAAGAAGTGAAGGACATGATTTCGAAGAAAATAAATGTGGTAAAAAAGTCGGCTGAGAGGAAAATCCCCATGGTTGCTCCTTCTGTCAGCAGCATGAACAGATAATACCGATTGCGGTTTCTGTCCTGCTGGAAATATTCTTTGGAATAAATGGCAGTGATGAACCAAATAGCTCCAGTCAGCACCGCCAGAATCACTTGCAGCCCGCCGCCGGCAAAGAGCAGCCCCAGACCACAGATGCCCGCTTCTTGAAAAACTTCTTCTTTGCCAATGAGCAGCAGAGATGCACCAAACGTCAGAAGAGTTACCAGCATTGCCCAGTAATCTCTGGCATTTTTATTTTTTCTGCCAATGATATACCCAACAACACCGCCCAGCATAGGGAAGAAAACCAGAAAAGGCAATATGATTGAATTGTTGATACCCATTTTTCTCCCCCTCCTTTAATTCAAGTACATAACAACACGCTGCAACGCTTCCATCAAAGGTCCCGGTGTAAATGCCAACACCAGAGAAGCGATGGTCAGTATGATCAAGGGACCCTTCATATACCAGTTCGGGTCTTGGACATGGTCATAATATCCTTCCGGGTACTCCTTATTTCTGGGGAAGTACGCCCGCACCACAATATAAAATACATACAAAGCTGTCAGCAATGCGGAAATGATCAATGCCAGAATTCCCAGATAAGATACTGGGTTTCCACCCTGCACTGCCGCCGTTGCCAATGCCCATTTACTATGAAATCCAGCAAAAGGCGGAATACCTACCAGCCCGATACCCGTAATGGTCATGGCTGCAAATGTAACAGGCATCAATCTGCCAAAACCTTCCACTTCGTACAGGTATTCCCTATGGGTTTTATATAGTACCGCACCGGCTGTAAAGAACAATGTGATTTTCAGTACCGCATGGTAAATCATGTGCATCAATGCCGCCGCTAGTCCAAGAGGTGTCATCAAAGCGATACCGAAAATGATATAAGACAGATTAGATACTGTGGAATAAGCGAATCTTCTCTTGATATGGGGTGTCCTCAGAGCAACTGTGGAACCGAATACAATGGTGATGGCTGCTGCCACCAGCATCACATTCTGTGCAACGGTACCCACCAGAAAATCAGTGCCAAAGCTGTAATAAGTCAGACGGATGATGGCAAAGATACCTGATTTTACGACAGCTACCGCATGGAGCAACGCTGTAACAGGTGTCGGTGCCACCGAGGCTTTTGGCAGCCAACGATACAGCGGGAAAACTGCCGCTTTGACGCCAAAGCCGAAGAATGCCGCAATAAATACCAACTGCAATGTGGTTTCATGTCCTGCCACCAGAATAGGATTGAGCACCCCACCCGGCACAAAGTCGATGGATGTACCATAGCAGTACACAAATACAAAACCAATGAACGCCAGTGCCGCACCGAACATCATATAAAGGATATACATCTTTCCGGCGTGTCTTGCCTTGTTATCCATGGCGTGCATAACCAGAGGCAATGTAACCAGTGTCAAGAATTCATAGAATAAATACATGGTCAGGAAGTTGCCGGAAAAGGCAATCCCCAGTACCACACCAAAAGTCATGGTGAAGAATGCAAAAAACCGGTCTTCGTGTCCTTCATGGGTCATATATTCAAACCCGTAAATAGTGGTCAGAATCCAAAGCACAGATACCATGGTACCAAAGACTTTGGACAAACCATCCATATGCAGTTCCAAAGACAGCTTATCGCTGAAATGGAACAGTGTAAACGCTTCTGCCTTTCCGCTCCAGATGGCGAACAGGGCAAAAATGGCGTTCAAAACCACAATGGTCAAAACCCATTGTTCTCGTTGTTTTCTTTCTTTAAATCTTACCGGCAGCAGACAAATTCCCGCAAGAATCGGAAAGAATACCGGTAAAACCGTAATCAATGCGCCCATATTGTTCCCACCTTTTCTTTAGAAAATGACGCCGCTAATGTTTGTAATCCAGTCTGTAAGGCACTGAGGAAATGCCCCAAATGCCACCGCTGCCAATGCCAAAAGAATCAGCGGAACCGTCATCAGGTAATTGGGCTCTTTCTTTTTCAGACTGCCGTAATCATACTCTTTTCCCGGGAAGAACGCCGCCGATACGATGGGCAGCAGATACCCAGCTGTCAACAATGCGCTGACCATGAGCACCGCAACACCAACCAGTCCTAAAGTACCGAAGTCCGGCTGCAGACCGCCCTGTGCCAGATACCATTTGCTGACAAAGCCGGCTGTAGGCGGAATCCCGATGAGGGACAGAGAAGCAATGGCAAATGTCCACATAACGATGGGCATTTCCTTTCCCAATCCTCTCAATTCATATACGAATGTTTTGCCTGTTTTATAAATGATAGCGCCTGCCCCAAGGAACAGGATATTCTTTGCCACCGCATGGAATACCACCTGCATGAGTGCACCCAAGAATCCCAGTGGATGCAGCAGGAACAGCCCAAAGAGCACATAAGAAACCTGACTCACTGTAGAGTACGCCAGACGGCGTTTCAGCAGTTTTTCTTTATATGCCAGCATGGAGCCCATAAATACGGTGATGATGGCAAGGGTCAGCAATGTGTTCTGCGCCCAAGTACCACGGATAAAATCCGGTCCTACCAGATAATAAGTCACGCGAATGATGGCAATGACGCCGCCTTTTGTGATGATACCGGAAAGGACTGCGGATGCCGGTGAAGGTGCCACAGGATGGGCTGTAGGCAGCCACGCGTGCAGCGGGAACATACCTGCTTTACAGCCAAAACCAATCATCATCAGGAAGTATACTGCCAGCAATACGTTTTCATTGCCTGCCAACAGCTCCAGATTCAATGTACCGCTGGGCATGAATGTAGTGGTATCACAGTAGCTGTTCAGGAAGAAGAAGCCCATCAGCCCCAAACCTGCGCCAAATACGGAATACCCCAGATATTTCATACCAGCCCGCACCGCTTCCGGTGTTCCTGTATGGATCACCAGAGGCAATGTAAGAAGTGTCATATATTCATAAGATAAATATAATGTCATCATGTTCGCGGAGAAGCAAAGACTCATGAGTGCTCCCAACGACATCGTGTAAAACATGAAAAACCGTGCCGGTTTCTGTTCATGCTTCATATACTCAAAGGCATAAATCCCTGCCAACAACCAGATGATACAGATCATGCAGGCAAAGAGTTTGGCAAGACCATCCGTATGGTATGCCAATGCAAGGCGGTCGGTCATCTGCCACAGAGTGAAGGTATATTCCCCTATGGACAAATAAAGCACCGCCGCAAGTTCTATAACCAGTGTTGCAAACACCAGTAGATTCCGCTGTTTTTCCTGTTTCTGAAAGCCGATGATAATACCAGCGATTACGGGAAACAGCAAAGGAAACAGCAGGATTTCATTTCCATTCATTTTTTATCACCTATCCCCTCTTGTTTCCCGTTATTACTGCAGCAAAATAATGCCCCGTTCGATGATTTCGATAAAAGGACGATAATATATGCCCAATGCGATATTGATGAGTACAAACAATATAATACAAACGCCAAAAGCCGGCGAAACAGAAACAGATGCCTGTTCCTCTCCCTCTGCTTTTACAGGTGTCCAGATTGCAATAACGGAAGGCAGGAAATACATTGCGTTCAGTATCATACTGATCCCAAGAACGATCAAAACCGCTGCCATTTTTCCTGGCGCGTATACAGATGCTGTTGCGAAATACAGCTTGGAGATAAAGCCTACAAACAGCGGCACACCGACCATGGACAATGCCCCGACCGTAAAGCCGATGCCTGCCAGAGGATTTCTTCTTCCTGCACCCCGCAGATAATAAATCTGTTCTTTGCCGCCGCTGTCCTCTACCATCTGTCCGCAGCAAAGGAACAACATGGATTTTGTCACCGCATGGGCAAGGATATGGAAACATGCCGCAACCATAGCGATTCTGGTAGCCATACCGATCCCCATATAGATATACCCGATCTGTGCCACAGAAGAATAAGCGAGCATACGTTTCATACGGGTTTCCCGCATGGCATACACAGACCCCATGACCATACCAGCCAGACCAAACACAAACAGAATGTCAATGATCTTCAGCTGCAGCATAACATCTACGGAAAAAACGCTGTAGATCAGCTTAATGGCAAGGAAAATGTAGCTTTTCAGCACCAGACCGGACAACACCCCACTGGATGTGGGAACTGCCGCCTGATAAGCACCGGGCAACATGGAATGGAAAGGGAAAAGCGCACTTTTGATGGCAAGACCAATGAACACAAACCCCGTTACCACCAGCAGGGGGAATGTATACTGTCCTGTTGCCACCAGCTCCACAATGGCTTCTTTCATCTGTGGGAACAGCAGGTGTCCTGTAATACTATACAGAATACTGATACCCAGCAGTATCGTACCGGAACCCAACAGACTGATAACCAGATAATGCGTCGTGCCAACCATAGACTGTGCTGTACCTTTTGCCATGATAAGTGCACAGGACGCGATGGTCAGAATTTCAATGAATACGTAAGCTGTAAAAATATCATTGGTATATGCCAATGCCAGCATGGAACCAAAGAGGGCATTGAGCATGATGAAGTAAAAACTTTGTTTTTCAGGCACAACGTCATGGAAAATAAATTCCTGACCACCTGTGGTAGTCAGCAGCATGACCACACTGAAAATCACTGCCATCATGGCTTCCAACGGACCTGCCCGCAGTTCGTTCCCCCAAGGCGCAGGGAAATGCCCCATCATGAATGTGAAAGATTCCCCCGTGGTCGTTACATTCACCAGCAGAATCACAGACATGATCGCCACGATCAGCACCATCAGCGCATGTACTTTATGGGCTGTGCGCCCGTTTTTGATCAGCGGCGTAATGATCCCGCAGAACATTGCCAGAAAAATGCTGAAGAAGGGAATGTTATGTATCCAATTCACATGCTCCATCATTCTCCCTCCCTTTCTCTGGACAACCGCATGATCTCGTCCATATTCAATGTACCATAGTGTTTATACAGCCGTTGTACCAGCGCCAGAGAAAAAGCCGTAATGCTGACAGAAACGACGATCCCTGTCAGCACCAGACCCGCTGGTACTGGATTGATATAATAATCCGCATCAATGATGCCGTTTGACAAAATGGGAGCGGCTCTGCCTGTGATATAGCCTTTTGCTGCCAAAAACAGATATACTGCCGTATCCATGATGTTCAAACCAATGAATTTTTTAATCAAATTGTTTTGCAGAAGCAGATTCATAAACCCGATGCCAAACAGGATTACCGAAGCTGCTTCATAATAGTTAATCAGCAAATGACTCATATCAAATATCCCCTTTTGTAAACAGTGCGTAAAATCCGTACATGGTAGCGGCAACAATCAATCCGACACAAATATTCAGAGGCAGGATAAATCCCGCACTGAGAATATCCCCTGGTGTCCCTTTTGGGATAGCGTAACCTACATGGTTGGCTCCCGTAAAGAAAGAATAACTTTTGCAGCCGCAGTATGTCAGCAGACAGGCAACGCTGATGCCCGTAAATGTTTTAAACGTAAAGAATGTCTGCATTTTTTTATGTCCATTGGCTGCCGCGTACAGAATCAGCCCCGCACCGATGATAGAACCACCGGAGAAACCACCACCGGGAGAAAGGTGCCCGTTGAGGATGACATAGATACCATACAGGATGATCAATGGAGAAAGGTATTTGGCGCCGACCTTCAAAATAGATTTATGGTCCGCCGCATCCAACATCTCGTCTTCTGTGATTTCCTTATCTTCTGCCTCACTGATGTTTTTCTTATCTCGTTTCAGCAGCATCAGTACACAGATAACAGCCAAGAACAGCACATTGGATTCCCCGAACGTATCAAAAGCACGATAATCCAGAATCATGCCTGCCACAAAGTTGATGGCACCCGTTTCTTCAATGCCTTTTTCCAGATAGCGTTCCATGACCTCATTGTTTGCAGGGTCCATAGGATCGCCAAATGTTGGCAGATTGGAAACCACAAGCAGCATAATGGTGATAAACACCACAGAAATGAGCACACACAGAAATCCATACAGTCCCTTATTGGCTTTCAGCTGCTGCACATTGGGGCGTTTCAGCCACTGCCGTTTTTTGGGCTGTTCCCTTCTGGCGATATATTCGTCAGCATGAATCAGGGCTTCCTCTCCATTGATCCACGCATTCAATTTCCGCCAGAACGATTTTTCTTCTTTCATTTTTAACCCTCTCTTGTGCCTTTCAGCGCATGTACTTTTTTCAGCGTGAGGAAGAATAATACGCTGTCTACACCTGCCCCAACTGCCGCTTCTGTAATGGCAAGGTCAGGTGACTGCAAAAACACCCAAATGATCGCCATAATGGAGCTATACCCCATAAAGACGATTACCGCAATAAACAGATTTTTTGTAACTGACACCCCAATGGCGCTGGCAATCAAAAATACCACCAGCAGCATTTGGATGATTGTACTGACTTCCATACTCATTTGCCGTGCACCCTTTCGTCATAGTCCTTATTTGTCAGCATTTCCACCTTCCCGATCATATGAGAAGCAATGGGGCTGGACATCCAGAAAAACAGTATCACCAAAATATACTTGGCAATATGAAACACATCATGACCCAAAATAATAAGTCCAATGACCATCAGTCCAAGTCCCATGGTATCACCCATTGCCGCCGCATGCATACGGTTCATCACATATTTCAGGCGGTAAATCCCCAAAAGTGACAGCGCAAATACAATGGTACCCATGCAAATAAAAATGCCTGCTATGATTTCTCTCATTGCTTTTCCGCCTCCTGTTCTTTTCGTTTCAAATACAATTCCCGCCCTTTATGATGCAATGTAACCACATGACAAATGATGACCACTGCCAAAAAGCTCAGCAGCGTATATACCAGTGCCACATCCACCAGCATGGCTTCTCCCAGATATGCTGACAGGATGCAGATAATCGCCGTTGTCATGGTGCCGATCATATTGATGGCAACGATACGATCTGTAAATCGGGGACCACGCACTGCCCGGGCAAAAGCAAGAAAAATACCGATAATCAGCAGAAACATACTGCCTTCCATAATTCTGTCCAATAGTACACTCATGGCTTATTCCTCCAACTTTCTTAGCTGTTTGACAAACACCGATTCTTCCATGCCTTCCGTAAAAGATTTGTCCAAGGCGTGAATGGTGTATTTGTTATCCTCCAGTGCGACCGTATAAGTACCTGGTGTCAGGGTAATGCAGTTTGCCAGTGTAACTCTTGCCACTTCTGTCTTCAAATCCGTTTCAAAAGTATAAAATGCTGGATCCGCTTCCAATCCAGGAGAAAGAATGATGCGGATCACCGCCAGATTGGACTTGATCACTTCCCACACCAGAATCACACCATATTTCATGTAAGCAGGAATTTTGGAGATCAGCTTCAAATCCTTTTTGATGCTGTAATCCATATGCTTAGACATAAACCAATACAGCCAACCACAGATCACCAGTCCGAACAGAAATATCTCCAGCGTCACCTTGCCACTGAATATAAACCATAAAATAAGCAAAATCAGGTACATACCATCATCCCTCCGAAAGAGTCCGCAAATACTAAACATACTATCTGACACGCAACGGTTTTTGGGTGCCAACCATCCGTGTCCATGAGTTGTAACCCAATGTCTATATTATGATTTACATACTGGAAAATGTCAAGTGACATAGTGCTATATGACGGTTTATTTCCTAACACTTTCTTAACAGGCATTTTTTTATTGTTATATATGTCTATATTTTTTCATATTTTTTTGTTTTTTTATCATTTTTGCACAATTTCACGGTATTTAAAACAACACAAAATGCAGGTGAAACCGCCTTGTAATGCCTGTTTTTCAAGCAGTACAGGCATTTCTCTTTTTTCCTCCGCTTGTAAGACAAGACTTTTGTTTTTCTTGATTTTTTTAGCTTTTTCAGGTCTTTTGTTCTGCTTCTCATCTTTTGTTCTAAAATGCATATCTTTGTTCTATTTTATCCCTATTGTGTCCATTGTCATTTTTTAACAAAATTGATTATAAAATGTTCCATGCCATATGAAATATAAATAAAAAACAGATACTCCTTACGAGTATCTGTTTTAGAGGGAATTTTAATGAATTCAAAATTTGCAGTTTTTCGTTATTTTTTATGATGCACTTTTGCCTTTTGTTGTTGCCGCATATACAGGGATACCAATCAATGTTACCACAATACTGATTGCGGAAAGAATTGTTGTCTGGATACCGGACATAAACAGCTGGTTTACGATTACATACAGACCACTGATGATGGCAATGGCAGGAATTACAGGATACAGAGGAACTTTATATGTTCTGACTGTATCAGGCTGTGTTTTACGCAAACGGATTACTGCCATGAATGTCAGTGTATAGAAAATCCAGCAGGAGAAAACAGCCAGATTTGTCAGCATATTGAACTGACCACTGACAGCATACAGTGCGCCCAGAATACTTACCAGCAAAATGGCGTTAAAAGGCACCTGTGTTTTGCTGAGTTTCGCCAGAGATTTGCTGCCGGGCAATGTACCTTCTGCTGCCAGAGAGTAACATACACGAGAACCGGAGAGTACGAAACCGTTACATGCGCCCAATACAGAAATCATGATACCAACGGAAATGATTTTGCCGCCAAAATCGCCGAATACAGCAATGGCTACTGCGGATGCGGGCACTGCGATATTCATCATTTCATCAGCAGGCAATACCCACAGGTATGCCAAGTTGATAACGAAATAAACAGCCATGATGATGGATACACCACCAACAATCGCTACGGGCAGGTCCTTACCGGGATTTTTCATTTCCCCTGCAATAGCACCTACGTTTGTCCAGCCTTCAAAAGCAAACAGTACCGCGATCATCAGCTGCCCCAGCACAACTGCGGGGTTCAGATCAGGACCGATCATAGGGCTGAAAATGGGATTTTCGCCGGAACCTTTGATGAAACCGAATACCATCAGCAGAATCAAAGGGATCAGTTTACAAATGGTAAATACAACTTGTGCGCCGCCGCCTACTGCGGAACCCAGACCATTCAAAATAATAACGATAATGATTGCTACGATTGCTACGGGCAGAATCAAACCATCCCCTACGAACAATGCTGCCTGCTGCGCGAATGCTACAGAAAGGGCTGCGATCATGGCAGGATAGAACAGAATCGTCTGCATCCAGCCAGCAAGGAAACCAACCTTTCTGCCAAATGCTTCTTCCAGATAAGCTACCATACCACCGGTTTTGGGAATCATAATCGCAACTTCAGCAAAAGTCATTGCAGCCGCGATACATACAAGACCTGTAATCAGCCATGCGATCATCCCGAGACCTGGTGCCCCGCCTGTGGCTGTATAAATCGCCTGTGGCTTCAGGAATACCCCAGAACCAATTACGCATCCAACTACCGTCGCCATGGCAGTAGAAATACCTAAATTCTTTTTCAGTTCCTGTTTGTTGTTTTCCATAAATCATCCTCCTTCACTTTTTTTGAAAATCTCTCCCCTTGGATAAGAAAAGAGGATATGTAGGCACACTGCACCATGTTTGCCTGCATATCCTCTCTGTATCTTTGCCTGAAAGTTTTACTTCTACGGCGATTTCATATCCAATGAAATACTTTCCAGAGCCCCATCTGCAAAAGGTCTGTTTACCTGAAAGATTCTCCACAGTCGGCGGCTGCGGATTGCTTCATCGGTTTCGAAAGTCCCGAAATTTCCCCTTTGCTTCAACTGGATACCTTATGATTTTCTATTTATAGTATATAAAAAAGCTGTGAATTTGTCAATATAATTGATCAACTTTTTTTATCTCGCTGAAATAAATTTCACTGTTTTTACAATTTGTCCACTTCCAAAGCACATTCATATTTTTTTGTTTTTTCTATAAAATATAAAGAACTTTAAATTCGGAGGTCTACATGGGACGTAAACAACTGTTGGTTGGAACTGCCATACTTGCCGGCGCAAATATTCTGACAAGATGTATGGGATTTTTTTATCGTATTTTCATGTCCAACTGCATCGGCGCAGAAGGCATGGGACTTTATCAACTGATTCTGCCCTTATATACCCTCGCATGGAGCATCACTGCTGCTGGCTTTACCACAACAGTTTCCCGTCTGACCGCTCGGGAACATGCCAGAGGAGAAACAGGCTCCATCGGCAGGATCGTCAAACAATCGGCTTTCCTCTGTCTGATCTTCAGCCTTGGACTCAGTTGTTTCCTTTTTTTGGGTGCGGACTGGGTAGCTTCACAGATTTTGCGGGAATCCAGAACTGCCCTTTCTCTGCGTCTGCTGGCATTTGCCATTCCCTTTATGGCTGTAGGTTCCTGCCTGCGCGGATTTTTTCAAGGTTTACAGCAAATGTCAGTTCCAGCTTTTTCACAAATTCTGGAACAACTGCTGCGCATTGGTACCATTTATATGTTAGCCGGGATGTTTGTTCCCAAAGGTTTGGAATACGCCTGTTTTGCTGCTGTCTGCGGCATTGTTCTGGGCGAGGGCGGTGCATTTTTCTATACATTTTTTCATTATCTCCATAAAAAACGCCGCTGGAAATTCATCCGAAAACCCGCAATTTCCTCTGGCGCCTGTTTTTCTTTGATTTTATCCATGGCGATCCCCCTCAGCGCCATCCGCATTACCGGTTCTCTGCTTTCAACGCTGGAAAATATCCTCATCCCTCAACGTCTGGCTTTATACGGCAGCAGTTCTCAGGATCCTTTGGCATCTTATGGGGAACTGACGGGGATGGTATTGCCTTTGCTGATGCTGCCATCTGCCCTTTTGATGGCATTTTCTGTTTCATTGGTACCTGAAATTTCAGAGGCATGCGCCATCAGCGAAAATAACCGCATTCGTCGCACTGTTTCCGCCTCTCTTTTGCTGACATCCATACTGGGGGCTGGTTCTGCTTGTCTGTTCGCTGTTTTTCCACAGGAAATCTGTTATATCGTTTATGGCAGAAGCAGTCTTGGACATCTTCTATTCCCTCTGGCTTTTCTCTGTCCTCTACTATATGGGCAAACCACCATCAATGGTCTTTTAAACGGTTTAGGAGAACACTTCTTCCTGTTCTGGAGTCACATTGTATCCTCATTGATTACCATTGCTTTCGTATGGTTCGGTATTCCCAAATGGGGCTTAAACGCCTTCTGCTTCGGTTGGTTTTGCAGTTTGCTGACAGCCACTGTCCTTTCCCTGAGAAAACTGAAAACACGCACGGGCGTATCTCCTTCTTTGTTTGATTGTTTTGGACGCCCCATCCTTGCCGGAGCCGCCGCCGCAATGATTATTCGTCTAATCATACAGACCAGTACACCCTCACTATTTTTATTTTGCGGCACGCTTTTGGGCATGGGAATATTATATCTGATTTTTCTGGGTGTTTTGGGCTGTCTGAATCAGGACACCTTCCGGCTGCTTAAAAGAAAGCGTACATAAAAAGTAACTTCCGCTTAAGGAAACATTGATTTTTTCTTTGATTTCTTAAGCGGAAGTGTGACAGCTGTCTTCAAAAAAACATATCCAATAAAATCCCAATATCATAAGAAAGCCAGAATCCTTTGTCATGAGAAAGGACTCTGGCTTTCTTTGTTTTCTTATAAAGATTCCCCTTAACAGGCAGTCTTTTTTCGACTGTCTGTTTCTCTTTTTCCGCTTTATTTACTCCAAGCAAGCTTTTTTCTCAATAACCCCAATTCACTACAACCCATGGACTATCTGCATTTTCCCTAGTCAAAACAAAACTCCAGTCCGTAACATGTTCTCCTTCATCCCAGCAGGCGTCCGCACCAAAACCCACATCAAATTCTGTCACAAAAACAATGGCATTTTCCGGTTCTACCCCTTCATATGCCGCTTCCATTTGAGATTTCTCCGGGGCATAAACGATTTTCTGCATTTCACATCCCTGAAAGCTTCTGAAAGTTTCTTTGACGACATGGACCGCTTCCTGCATTTCTGCTTCTGTATAAAACGACGATCTATCCAATACAACCTCCGCATTTGCTGTTTTGCCTGCATTTCCTCCGCCAGCTGTCAAAGAAATCAGTACAACACCAAGCAATACCAAACTTTTCATAAACTCCACTCCTTTCCCATGCCTTTTCTTCCATAATTTCCTGCTTTTATTATAACAGAAAAACCCCTTTTGCCTACACAAAAGGGGTTTTTGATTACAGCACTTTCGCAAGGAATGTCTGCAAACGTTCGCTTTTAGGATTTGTAAAGATTTCTTCTGGTGTGCCTTCTTCCACCTGACGACCATCCGCCATGAACATGACACGGGTAGCAACTTCACGAGCAAAGCCCATTTCATGGGTAACCACAACCATAGTCATATTTTCATCAGCCAGCTGTTTCATAACTTCCAGAACTTCACCAACCATTTCCGGGTCAAGGGCAGAAGTAGGTTCGTCAAAAAGCATTACTTCCGGCTGCATGCACAAGGCACGCACAATGGCAATACGCTGTTTCTGACCACCGGAAAGCTGAGAAGGATATGCGTTGGCTCTATCCTCCAAACCTACGCGACGCAGCAGGCTCATCGCCATTTCCGTTGCTTCCGCTTCACTTTTGCCCTGCAATTTCATAGGCGCGATGATCATATTTTTCAAAATGGTCATATGGGGAAAGAGATTGAAATGCTGGAACACCATACCCATTCTCTGGCGATGGATGTTAATATCCGTTTTCACGTCTGTAATATCCACACCATCGAAATAAATATGTCCGCCTGTAGGCACTTCCAACAGGTTCAAGCAGCGCAGGAAAGTGGATTTACCGGAACCGGAAGGTCCGATGACAACCACAACTTCCCCTTTTTTGATTTCTGTATTGATGCCATCCAGCGCCTTGATGGCACCTTTATTATAATGTTTCTGCAAATTTTCCACACGGATCAAAGATTCATTACCGCTCACTGTTTCTCAATCTCCTTTCCAGTTTATTTACCAGGAAGGTAAAGAACATAACCATAACCAAATAAATCAACGCAACACCAATCAAAGGCATAAAGGGGCTGTATGTAGCGCCACGGATGATATCGCCGCCCTTTGTCAGATCCTGCATCGCGATATAACCTGCAACAGAGGTTTCTTTCAGCAATACAATAAATTCGTTTGCCAACGCAGGCAATACGTTTTTCAGCGCCTGAGGAATGATAACATAACGCATGGTCTGTACATAGTTAAAGCCCAAGCTGCGTCCAGCTTCAAACTGACCGCCATCAATAGACATGATGCCGCTTCGTACAATTTCCGCTACATAGGCACCAGAGTTGACACCAAAAGCGATCATACCAACCATCAGTTTATTATTAGAAGATGCCAGAATGATATAATACATGATCATCAGCTGTACAACAACAGGTGTGCCGCGGATGACAGTCAGATAAATTCTCGCAATCACATCCAATATTTTCAGCACAAAACGGCTAAAACCAGGACGCATTTCTCTATAGTTTTTATCATAAGTGGAACGGATCATCGCCAGAATCACACCCAAAACGATACCGATCAGCACCGCGCAGAATGTCAGCTGCAATGTAACGCCCAGACCGTCCCAAAGATATTTCCATCGATTATCCTCAATGAAGTTGATATAAAACTGCTTTTGAATCCCTTCCCACCAGGTTTGCAATCCTTCCAAAAAAAGTCCTCCTTTTTCTTTACAATGCCAAAACAGGGACGGTTTCCCGTCCCCGGTTTGTATTTTCTGATTTTATGTTCAAAAATTATTCTGCTGTGATATATTTGTCGATGATGGACTGTACAGTACCGTCGTCTTTCAATTCCTGCAGAGCTGTGTTGATGGATTCTGTCAGTTCGCTGTCTTTTGCCAGAGCGATAGCATAGTCTTCTGTGATGTATTCTGTATCCAGAATTTTCAGACCTTCGTTTGCTTCTACAAATGCTTTTGCGGGTTCGTTGTCGATAACAACACAGTCGATTTTGCCAGCTGTCAGAGCTGCGATTGCGTCAGCACCTTTTGGATAACGTTCCACTTTACCCAGACCTGCACCTTCAATGTCAGTTGTTGTATACACATCGCCAGTTGTCGCTGTCTGTACGCCTACTGTGTGGTTTGCGCCTTCTGCGAACAGATCATCCACACTTGTGATATCAGAATCTTCTTTTACGATGACTACCTGTACGCCTGTTGCGTAACTATCTGTGAAGTCAACATTCTGCAGACGATCTTCTGTTACTGTCAGACCTGCCATTGCGATATCAGCTTTGCCAGAAGCGATGGAAGGAATGATGGAATCAAAGTTCATATCTTCGATCTTTACTTCATAGCCCAGTTTTTCACCCAAAGCTTTTGCGATTTCTACATCGATGCCAACAGGTTCGCCGCCTTCGTAGTATTCGAAAGGAGGGAAGTCTACACTGGTCGCCAGTGTCAATGTCTCATTTGTTTCACCACCGCCGCAGCCAGCCAAAGCTGCTGTCATAGATAATACCATTGTTGTTGCAAGAATGCTTTTGAAATATTTTTTCATACCAATTTACCTCCCTAAATTTGTTTTTTCTTTTTTGAACTTGCTTTACAGTCACTGCTGTCTTACAAATAGGATTATACTAGATTCATGCATAAAATGCAATCAGAATGTTTCACCAGAAATTCTTTATTTTTGATTCTTTTTTATTCACATTGCACAGAAATTCCCAATTTTCAAGTTTTTTTCAATGTTTTTTCGTTTTCTAAAACTACTTTTGTAATTATATCAATTTGTTTTTTATGTATAAAATAGTGCATAAAATCCATTTATTCAAAATTTCTATTCGTTTGAACCAGTCTAATGCCGCCTTAATGCACGCTTTTATTGATAAACTCCGGCTGCATTTTGGAATACATGATTTTCTGTTCAGAATACAGACCATAGTAACCAGACAACATATAGCTGACTGCACACGCCAATGCGTAATATGCAATCCCTTCCGCCCCAAACAATTCCACACAGAGAATCACAGAAGCCATAGGACAATTGGTCACGCCGCAGAAAATGGCTGCCATGCCTGTGCCCGCCGCAAAAGAAGCCGGCAGCCCGATCCATGGTCCAATAACGCATCCAAAAGTTGCCCCCACAAAAAAGGAAGGCACTATTTCACCGCCTTTATATCCTGCTCCCAATGTCAGCGCGGTCAAAAGTATTTTCCATAAAAACGCAGGGGATTCCGCTTCTCCGGCAATGGCACGGGTAATGACATCCATGCCCGCACCATTGTAATCTCTGGTACCCAGCAGCAATGTCAGCGCTACCACAATACAGCCACCAACAAAAATACGGATATATCCATTGGGAAAAACTTTTTTATAATACTTTCCCGCTGTTTCCATGGTCATGCAGAAAAGCACACTAACACCAGCACACAATACCCCCAACAGTATCACAGATCCGACACCAGCTGGGCTCAATTCAGGGATCTGCTGCAATGTAAATGCTGTGGGTGTGATGCCGCACGCCATGGACAAGCCGGCTGCTGTAATTGCCGCAATGATACTGGGTACAATGGCGGAGTAATGCATGATACCAACAGTAATGACTTCCATGGAAAACACCACCGCCGCTACAGGTGTGCCAAACAACGCCGCGAAACCGGCGCTCATGCCGCACATGGTGATGATTCGCTCATCCTTCTCGTCCAGCTTGATCTTTCTGCCCACAAAAGAACCTATGCTTCCGCCGATCTGCAAAGCTGCCCCTTCTCTGCCAGCAGAACCGCCCAGCAGATGAGTAATGATGGTACTGATGAAAATCAGAGGCGTCAAACGCAGACTGACTTTTTCATTGACACGAACAGCAAAGAGTATCAAATTGGTTCCGCGATCGTTCTGCATATGAAGCAAGCGATATAATCCAGCAATGGCAAGCCCGCCCAAGGGCAGCAGGAACAATATGTGGGGATGGGATATGCGGAAAACAGTGACCTCTTCCAACAATATATGAAAAGCAATCCCTACGGTCCCAACAACCGCGCCAATAACCGCACCTATGAAAGACCATACCAAAAATGTGTATATCCCTTTTTCGCTGCCTTCTAAATAACCATTGAGTCTTTCAAACAACCTGAACCTCTCCTTAAATATATGATTCTCCCGCTTTGCGTCAGCCTATCTTTTTTGCAATCAAACATTTTGCAGTCATTATACCATAGCCCTTCTTCCCTGCAAAATAAAACTGACATATTTTCAAAGAAAAAGCAATTTTTCCAAAAGATTCCCTTCCGAAAAAACTGCTTTTTCAAAAATTTCTACCTATATTATATATACATTATATTTAAAGATCATGTTTTTCTTCAGTTTCTTCTGCATTTTCAGAAAAAACATCTGTGTCAGAATCCTCTCCCACATGTTCTGCCTCCATGCTCTCATCTTCCATTTCCTCTTCTTCGTCGGTATCATCCACAGGTTCTTTCCAAAGTTCCATGCTCACAACGGCTTTAAATAAATCGCCGTCCACCTGAATACCAAAAGTTCCTCCCTGTACCTCCGCTAAGCTTTGCGCAATGGAAAGTCCCAGACCGCTGCCTTCTGTTGTACGGGAACTGTCTCCTCTGACAAAACGCTCTGTCAGCCGAGTGGCATCAAAATCAATGGGCGTTGCCGAAATATTTTTCATAACCAGAATCCCATGTTCCTCTGTCTGGAAAATGTCGATATATACCCGAGAACCTTTCATGGAATATTTGATGACATTTGAGAGCATATTCTCCAGAATCCGCCACATATGTCTGCCATCCGCTTCGATGAACACTGGTTCTGGACAGCTGAGTCTGAATTCCAGATTTGCCTCTTCTATTTTTTCTTCCATTTCCCCGATGGCCTGCATGGTCAGCTGACGGTAATCAATCCGCATTTTTTCCACCGCAACATTTCCACTGGAAACTTTACTGGCTTCGATCAAGTCCTCAATGAGCTGCTTCAAACGATAGGATTTCACCTGCAATACATCCACATAATCTCTGGCAACAGGATTATCCAGCTTTTGCTGCTTCAGCAAATCCACATAAGTCACAATGGATGTCAGCGGTGTTTTCAGGTCATGGGAAACATTGGTGATCAATTCCGTTTTCATACGTTCCCCTTTTACGGCTTCTTCCACCGCATTTTTCAGCCCATCCTGAATATTGGCAATATCTTCCGCAAAATTCAGAAAAGATGGGGAAATCTCTGCCAAATCCAGTTGATAAGTGAGATTGCCTTTCGAAGTTTCCCTTGCGGATATCATAATGCGTTTCAAGGAACGCAGAGCTCTCAGAAACAAATACAGACAAAATACATTGAACGCAACCAGTAACCCAAAAAACAGAAGCCACAGACTGCTGCTCAAATACATGCATATCATAAATACCAGAAAACAGTTTCCTAAGCCGTACGCAAGCATTACCAGAAGCATCCAGCCGCGGAAAGTGGCTCCTGTAAATAAAGACGCAATCTTGCGCAAAAGCACAGAAATCAGCGTGTTGCGCGCAAAAACCTTCCCCTTGATCTGCCTGCTTAGGGACAAAACATAGCTAAGTCCGACAGCCACATCCGCAATATACAAAATCCCCAGCAGTGTCATAAATACATAGGACCAGAAAGGCATCCCCCGATATAATATAAACTCCAACAACGTCAGTGCCATAAAAAAGGAAAATACACCAAACAGCCCTACCAGCAGAAAATGGATTTCATTATATATTCTGTCCACAACCAGATATTTTACTGGTCCGCCCTTTGTTTTCTGCCCTGCCACACGAATCAGATAAACCAGACAGATCATAAACAACAGAAACGCAACAGTAGATACCACAAACAAATATGGCATGCTTTTCTTTGCCAAAATGAATTCCTGATACAAATCATAAAAGTCATCCCCTTCCCGCAAAGGCTCATCCACAGCCGCATACACGCGGTAGTTGCTGTTTTCTACATAAGCATTGCTGTAAGGGTAATGGGTTTTGCTGCTGAGGTTATCGCTGGAAAATTCCGAAGAAAGCATAATGGTATGGCTCTTGCTGCTGACCTCCGCTCGAGTAGCATTTCCGGCAATGACACGCCCCTGCTCATCCTCCACAAAATAATAAAAGTTGGTCAGGCTTTCCAAATACCGTACCGCTTCCCGATAATCATCCAGCTGATCCTGAATATACATCTGGCGGTACTGCGGCAGGCGGGTTTCCACCAACCCCTGATATTCCACAAACTTATCCTCCAGCCGGGATGGAATATTTCCATATACAATCAGCCCGTCATAAGTATCATTGATTTCCGTATTGCCGGTGATGACCCCATCAATGATATTGTAATACCGCTTAAAGCCTGCCAATAGTTCATCTCTGTCTACTTTTTCCCCAGACTGTATTTTAGCTTCGCTTTCATAATAAACATCTGCCAGAACCGCTTCATCCAGCGTGGAAAAGAACAGATTCCGCAGTTCCACTGTATCATAAAAGTTTTCTTCTGTCAGAATGCTCCGTCCCCAGTTTTTGGTGATACTGGAAAATACCACACCACAGAAAAAAATCACCAGCGCCATCATAAAAAGCAAAGATGCCGCGCATACCTTCCATCCAGTCTGATATAACTTAGATTTTTTCAATTTTGTAGCCAATACCCCACACCACCTTCAAATACTTTGGCTCTTTCGGATTGATCTCGATTTTTTCCCGAATACGGCGAATATGCACAGAAACCGTATTTTCCGGCGCGAAAGATAATTCATTCCATACTTTTTCATAAATCTGGTCGATGGAAAATACTTTTCCCGCGTTTTCCATCAGAAGCTGCAAAATACCATATTCCGTTGCGGTCAGTTTCACAGGTTCTCCTTCTACCCGCACTTCCTTGGCATCCTTATCCAACTCCAGACCACCGATTTTGATCACATTGCTTTTTTCGGCAATACTGCCCAAAGAGGTATAGCGCCGCATCTGACTTTTTACCCTTGCCAGCAGTTCCAGCGGATTGAAAGGCTTTGTGATATAGTCATCAGCGCCGAAGTTCAAACCCAGAATCTTGTCTGTGTCTTCAGATTTGGCAGACAGAATGATAATGGGGATATTCAGAGTTTCCCGAATTTTCACTGTCGCGTTCAATCCATCCATTTTAGGCATCATCACATCCAGCAGGATCAGGTGGATTTCGTTTTCCTCCAACGCCTGCAGTGCCTCCAAGCCGTTATAGGCTTTGATTACATGATAGTTTTCCTGTTTCAGATAGATTTCAATGGCATCCACGATACTTTTATCATCATCACAAACCAGAATATTGAATTTATTTTCCATAGTATGATCCTCCTATTTGGCATTTTTTCTCGAATTTATCATAACAGGTATATTTTACAAAAAAGCGGTGACTTCCTTACAAAAAAATTAAGTTGCACCCGTTAAACACAGTGTATCATGTTCTGCCAAAAAACACAAAGGAGAATCAAATTTCCCCGCCAAAACTCCGCCATTTTTGCAATAAACAGTCCATACCCTCTTTTTTTCCATATATTTCCTCTATTTCCATTATAAAAACACAATTAATTTTATGTTTCGTATCAAAACGTCTTGTAAACCCTTGTATTTTTTCACAATCAGTGTATAATGTAGGCGTAATGTATCGTATTTTTCTTTTTATACAGCAAAATTTCGCCTGTATTGTGAGAAAAGAAAAAAAATTATGTTTTAAGGAGGAATAACATGAAAAAACGTACGGGAAAAATGATTTCCCTCTCTCTGGCAGTTGCCATGGCAATGACAGCGGCTCCTGTGACAGCGCTGGCGGAAGACAGCACACAAGGCGGCGTCATTGAAGCAAGCGAACTGACACCTGCACAGAGCGCAGGGGAAACAGGTACAGACACAACAACCGTTGATACAGAAGAGGAAGAAGGTACTGCTTGGGCAGAACTGACACCTGCTGAAAAAGTAGGGGAAGAAACTGATTCTTTGCCTGAAACCTCTGAAATAACAAATACTGCTCAGGGTGAAGGCACAAAAGAAAATCCATACCAAGTTTCAACTGAAGAAGAACTTAAAAAAGCTGTTGAAAACGGCGGATATCTTCAAATATCTGACAACTTTGAAATAAAAAATACACTTGTAATAGAAAAAGATGTCAACCTTGACCTAAATGGTAAGACTTTAACATGCAGTTCTGAAGAAATCGGTATTCAAGTTAAAAACGGAAGCACTTTCATCGAAGATAGTGCAGATAATGGTAAGATTACTACCTCAAATATAAATACCATTCTTGTAAAAGTTTCTGCTGGAGCAGAATTCACACTTAACAGCGGGACTTTAGAAAATACTAATTGGGATTTTTCCGTCAAAGATGTAATTTATAATTATGGAACATTAAATATCTACGGTGGAACTATTCATGGTGTTTCATGTCTTAGAACATATGCACCTAGTTATGATGGTATTTCTGATACATCTTCAAAATCTGCAGTAAACATGACAGGCGGCGAAATTATAGCAGAACCAAGTCAAACTGGAAATTACCTTAATGTTTCCTATGGCTTGACTTGGTTTGGCTTAGGTATGGGAGAAAAAGGAAATTACAACAAAGAACCAAATCCAATTAACGATGCTGTAGTAATTAATATCTCTGGTGGTAAGATTAGTGGCGGACAGGCTCTGGGAACAAATGCTAGTAGCGGAAAATATGCTGGTTTTACTTTGAATATTTCTGATGACGCTGAAATCATTAGTTCCAACGACTGTGCTGCATATTTACCTGGGTATGGCATCACCAATATTTCTGGCGGAAAACTTTCAGGTCCACAGGGTATTCGTATTGCCGCTGGTGAATTGAACATCACTGGAGGTACTATTGAAGGAACCTCCTTAACCGATGGCAGTGATTTGCAAAGTGGCGGTAGCGGTGGTACTTTAGGTGCTATTGTTGTCGGAAAAGCTAGCGGCGGCTATCTTGGTAATATTGATGTCAACATTTCTAATGGTGCAGTAATTCAGAATACAGCTATGGGTGGAACAGATGACGAAAGACCTGCAGCTATTGTAGTTTCTGACAAAAATATGGCTAATTCTGAATACAAAAACTCTTCTATTAATGTCACAACAGAAGATATTCAAATCACTGGCGATATTATTAAAGTTTCAAATTTAACATCCACCCCTACATCTGATGGTGGTGAAACCATTCTTGATATTAACGACACAACCGTTACTGGTTCTGTTATTAACCAGAGTAAAAGTGATTTGTATATGACTTCTTCTACAGTAACCGGTGATATGACTAACAAGGACAAAGGTAATATCCTTGCTTCTGATTCCACAATTAGTGGCACAGTTAAAAACAGCGGTACAGGCGCTGTAGCAGTAACTGGTAACAGTACAGTTGGTTCTGTTGATGAAGGTAGCACAGGTTCCATCTTTGTTGAAGGCGATGAATCCTCTGATGTCGTTGCTTTAGTAAATGGTAAACCATACCAAGATTTGCAAACCGCAGTAAATGAAGCACCTGACAATGCAAAGATTACTTTAGTAAAAAACGTAGAATTAAACGGCTCCAATACAGAAAGCTACCAAGGTGCATTAACCATTACAGGCAATAAAACTATTACTATTGATGGTCAAAACAAGTATTCTATTATTGCAAAAGAAAACACTTTTACCAAAAAGGGTTCTTTGATCAATGTTGAAGACGGCGCAAATGTTACTTTCAAAGATATTACTATTGATGGTAATAAGTCTGCAAAACATGGTATCAATATTTATACTGCAAGTGGTGCACAAAAACAGAGTGCCGTTATTATTGAAAATGCAACTATTCAAAACTGCAATCAGTATGCTATTGTAAATAACGCATCTTCTTTGACTGTAAATGATATCACTACACAGAACAATACATATGGTAGTATTAATTTAGATAATGGTTCTAACACTTTTACAACTGGCGCAACTTTAACCATGAATGGCGGTACTCTTAATGACCCGATAGCAATTAAGTGCGAATTGTCTAATGGTACTAGTGTAAGTGCAAGTATTAATGGTGGTACATTTAATGGTATGATTTTAGTTCCTAATAAAAGTGGTATTTTGGTAAACGTCACAGGTAGCGATGCTAAATTCAAACAAGATATGCACAAATACACCGATACGTCCCATAAAGTGGAATTGAAAGATACCGACGGCTATTACCAGTATTTCTCCAGCGTAGAAGATGCCCAGAAACATGCTTCTGCTGGAGATGTTATCAAAGATTATACTAATGGCGAAACACCTGAAGAACAAGTTCAGTGTCTCGTAACATTTAATTTTGATGGTGGCAAAACTGCTGATGGCAAGACATCTGAATCTTTTGTTATAACAAAAGGTGAATCCATTGCAAAAGATGCAGTTCCTAGCATCGAAAAAGACGGTTATAACTTCCGTGGTTGGACAGTAAGAGGTCACTCTATTGATTTCCCTTATACCGTAACTGAAACAAATGTAGAAATTACCGCACAGTGGACTAAAAAATCCTCCGGCGGTTCCTCCCACCGTTACAATGGCTACATCACTGTCATCAATCCCAAAAACGGTGACGTTTCTGTCAGCGACAACTGGGCAGACGAAGGCGACAAGATCACATTGACAATTACACCTGACAAAGGCTATGTTGTAGACAAGATCGAAATCGTCGACCTGGAAGGTGACAAAGTAACTGCGAAAAAAGTAGAAGACAAAGACAACAAATATACTTTCCGCATGGAAAACTGTGACGTGACTGTTACCGTAACCTTCAAAGAAGAAGGCAAAACAACAGACGACAAAGACGATGATAAAGACGAAGAAACCACAGAAACAACAGAACTGAACTTCACAGACGTGAAGGAAAGCGACTGGTTCTTCAAAGGCGTATCTTATGTTGTAGACAAAGGCATCATGAGCGGCGTTTCTGAAAATGAATTCGCTCCCAATGCAAAACTGACTCGCGCTATGCTGGTACAGATGCTGTACAACATGGAAGGTCGTCCCGCATGCGATGCAGAAAACGCATTCATCGACGTTCCCGTTGGTCAGTGGTACACAGACGCTGTGATCTGGGCAAATGACGCGAAGATCGTCAGCGGTATGGGCGAAGGTCTGTTTGCTCCCAACATGGAAATCACCAGAGAACAGATGGTTGCTATGATGTATAACTACGCAAAATATAAAGGCTATGATGTGACCGCTTCCGCAGACCTGTCCACATTCACCGACAGCGCAAGCGTTTCCGCATGGGCTCAGCCTGCAATGCAGTGGGCAGTAGCTGAAGGCTACATCAGCGGCATGGGCGGCAGCCTGCTGGCTCCTCAGGGTACAGCAACCAGAGCAGAAATCGCTTCCGTAATCATGCGTTTCATGGAAGCAACATCTGAAACTGCTGAAACTGCTGAATAATCATACGACCTCTAAGAGATAGACTTTTCCTCAACTCGCACGAAATATAAAAGGACAGCCTCCTTTCCATATGGCATGTGCCATTTCCCCACAGGAAGCTGTCCGCTATCTCTCATAAAAAAACCGGAAACACCTGATCTATTCAGGCATTTCCGGTTTTTATTTTTACACAAAATCAACGGGAATGATCTTTCCTGGCGCAAAAGCATAAATATAACATGCTTTCACAGGCAGTTCTGTGACACGTTCCAGTGCTTCTTTATACAGTCGCAGCTGGATATTATATTTCTCACGGAAAGCGTCCTCCTGCCAAAGGCGGTCGCTTTTATAATCCACCAGCACCACACCATCTTCTTCCACAAAATAGCAGTCGATGATACCATTGATCTGGATAAATTCCTCCATATCCTGATAAATATCATCCAGAAAAACATCTTTTGGCTCCACTAACATCGCAAAAGGCTGTTCTTTATGGATTTTATCCGCCTTCCGCATCCGTTTCGCCAAATCCGAAGAAAAGAAAGCCAGAAGTTCTTTTCGGCGAATGGCAGTTCTTTCTTCTTCCGTCAATCTGCCCTGCTGCTGCAATTCTGCCAGCAGTTCTTCCAAAGCATTGGCATCATAGACTTTCCGCATGTCCACCGCTTCCATGACCGTGTGCATGGCTGTACCGATTTCTGCAGCTGTCAGCCCTTCTTTTTTCTGTCCAAACTGGGGAATCTGCAATTCCTGCGGTACCTGCGCTTCTTCGCCGGAAATCTCCGCCTGATACCGCCGTTTGATTTCGGAAATGGAAACTTTTGTAGGCAGCATGGTTGCTGTTTCATAATCGTATTTCCATGACAGGATACGGAAAATCTCCTCTTTTCTGCCGCTGTAATCTGGTTCTGTGTCCCAACTTTCAAAAACATTTTGCTGTTCTTCTGCCAGTTCTTGTTTTTCCTGCTCTGTTCCGTAGATATCCCCTTTTTCCAAAAAGGTGAATTTCCAACGGGATGGCTCATCCAAAAACTGTCGTGCTTCTCCCCTGTCTGTTGGCTCCCAAGGCTCCGGCAATACCCTTGCCTGAGGATGGCGCAGGAGTGCCGGCATAATCCAATCCAGATAGCTCCTTCCTCGACGCAGACGGAATACAGGCAATAATTCTTTGGTGCTGTCTGCTGTTTTCGCCCATTTTTCCATAGATTTTTGCAGGTTGCGCACCGTTCCCGTCAGGATCAATTTTTCTTTCGCTCTGGTCAACGCTACATATAATACACGCATTTCCTCTGACAGGTTTTCCAGTCGGATAGCTTCTGCCAAAGCCGTTTTGGACAACGTCCGATAAGAAGCCCGATGGTCTAAATCCATATAATCCATGCCGTATCCCCACTCCTGATGGGTGATGACAGCGGCACGGGTATCGGCTTCGTTGAACTGTTTTCCAAGGTCTGCCACAAAGACCACAGGGAATTCCAACCCCTTACTTTTATGTATGGTCATGACACGCACCAGATCATCCGCTTCGCTTTGGAGTTTTGCGGCAGAGGATTCTGTTTCCGCCGTTTTCATATCCTCCACAAAACGAATGAAATGGAACAGCCCTTTGCCACTGTTATTTTCATAAGTTTCCGCTTTTTCCAGCAACAGCCGCAGGTTTGCCTGACGCAAACTGCCACCAGGGGTCATGCCCGCGTAATCATAGTATCCTGTCTGCTGATAGAGATACCGCAGCAATTCACAAAGGGACAATTCTTTTGCCATTTCCCGCCAATCCAGCAAGTCTGCTTGGAAGCGTTCCAGTTTTTCCAGAATTTCTTCCTCCGCCCCCTCTGCCAGATACCGCAGGACACATTCATAAAACAGTCCATCGCCGCCAAAAAGCCGGATTTCCGTCAAAGCATCGGCACTGATGCCATAAAGGGGCGAATGGAGTACAGAAAGCAAGGGAATATCCTGATAAGGATTATCAATGAGGCGCAGGAAATTCAAAACTATATCAATTTCCGGCACATCAAAGTATCCTTCTGCTGTTTCCGCATAATAAGGAATGCCTTCTTTGCCAAAAATATCATCCAGTGTGGTGCCCCAGCTGCGGATACTTCGCACCAGAACTGCCACATCACGATATTCCATAGGGCGATAGCTTTCCAGCCCACGGTCATAGACCTCATAGCCAGCCTTCATCATTTCTCTGATTTTTCCGGCGATCATGGTGGCTTCCATTTGCCGTTTATCCAGTTCTTCTAAATCTGTCAGCTGTTCCTCTGTTTCTTCCGAGGATAAATCCAGCAGCATCATTTCGTTTTCACCGCCGCAAAGTCCATCATAGTCAGGGAAATCCGCTCCTGCATACAATGCCGCTTCGTCATTATAATCCACATCCCCAAAAGCTTCCGACATAGTCTGGCGGAAAATAAAGTTGATACCGTCCAGCACATTTTTCCGGCTGCGGAAGTTTTTAGACAGAATGATTTTTCGGGTTTTTCCGCCTTTTTCCACGGGATAAGTCCGATATTTCTCATTGAACAACTGAGGCATGGCAAGGCGGAAACGATAAATGCTCTGCTTCACGTCCCCTACCATAAAGCGGTTATTATTCCCTTCATAAGCGCCGGATACTGCTGTCAGCAGCATTTCCTGCACCACATTGCTGTCCTGATACTCGTCAATCATGATTTCATCATACTTTTGCTGCATCTGTTTTGCGGCGTCTGTGGGAATGATGTTGTCTTTGCTACTTCCGGGTTCCGTTAGGATTTGCAGGGCAAAATGTTCATAGTCATTGAAATCCAGCCAGAGTTTTTCTTTTTTCGCCTGTGCAAAGGCTTCCGCAAAACGGATGACTGTTTCCGACAATGCTTTGGCAATGGAATACAGCGAAGAAATGAGTTTTGTCTGGGTTTCCGCACCATAGCAAAAATAAGTTTCTCCCAGTTTGCCGATAGCCGCCTTTGCTTCATTCCGCAGGTTCTTCACCCATTCCGCCGTATCTTTCTCCTGACCACGATAAGCAGGCATACGGGCAAAATCAACAGCAACATAGGCTTGGTGCCATTCTGCGTAAGAAGGATTTTCCAGCGCCTGCCACAGAGCTTTCACGCCTTCCAATTCCGCTTCCAAACGCTCTCCATAAGCAGTAAATTCCCCATTGCCACAGATGCGGTCATAAGCCTTCTGCAAGTGATACAGGGCATATTCCACCCCATTGGTGATGCCTTCTCCAATGAGGGGCATCCATGCGCACTGGTCAATGGTATCTCCTTCCGCCATGTAAAACTGCTCTGCCATCTTCCGCAGAAGATTTTCCGGGTCAGGATACCCCTGAGAAAAGGTATAGACCTGCAAAATCAAATCTTTCAGCCGCTGATCTCCTGTATTTTCTCCATAGGTTTCCAGCAAACGGAGAAAACCCTCATCCTCTGCTTCATAAAGGGTTTCAAACAACTCTCCCAATACATCTTTTTGCAGCAATGCAATTTCCGCCGGGTCTGCCGTTTTCACTGCCGGGTCAATATCCAGTCTGTCATAATACTCCCGAATGACTTGCAGACAAAAAGCATGGATGGTTTTAATGTCTGCCCAACTCAAATAGGTGAGCTGGTTCTGCAAATGGACATCATCAGGCTTTTCTTCCAGTTTTTTTGTAATGGCGGCACCGATTCGCTGGCCCATTTCTGCCGCTGCCGCTTTTGTAAACGTCACCACCAGCAAACGGTCAATATCCAGCGGTTCTTCCTCCGCTGTAATCCGCTGAATGATACGTTCTACCAATACGGCTGTTTTGCCGCTGCCTGCCGCCGCGGAAACGAGAATATCGCTTCCTCTTGCGTCAATGGCTTCTTTCTGCTGTGTTGTCCACTTTGCTCCCACGCTGTTTCACCTCATCTTTTCTTAGGAACCAGACGCCTTTTGCAGCCGGATATGAAAAGGTACATATCCCACAAAAGACGCCATAAAGCTACTGTAAGAATTATACCAGAAGTTCAGCAAAAACGCCAACGTCTGCGGTGTCATCTCTAAGGTGTGAAACAGATACCTTGCTGTGGTCCGGGCAAATAAATCCGCAAAACCGCTTTGATATAGACTGGCGCAGCGGTATAGGATATCCGCCATTTGCCGCTCTTTTTCGTCCAGTTCATAGACCCTTGCCATGGCCGCGGACATTTCCTCCCAATCCAGTTGTTTTTTCCGCCGCCGCACCACACGAATGGTATGGTGGATGCCAGCCAGCTTGAAAAACCGCTTGCCGCTTTCCAGATTCAGCCGTTCCACATTGGCTCTGAAATAATTCTCCCGACTGAAATCCAGCAAAAACATCTCATAACCATCGGCTACGGTACTTTCGATACACTGCGTATAGTATGCTTCATAAAAAGGTGTTTCCTGTGCCGCTCTGGCAAGGTAATCTTCTTTCTGTCCTTCCAGATAAAGGGTAACAGGGTCCTGTTTTTGTCTGATATGTAACTGCATGAAAATTCCTCCTTCTTTTTCTATTGTAAAAGAAAGCAGACCTGTTCACGGGGCATTTTCACCGCAAATGACAACAAAAAAAGAGTGTTTTCGCATAGGAAAACACCCTTTTGAAGAGAACAGGCGGCTGTGCACCGCCGCCTGCTTTTTGTACTGTCTGATCCCAGAGGGTATCAGCAGTTACCACAGTTGTTCAGCTGACCGCCGCAGTTATTGTTGCCGCAGCAGCACAGCAGGATCAGAATCCACAGCCAGGAATTGTCATTGCCACAGCCGCAGTTGCTGTTGTTGTTATTACCACACAGACACAACAGCAGAATTACCCAAATGAAACTGTCATTACCGCAACCACCGAATCCACACATAATAAAAATACCTCCTTAAGTAAATTGTATCGACTTACAATTTCATCTTATGAGGTATTTTTTGCTTTCTTGCCTGTCTATAAAAAATTTTTTTATCTGGGAAGCTGCAGATCGGAAACCAGAATGTCCACAGTAAAACCACCCATCTCGTCCATGAGGCTCACCATGGTGATGTGTTCCGCATCGTGGAAGTACAGTAGATGGCTCATGCCTTTTTCTGCTGCCAGTGCCTGATTCTCCTCAAGACTTTCCAGCTGGCTTTCCAGCACTTCCATTCCCGCTGCCAGATAGGCTCTGGCAATACGTGCCGCTGTTTCCTGTCCATCAGGATGGGCAGCAAAAACCGCTCTTACTTTCTGTTCCATATTGTGCCGCCTCTTTTCTCAGGAATTGCCGTTCTTTTCATGGAGCATTTTTTCCAGTTCGTCAATGAAACTGTTGATGTCCTTAAACTGACGGTATACGGACGCAAAACGTACATAAGCCACTTCGTCCAAGTCTTTCAGCCGTTCAATGACCATATTGCCCAGCTGTTTGCTTTCCACTTCTCTTTCGCCACTGCCAGCCAATGTGTTTTCGATATCATCCACCAGTTTCTGAATCTGCTGAGCAGTAACAGGGCGTTTATTGCAGGATTTCATGATCCCGTTTTGAAGTTTCGCCTTATCAAAAATTTCTCTTGTGCCATCACGCTTGATGACAGTGATGGGAATCATATCCACCCTTTCATATGTGGTAAAACGCTTGCCGCATTTTTCGCAGACTCTGCGGCGGCGAATGACGGAATTTTCATCCTGCGCCCGGGAATCAATTACCTTCGTATCCGCAAAATTACAAAAAGGACATTTCATGCCCAATCCTCCTCCTGTGTTTCTCAAATTCTCTGATTTTTAGTATAAAGCAGAACTGCCCCTAGGTCAAGCACAAAGGGCAGTTTCCGTCCTAGGGGGTCTCATCCCGTTCCATACTGTCCGCATCCACTTCCACCAGTATGATGTCGTCCCCGATACGACGGATGCACCGCCACGGGATATAATAGGCTCTGCCCCTGCCAAAGGGGTTCCACCTACAGCCTTCCATGGGAATGATCAACGTACGTATCTTTCCAGAAGGCAGATCAAGTTCCAAATCCCCCACAAAGCCCAGCCGCCTGCCATCACAAATGTTGATAACTTCTTTTTCCTGCAGATCGGAGAATTTTTCCATCCGAATTTCCTCCTTTTTGGTCTTATTTTACTCTATGCCTTGCTTACAAAAATACTTGCACAAAATTACAAAAGTGTGACTTTTGCCCCTTGACGCTCCAAGGAAATCGTAATACAATATATGCACGATATCACCGCACAAAAATCAATATATTGTATATTTCTTTAGAATCGAAAAGCCCATGTTTTCCGTCATGGTGCTCTGTGCGGATGAAGAAATTGCAACCGATCAGGTGAAATGAGGCAGAAAGAGGGATTGACATGATTACAACGATTACAAAACGAGATGGACGTGTGGCATTTTTTGACATCAACAAAATCGCCAATGCCATCGAAAAAGCCTTTCAGGCAACCAGCGGCGCGAAAAGCTATGCGACCTGTCTGGAAATGGCACAGGAAGTATCTGATTATTTTGAAAAAGAAAATATGGATTCCCCTTCTGTAGAACAGATTCAGGACAGAGTGGAACGGGTACTCATTGACCATGGCTTTGTGCAGACAGCAAAAGCCTATATCTTGTACCGCGCGGAACGTACCCGTATCCGTAACATGAACGACCGTCTCATGAAAACTTTTGAGGACATCACATACAAAGACGCAACAGACAGCGATATCAAGCGTGAAAATGCTAATATCGACGGCAATACAGCCATGGGTTCTATGCTGAAATACGGCTCTGAAGGCGCGAAACATTTCTATGAATCTTATGTGCTGAACCCCAAACACTCTGAAGCACACCGCAACGGGGATATTCATATTCATGACTTGGATTTCTATACACTGACCACAACATGTTGTCAGATCGACCTGCTGAAACTTTTTGAAAACGGTTTTTCCACAGGTCACGGCGTACTGAGAGAACCCAACAGCATTGCAAGCTATGCTTCTTTGGCATGTATCGCCATTCAGTCCAACCAGAACGATCAGCACGGCGGTCAGTCTGTACCCAACTTCGACTACAGCATGGCTCCCGGCGTTGCAAAGACATACAAAAAACGCTATCGTTCCAATCTGACTTCCCTGATTGAAGTTATGGACTGCGAAGAACACGCAAAAGCCATGAAAGATGCTTTTGTCAAACTGGAAGACATGGGTCTGGTACCTACACTGGACAAAAACGAAACATATGATGCTGAAGAAGCCAAACTGGCAGAAGAAATCGGCATCCCTGCAGAAATTTATCAGAAAGCCCATGCTTTCACAGTAAAAAAATCCACAGAAGAAACAGACAAAGAAACATATCAGGCAATGGAAGCACTGCTGCACAACCTGAACACCATGCACAGCCGTGCCGGCGCACAGACCCCCTTCTCCTCCATCAACTATGGTATGGATACTTCCACAGAAGCCAGAATGGTCATGAAAAACATGCTGCTGGTAACAGAAGCTGGCTTGGGTGATGGGGAAACAGCCATCTTCCCTATTCAGATTTTCCGTGTGAAAGAAGGCGTCAACTTCAATCCCGGCGAACCCAACTACGACCTGTTCAAACTGGCATGCCGTGTCAGCGCAAAGCGTCTGTTCCCCAACTTCTCTTTCCAGGACGCGCCTTTCAACCTGAAATACTACAAAGAAGGTCATCCCGAAACAGAAATCGCTTACATGGGCTGCCGTACTCGTGTTATGGCAAATGTCCATGATCCTGAAAAAGAAATCACTCCGGGCAGAGGCAATCTGAGCTTCACCAGCATCAATCTGCCCAGAATCGCCATCATGGCAAACAAGAACATTGACTGGTTCTTCAACGAACTGGATCATAAAATGGATCTGGTTGTGGAACAGCTGCTGGAACGTTTTGAAATCCAGGCAAAGAAAAAAGTACACAACTATCCTTTCCTCATGGGCGAAGGTATCTGGATTGACAGCGATAAACTGGGCTGCAACGACGAAGTACGTGAAGTGCTGAAAAACGGTACCCTTTCCGTTGGCTTCATCGGTCTGGCAGAAGCGCTGAAAGCCCTCATTGGCGTACACCACGGCGAAAGCGAAGTGGCACAGAACTTAGGTCTGGATATCATCAGTCACATGCGCAACCGTCTGGACGCACTGTCCCAGAAAACAAAACTGAACTTTACCCTGCTGGCAACACCTGCGGAAGGTCTGTCCGGCAGATTTGTAGAAATCGACCGGAAGCGTTTCGGTTCCATCGAAGGCGTTACCGATCGGGAATACTATACAAACAGTTTCCACATTCCTGTATACTACCCTATCAGTGCTTATAAGAAAATTCAGCTGGAAGCACCTTATCACGCACTGACAAACGCAGGTCATATCACTTATGTGGAACTTGACGGCGATCCGTCCACAAACCTGGATGCTTTTGAAAAGATCATCCGCTACATGAAGGCTCAGGGCATTGGTTATGGCTCCATCAACCATCCCGTTGACCGCGACCCTATCTGTGGCTACAACGGCATCATCGGCGATACTTGCCCCAAATGCGGCAGAAAAGAAGATGAAGGCGAAGTAGGCTTCCAGAGAATCCGTCGTATCACCGGTTATCTGGTAGGTACACTGGATCGTTTCAATAACGCAAAACGTGCGGAAGTACGCGACAGAGTGAAACACTCCGTTGTGACAGAAGTAAAACTGACACCAAAGGAAGATTGATATGAGAATCAAAATCAGCGGCGTTGTCAACGATTCCATCGTTGACGGCGCAGGCTTTCGCTTAACGGTATTCACACAAGGCTGCCACCACAACTGCAAGGGCTGTCACAATCCCCAGACCCATGACCCGGAAGGCGGTTTCTGGTCTGATACAGAAGATATTTTGAACGTAGCGGCAGAAAATCCCCTGCTGGACGGTATCACCCTTTCCGGCGGCGATCCCATGGAACAGCCTGCTCCCTGTACTGCACTGGCAGAAAGCGCTCACGCTCTGGGACTGAACGTCTGGACTTACACAGGCTACACATGGGAAGCCCTTCTGGAAGAAAATGATCCAGAACGAATGGCACTCCTTCAAAACACCGATGTTCTGGTGGATGGACCTTTTCTCATGGATCAGCGTTCTTTGGAACTGCGGTTCAAAGGCAGCAAGAACCAGCGTACCATCGACGTAAAAAAATCACTGGAAACTGGCGAAATCGTCCTTTGGGACTAAACAAGTCAACTCACCATAAAATTCATATAAAAACAAAAAAAGCACAAAATCTCTACAAAGAAATTTTGTGCTTTTTCTATTATATTAGTCTAAAGGAATTTCCTTCATGCCTTCCGGCGTCCAGATTTTTGTATAACGGAAACCAAATTCCCGACAAGCCTGTGCCACTTCCCCAAAGGCAAAACCAATGGAATCGCAGTCGTGGCTGTCGCTGGAAAGAACGATCTCTCCGCCTCGTTTCTGCAATTCTTTCAGCAGTCCATAAGAGGGATAGGGTTCTGTTCTGAGTCCACGATACATAGCTCCTGTGTTGATTTCAAAAGGAACCCCTGTCCGCAGCAATTCCTCCATGGATTCCAATGCCAGAAAACGATAGGCTTTTTCGTCCATATCAAAATATTTGTTTCCTTCGTTGAACTTGGAAATCAAGTCAAAATGCCCGATGATGTCCGGTTTTGTTTTCGCCACCACTTGCGCCTCTGTTTCAAAGTATAAAGCAGCGTATTTCAGGAAGTCCCCACCAAAAAACTCCCGTACAATGGCGTTTGTTTTCTCCTCAGCTTCGTCTACACAATGGTACAATCCATCTTTGTAGATACAGTGTGTGGAACCGATGACATAATCAAACATTTCTGTGGACTCTGTGGAAAAAAAGTCCTGCTCCACACCGGTGTAAATCTCCATTTTTCCGGCGTATCTGATTTTTTCTGCCGCAATATCCGCAAAATACTTCTGGGTGTTTTCCTTAGACATACAGTAACTTTCATCATAAGCCGTATAGCCATGACCGGAAAACCCCAGATGGGTAAAGCCTTTGTCAAAAGCAGCTTTTGCCATTTCTGACGCGGTGTTTTTGCCGTCACAATATTTTGTATGGGTATGATAATTGGCTTTTGGTATCATTTTGTCATCTTCTCCTGTTTCACTTTGTGGTCGATGATATGACGGGAAGCCAGTTCTTTCCGCACATCTTCCAGAGAAATCCCCGCTTCTACCATCAGTACCAATACATGATACGCCAGATCCGCAATTTCGTAAATGGTTTCTTTTTTGTCCTCTGCTTTTGCGGCAATGATAACTTCTGTGGATTCTTCCCCTACTTTTTTCAAAATCTTATCCAGACCTTTTTCAAAAAGATATGTGGTGTAGGAACCCTCGGGCTTGTCTGCTTTTCTGCCTTCCAACAGTTCCATAAGCCCATCAATGGAAAAACCATGGTTTTCCTCGCTCTGGTACACAGTTTCATTGAAACAAGACTCTGTACCCAAATGGCAGGCAGGACCGTCTTTCAGCACTTCCACTGTCAGAGCATCTCTGTCACAGTCGGCAGTGATGCTGACAATGTGCTGGAAATTACCGGATGTTTCCCCTTTCCGCCACAATTCCTGACGGGAACGAGACCAGAAGCAGGTTTTGCCTTCTTTCATGCTGATTTCCAGACTTTCCCGATTCATGTAAGCCACTGTCAGGACTTTTTTGCTGAGGGCATCCACCACAACGGCAGGAATCAGCCCTTTTTCGTCAAACTTCAATGTATTTATATCAAACATACGTCTAATCTCCTTTTATAACCGCATGGGAATATTTTCTTTCGCCAGACGTTCTTTCAATTCCTTGATGTTCACTTCGCCAAAATGGAAAATAGAAGCTGCCAGACCTGCATCCACTTTGGGCAGTTCTTTGAACAGTGTCACAAAGTCCTCCATAGACCCTGCGCCGCCAGAAGCGATGACAGGCACGGAAACGGCATCACAAACTGCTTCCAGCATTTCCAGGTCAAAGCCCTGTTTCACGCCGTCGGTGTCAATGCTGTTGACGACCACTTCCCCAGCGCCCAGCGCCACGCATTTTTTAATCCATTCGATAGCATCCATGCCGGTGTTTTCCCGTCCGCCTTTTGCAAAGACCGTAAACTTGCCGTCTACCCGTTTCACATCCACAGAAAGAACAACGCATTGGTCACCATATTTCTGGGCAGCCTGCGCAATCAAATCGGGATTTTTGATAGCGCCAGAATTGACACTGACTTTATCAGCACCACATTTCAGCACACGGTCAAAATCCTCCAGCGTATTGATGCCGCCCCCAACGGTGAGGGGGATGAAAATGGTTTCCGCCACCTTTTTCAGGATATCCGTAAAAAGGGCACGTCCTTCCGCTGACGCTGTGATGTCATAAAACACCAGTTCATCGGCACCGTTGTCGCTGTAATATTTCCCCAGCTCAATGGGAGAAGAAACGTCATTCAGCCCTTGAAAATTGACGCCTTTTACCACCCGTCCGTCTTTCACATCCAGACAGGGAATGATGCGTTTTGTAATCATTTGCCTTCCCCCTTTGCCAGTTTTACGGCTTCTGCCAAATCAATATGCCCTGTATACAGGGCTTTTCCCAAAATGGCCCCATACAGCCCCATTTTTTCCAGAGCCGCTACATCCTCCAAAGAAGAAACGCCACCAGACGCCACAATATCCATGTGGTAGGTTTCGCCTAAATGGCGGTACAGTTCCAGATTGGTGCCGGAAAGAAGTCCATCCTTAGAAATGTCTGTGCAAATGATGGTTTTCACGCCCATCTTTTCCAGCTTCTCGCAAAATGCGTCACAGGTCAAAGCAGAAACTTCTGTCCAGCCTTTGATAGCCACCATACCATCTTTAATATCAACACCAACGGCAATTTTTTCGCCGTACTTTGCCACCATATTTTCCAGAAAATCCGGCTGTGTGATAGCCGCTGTTCCCAAAATCACACGATATACGCCAGCATCCAAATATTTCTGAATGGTTTCTTCGGAGCGGATACCGCCCCCCACTTCTGTTTTCAATCCGCTTTTTGCCACAATATCACGAATGGTTTCCAGATTGGGTGTTGTACCGTCTTTTGCACCTTCCAAATCCACCAGATGTAAATATTTGGCACCTGCTTTGGCAAAGGACCGTGCCACTGCCGCAGGATTATCGCTGTAAACGGTTTTCTTGGCATAGTCCCCACGAACCAGCCGCACCGCACAGCCTTCAATCAGATCAATGGCAGGAAAAATAAACATGTGCCTTCCTCCTCTCACAGGTTACAAAATGCTTTCAGTATCTTCAGTCCCACTTCTCCGCTTTTTTCCGGATGGAACTGACAGCCATATACATTGTCTCTTGCCACTGCCGCTGTCAGTTCTGCGCCATATTCTGCCGTTGCAGTCACGAAATCCGCGCAGTCAACCGCCGCAAAGGAATGTACGAAGTACACACAGTCATTTTCTGCCAAGTCCGCAAAAATAGGGGATTTTTCTTTCTCTTTGGGGAAATGCAGTCCATTCCAGCCGATGTGAGGCACTTTCAGCCCTTCACCAATCATAGGCGCAATGGGTCGTACCACGCCGGGAATGAGCCCCAGACCTGCATATTCGCCATATTCGTAGCTTTTTTCAAAAAGCAGCTGCATCCCCAGACAAATGCCCAACAAAGGCTTGCCTGCTGCCGCTTCTTTCAGCACCACTTCCGCCATGCCGCTTTTCTGCAGTTTTTCCGCCGCATCCCCGAAAGCGCCAACCCCCGGCAGGATAATGTGATCGCATTTCTGCAATACAGCGGCGTCATTTGTCACCACTGCTTCTTCTCCGATATATGCCAATGAGCTTTTCAGGGAAAAGAGATTCCCTACGCCATAATCAATGATTCCTACCATTACAGCACCCCTTTTGTTGACGGGATTTCATCCCGATATTTTTCGTCAATGGAAACTGCCTGTGCCAGCGTTCTGGCAAGGGCTTTGAATGTGCCTTCGATGATGTGATGGCTGTTTCTGCCGGAAAGCTGTTTCACATGCAAAGTCATGTTTGCCTTCCGCACAAAAGCGATGAGGAATTCCTCTGTCAGTTCCGTATCGAAGGTACCCACTTTTTCTGTGGGAATTTCCAGCCCATATTCCAGATGGGCACGACCAGAAAGGTCTACGGCACACAAAATCAATGTTTCATCCATAGGCAGGATGATATGTCCGTAGCGACGGATGCCTGCGCCATTGCCCAAGGCTTCCGCAAAAGCCATGCCCAGACAAATGCCAATATCCTCTACGGAATGGTGGTCGTCCACATCCACATCCCCATGACAGGTCACGTCCAAATCAAAACGGCCGTGTCTGGCAAAGAGGGTCAGCATATGATTGAGAAAACCACAGCCTGTATCCACGTTACTTTTGCCTGTACCATCCAGATTCAGTGCAAGGGAAATGTCCGTTTCCGCTGTTTTCCGTTCGATTTCACTTCTTCTCATGCTTTTCCTCCTTCCGCCAGCAGTTCTTTTGTTTTTTCCAGCAAAATATCCATCTGTTCGTCAGTGCCGATGGTGATGCGCACAAAGTCTTTGATTTTTTCTTTGCCGAAATATCGCACCAATACGCCTTTTTTCTTCAAACCCGCATACAAGTCTGTACCGCTGATGGCGTCGGATTTAGCGAAAATAAAGTTTGCCACAGAATCCAGCACCGTAAAGCCAATTTCCCGCAGTTCTTTTGTGGTTCTTTCTCTGGTTGCGGCGATTTTCCTGCAGTTTTCCATATAATAATCGTTGCTGTCTACAGCTGCTTCCCCTGCCGCCAATGTGATGCGGTTGATGTTATAGGGGTTTGTGGAGTATTTGATCTTATTCAAGTCCTCAATGATGCCCTTGGAGGCAATGGCAAAGCCCAGTCTTGCCCCAGCCATGGAGCGGGACTTGGAAAAGGTTTGTACCACCAGCAAGTTATCATATTTGTGAATCAAATCCACACAGCTTGTTCCGCCAAAATCAATATAGGCTTCATCAATGATGACCACATGATCGGGATTGGACTGGATGATTTTTTCGATGTCATTTTGAGGCAATTCCAGCCCCGTAGGAGCGTTTGGATTGGCAATGACTACCATTGCCTCATTCTTGCAGTAATCTGCCCCAGAGATGGTAAAATCCGCCTGTAGGGGCACCTGTTTTGCCTGCACCCCATAGAGGTCTGCATAGACAGGATAAAAACCGTAACTGATCTCCGGGAACATGGCACCGTGGGTTTCATCACAGAACGCCATAAAGGCAAAATTCAAAATATCATCAGAGCCATTGGAAAGGAAAATATTCTCCATTGTGACCCCATAAAGGTCAGCCAACTTCTGCCGCAGCACTTTCCCCTCCGGGTCTGGATAAAGCTGTAATTTTCCAATTTCTTCCTCGTTTATCCTTGCGAACACTTCCGGTGAAGGAGGATAAGGAGATTCGTTTGTATTCAGTTTCACATACTGCATATCCTGAGGCTGTTCCCCGGGAGTATATGCTTCCAGTCCCGCAAATCGAGCGCTTAAAAATCTGCTCATAACTTTCCTCCTTTTTCCAGACGTACCGAAACGGATTTCCCATGCGCCTGCAAGCCTTCTTCTTCTGCAAAACGCACGATTTTTTCTCCTACCTGTTCCAGTGCCTGCTGGGTATAGTATGTAAAAGAAGATTTCTTGATAAAATCATCTACAGACAAGGGGGAAGAAAAACGGGCTGTGCCGCTGGTGGGCAAGGTGTGGTTTGGTCCTGCAAAATAATCCCCCAAGGCTTCCGGTGCGTGTTTTCCAAGGAAAATGGAACCTGCATGGCGAATCTGTGCCAGATATGCGAAAGGATTATCCACGCAGACTTCCAGATGCTCGGGAGCGATTTCATTGGAAATTTCCACCGCCTGTGTCATGGATTCTGCCAGAATGATTTTGCTGCAGTTGTCAATGGATTCTCTGGCGATTTCCGCTCTGGGGAGCAAAGGAATCTGCCGTTCCAGTTCCGCAGAAACTGCCTTTGCCAATCTTGTGCTGTCTGTTACCAGTACAGCGCTTGCCATTGTATCATGTTCCGCCTGAGAAAGCATATCTGCCGCTACCACTTCCGCGTCACAGGTATCATCTGCCAGAATCAAAATCTCACTGGGTCCCGCGATCATATCAATGGAAACCCGACCAAAAACCTGTTTTTTGGCTTCTGCCACAAAGGCATTGCCGGGTCCTACAATCTTATCCACGCGAGGCACACTTTCTGTGCCATAAGCCAATGCGCCGATGGCCTGTGCGCCGCCAATCTTAAAAATACGGTCTACGCCGGCGATTTCTGCCGCCGCCAGAATCACAGGATTGATTTTCCCCCTTTTTGCCGGAGTGGTCATAATGATTTCCCCTACGCCTGCGATTTTCGCCGGAATAGTATCCATCAAAACTGTAGAGGGATAACATGCTGTGCCGCCGGGTACATAGACCCCTGCTCTGTCCAGAGGAATGATTTTCTGTCCCAGCACCACGCCGTCTTTTTCTGTGATGACAAAGTCCGTCCGTTTCTGTTTTTCATGAAAAGCACGGATATTCGCCGCCGCTTCCTCTAAAATAGCAATCAGTTCCGGGTCTACTGCCGCCATAGCCGCCGCCTGTTCTTCCGCTGTCACTTCCAGCACATCCAGCTTTGCGCCGTCGAACCGTTCGCTGTAACGCCGCAGAGCTTCATCGCCGTTTTTCCGTACGTCTGCCAAAATTTCCGCTACGGCATCTGCCACGTCTGTTTTTTCTTCTGTTCTATGAAAAATATCGTCAATGGAAATATCTGCATAACGATACTGCTTGATCATAGGTATCACCTCATTTTATGTCCTGTTGAAGTCCTTCTATTTTCTCACACATTTCCCGTACCCGTTCATAATTGAACTGGTAACTTGCTTTATTGGCAATGAGCCTTGCACTGATGGGCACAATGTCCTCCAAAGGCTCCAGATTATTTTCTTTCAGTGTGGTGCCCGTTTCCACAATATCCACAATAACATCAGACATGTGGAGAATTGGCGCAATTTCGATGGAGCCATGAAGCTTGATGATTTCAATTTCCATGCTCTGTCTGCGGAAATATTCCCTTGCGATATTGGGAAATTTCGTTGCTACACGTAGGGTTTTGTCTGTGGTAAGTCTTGTGCCTTTGATGCCTGCCACCGCCATACGGCATTTGCCAATGCCAAGGTCTAAAAGCTCATAAACGTCTGACCCCTGTTCCAGCAAAATATCCTTGCCCACAATGCCCACATCAGCAGCGCCCCGTTCCACATAAACAGCAACGTCAGAAGGCTTTACCCAGAAATACCGCACACGGTTTTCCTCATTTTCAAAAATCAATTTTCGGTTCTGTTCCCGAATGGAGGGGCAGCCAAAGCCAATGCCTTCCAAAATATCATAGGCTTTTTCCCCTAATCTGCCTTTTGGCAACGCGATATTCAAATACTCAGCCAATGACTTCCACCCCGCTTTCACTCAACCGGCAAAGCTGTTTGTATTTCAGTCTGCCGTCATCCTGTTTCTGTACCGCCACGGAAAGTCCCATGCTTTGGAGCATCTGCACTGCCCGAAGTTTTCCGATGGTATCCGTATTTTCATCGCATAAAAGCAATGCGTCCACATCGTAGGACTTTTCTTCTTCGCCATAGCGTTCCAGCATATCCATATAAACGGCAAATCCCAATGCGTCAGCGTTTTTGCCGCATTTATGCACCAGATTGTCATATCTGCCGCCGGAAAGGACCCCTGTGGGGATACCGTCCACAAATCCTTGGAAGATAATGCCGTTGTAATAATCCATATCGTTGACAATAGAGAAATCCAGATGGATGCCATGGTCATAAATACAGGCTTTCAAATTGATATAGAGCCGTTCCAGCTCCTCAATGGCCTGTTGTGCTTTTTCATTGCCGCACAATGCTTTTGCATTTGGCAGTATTTCTGCCAGACTGCCATGGAGGGATGCCACTGTCTGCAAGCGGCTCGTGAGTTCTTGGGAAACACCGTTTTCCTGACAAATCTGCCCAATGCCATGGGCATTTTTTTCACCGATGCAGACCAGAATCTTCTCCTGCTGGGAAGGCGGAAGTGCTGTTTCCTCCAATAATCCCTGTACAAAGCCCATGTGAGAAATATTCAGCATACTGCGGCTGGAAATGCTGTCCAAACTCTTTTTGGCAAGCAGAATCACTTCGCTGACGGCATAATCGTCCACTTCGCCAATGTATTCCAGACCTACCTGCATAATTTCTTTATATTCTCCATCGTCCTTTCTGGCACGGTATACATTTTCGTTGTAATATACTCTCTCCGGACAGTCATAACTGCCTTTGGTATGCTTGACAATGGATAATGTCACATCAGGTTTTAACGCCAGCAAATGACCCTGTAACCCCTGAAAGGTAATGATATTTTTTGTTGTCAAAAAACTTCTGTTTTCTGCATAAAAATCATATTCCTCAAACTTGCTCATTTTGAATTTACGGTAGCCGTACTGTTCAAAGAGCGCCCGCAGACGAAATACTGTCTGTTCTTCTTTTTTCAATAATCCATCCCAATCGGTCATAAGGCACCTCCCACATGCTTTTCTTCATATTAAGCCAGTTTAACACTTTAGTCAAGTAGATTATTAAAGTTTAGTATGTATATACAAATTGCGTATTTCTTATTCAAATATTTATACAAATTGTATAATTTTCAATACAACACTGTAGAATCCACGCGGTATCATTCATTTTTGTAAAATAAAAAAGCCGAAATCCAACAATGCCTGCTGGTTTCAGCTTTTACTTTTGAGAAATATTTTATTTTTCCGCTTCTACACAAACAACTTTCAAGTCAATCTTAGTTTCCGCTGTGCTGTCGCTGACTTCTGTATCGGGCAATGTACCGATTTCGGATAATTCATCTAAAAATGCCTGTTTCTGATTTTCTTTCATAGTCACTGTAATAGATGATTCTGTTGCTTCTTTTTCTGTCAATTCCATTTCTGTAATGACTGTACGGATGTCATCCATGGCTTCTTTGACATCTTTTACCTGTAAATCAATCTGTTCCTCTATTGTTGCCGCAGACAAATCATTGGCACGAACTGTTGCTGGCTGACTGCTGTTCTGCGTTTCCGCAGCAGAGCCTGATTTTTCTTCCGATAAAGTGTTGGCAGAAAAAGCGCCTTTCAAAGGTTGTTTCTCCGCAGCATCAGCTTGGGGCTGATTTATTGCGGATTCTGGAGCAGCGGTTTCTTCCTGCGTGCTCTGCACAGGTGGTTTCTGTCCGCTTTCTGCTGGTTTTGTCGTTTCTGTAGCAGTTGTTGCTTTTGGTGTCGTCTTAGAGTTTTTGGGCTGTGTTGTTGTCTGTTTCGGCTCTGCAGGTGCAGTTTCTGTGGATTCATTTACTGATGCATCCTGCGATTTTTCCGTCGTTGTGTCCACCAGAGGGTTGTCTGCTGTCATCATTTCTTCTGTTTCATAATCAGATTTCATCGGCGCATCTTTTGCCTGCTGAATAATGGATTCCTGCGGTGCCCGCAACTGCTGAATGCCTTGAATTCCGCCTGCTGCTGCCACCAACACCACCGCCGCGGCAACCAGACCGAAATTCTTCCAGTTTTTCCGACGTTTCTGCGGGAACGGTACTACCGTACCTGTTTCCTGTTTTTCTGACTGATCTATAGAAGTATGAGAAATTTTCGCCATATTTTCTTTTGCGATTTTTCCCATCAATTCTTCATGATAGCCTTCCGGCAAAGCAGCTTCGGGAAGGGTATGGAGGCTTTCCAGCATTTGTTTGACCATTTTTGCTTCGGCAGCACATTCTGAGCAGATTTCCAGATGTTTTTCCATTTCTGCCGCTTCTTCCGCAGTAAGTGTGCCGTCATAATAATCCCAGAATTTCTCCTGACACTGGCTACATTTCATCATGTCCTTCCCTCCTTTCTGCTTTTTTGACGTAAGTCATTTGATTTTCGTTCCCTGATTTTTAAAATTTCTTCCTTTAATTGTATTCTGGCTCTGGAAATGCGGGATTTTACAGTTCCCAGTGCGGTATCCGTCATTTCCGCGATTTCTTCATAGGAAAAACCTCGGATATCCCGCAGCACGATGGCTGTCTTATGTTCTGGTGACAACGTTTCCAATGCCCGAAGAACTTCGCTCTGTCCTTCCTTACGCATTAGACTTTCTTCCGGCGTTTCTCCCGTATCCGCAAACTGTTTTTGATAGCTGCCTTCTGTATCCTCGATCTCCGCCTCTAAGGAATAAGTTTGTTTCCCTTTCCGGCGGCGCATTTCGTCAATACAGGTATTGACGGCAATACGGTAGATCCAAGTAGAAAACGCGGATTTTTCATCGAATTTTTCCAGGTTTCGATAAACTTTCAAAAATACTTCCTGTGAAAGGTCCTTCACATCTTCACCAGGACCCATCATACGAAGGACGATGTTAAAAACGATTTTTTCATGCTGCAAAAGCAACTGCTCAAATGCATGCATATCCCCATTTTTCGCACGGGATACCAATGCGTTGCTTTCTACGGCATCGTTCTTTTTTTCCACATACTCACCCCAATTTCGTGGTTGTTACCTAAAAGATATTCTTTCTCCATTGTACCGTGAAAATTCTTTTTTGAAAAGAAAAAAACTCGCCAAAACATTGCAGACAACGTTTTAACGAGTTTTAAAAAGTCGAGGCGACAAGATTTGAACTTGCGACCTCTACATCCCTAATGTAGCGCTCTACCAAGCTGAGCCACGCCTCGACGACTTCTCTATATTACTATATTTTATTTCATTTGTCAACTTCTTTTTTTGTTTCTTTTGGGAAACATTGTTTGAAGCCGTTTTGGAAAAAAGAACCGAAAATGCCGTTTCCGACATTTCCGGTTTGTCCAATCGAGGCGACAAGATTTGAACTTGCGACCTCTACATCCCTAATGTAGCGCTCTACCAAGCTGAGCCACGCCTCGACGACTTCTCTATATTACTACAGTTTTTTTCATCTGTCAACAACTTTTTTCACTTTTTTTCAAAAAAGTTGGGACAGACCAAACAGCCTGTCCCACTTTCACTTGCAAAAATCAGTCGCAACAATTATTTCTTTGTTACAGCCAGAATTTCTACTTCACACAGAACGTTCTTGGGCAGTGTTTTTACTGCTACGCAGGAACGAGCGGGTTTGCCTGTGAAGTATTTTGCGTATACTTCGTTGAATGTAGCGAAGTCGCCCATGTCAGCCAGGAAGCATGTTGTTTTTACAACGTCTGTGTATGTCAGACCGTTTACTTCCAGAATCGCGCCGATGTTTTTCATAACCTGTTCTGTCTGGTCAACGATGCCTTCTGCTACAACATCGCCTACTTCAGGGTTGATGGGAACCTGACCGGAAGCAAACAGGAAACCATTTACTTCGATGGCCTGAGAGTAAGGACCGATCGCTGCGGGTGCTTTGTCTGTGCTTGTTACTTTGAACATAATAGATAACCTCCATATTTTTGCATAGTATTTTATTTATCTTTATTTTAGTCCAAAGACAATATACAGTCAATGTATTTTGTGTCAGATACAGCATTTTTTACTTTTTGTATGAAATTCTGCAAATTTTTATTCCCTTTTTGTCTGGTTTCGGTTAAAATAGAAATGTTATGGATACAAAAAGCAACAACTTTTCAATATAGATTTTGGACAGAAAGGAAAATGAACATGAGCAATCTGGAAGCCATTCAAAAACGGCGTATTTTCGGCATCATCTCTCACCCCGACGCAGGTAAGACCACACTGACAGAAAAACTGCTGCTTCATGGCGGCGCTATTCGAGAAGCCGGCACCGTAAAAGCAAGAAGAAACGCGAAATTCGCAAAAAGTGACTGGATGGAAATCGAAAAACAGAGAGGGATTTCCGTTACTTCTTCCGTTATGCAGTTCGAGTATGACGGCAAAGTGGTATCCATCATGGATACACCCGGTCATAACGACTTCGGTGAAGATACTTACCGTATTCTGACATCCGTAGACAGCGCTGTCATGGTCATCGACGCGGCAAAAGGTGTGGAAGCACAGACTGTAAAACTGTTCAAAGTTTGCAGCATGCGTGAAATCCCCATCTTTACATTCATCAACAAATTAGACCGTCAGTCCAAAGATCCTCTGGACTGTATGGCTGACTTGGAAGACGCGCTGGGACTGCCCTCCACAGCCGTTACATGGCCCATCGGCAACGGTTTGACATTTGAAGGCATTTACGACCGTCTGGAAAACAAAGTATATCTTTACAAGCAAAAAGACGGCGTTGTGGAACTGGGTGCCAACGGCGTATTCGGTGACACACTGGAAGGCGTTATCTCCGATGCTAACCTGGATATTTTAAGAGGTGAAATGGAACTGCTGGACGGCGCAGGCAACCCCTTTGACCTGCAGGCAATCAAAGAAGGGAAACTTTCTCCCGTATTCTTCGGTTCCGCTCTGGCTGACTTCGGTATCACACCATTTTTGAAACACTTCCTGGAATGGTCTCCTGCTCCCGGCGCAAGAAAAACCACAACTGGCGAAGTAAAACCTACAGACGAATTTTTCAGCGGTTTTATTTTCAAAATTCAGGCAAACATGAACCCTGCCCATCGTGACAGACTGGCATTTTTGCGTATCTGTTCCGGTACTTTCAACCGTGGCATGAACGTTACCCTGTCCCGTACAGGCAAGCAGATGAAACTGAGCCAGTCCACCCACCTGATGGCAAACGACCGTGAAACCGTAGAAACCGCCATTGCCGGGGACATCATCGGTATTTATGACAGCGGCAACTATCAGATTGGCGATACCATCACCGACCGGAAGGAAAAACTGTTCTTCGAACCACTGCCTACCTTCCCTCCCGAACTGTTCTGCCGTGTGCATCCTGTAAACTCTCTGAAAGCAAAACAGTTCCAGAAAGGCGTACAGCAGTTAGCACAGGAAGGTGCCATTCAGGTATACCACAACGAATTTAACGACGTCATTCTGGGTGCCGTTGGTCAGCTCCAGTTTGAAGTATTTGAATATCGCCTGAAAAATGAATACAACTCCGAAATCCGTATGGAACCTCTGGACTACAGCGTAGCTCGCTGGGTAGCCCCCGGTTCTCCCAAGGATGTCAAGGATTATGTGGTAGCCAGAAGCACACTGGTATATGACCACTTTGAACGTCCCATCCTGCTCTTTGCAAACCAGTACACACTGAACAACTTCATGCAGAAGAACCCCGATGTGAAGCTGGTAGAAGCACTGGACGTAGACGATACAGAATATCAGGGTTAAACACAAAAAACCAGAAAGAATCATTTTCGATTCTTTCTGGTTTTTTTATTGGATGCTTTAGCTTAACAAAACCCCTAGTTCTACTAGGGGTAAATAAAATACTTTAGTATATTTTTTGAGCGATAATTACGTGATAATTACAATGGGTTTACTAATTATCAAATGAAGGATATAAAATATTTAATTAACA
>JALFWW010000014.1 GCA_022786605.1 Clostridia bacterium | reverse complement strand
AAACAGGCCAGAGCCATTGAAGCCGCCCTTGACGGCATAAACCCGCTGAACGCCGGAAAGAAAAAAGAAGAAGCCCTCTCCATGCTGAAAAAATGGTTTCCGCAGATGGAGAACTTCTCCGGGCAGCTGAAAAAATACAAGGTCACGATCAAAGACCTTTTGGAAGAAAATCAAAAGCTGGAATCAAGGGCAAAGGCCAGTGAAAGCGGCAAGATGAAAGACCGCATGGAACGGGCAAAGCTGGAAAGCGAACTGGAAAATATGCAAAGGCTGGTTGGCCGTATCCCGCCGGAAGTGCTGGCGGAGCTGAAACGGCAGCAGCGAACAAGAGGGAGGTAAACGCTATGAACAGAAATTCAAGCTGCATGATGAAAAATAATCATACGGAGGACACTGGATGGTAAAAAGCGAAAGCGACATTATTGATACAATACACACCGGGCAGGTCATTACTGACGAGAACGGCACACAGTATTTTGTATGTGGGAAAAACCGTATCAAAATCTCCGAACATTTTGCCGCTGGCGGTCGTCCGATTGGCGATCTGATTGTGGATGTCGTCCGGCACACGGCGGCAAGGGCAGCTTCTTCGTGACCCATCGTTGATACACGCCCACGCTTATGATATAATTGCCATAGAGCAAAAGTATTGTAAGCGTGGGTTGTTTCTTTAGAAGGAGGATTTTTACGGTGAAACAACCTTACAATACTACCATTTACAACACGGCTCTTTATATGCGGTTAAGCCGTGACGATGAAAGCTATGGTGACAGCGTAAGCATTGAAACGCAGCGGACAATCCTGCAACAGTACGCAAGGGAGCAGGGGCTTCATGTGGTCGGGGAATATGTGGACGATGGGTGGAGTGGGACAAACTTCGAGCGTCCGAGTTTCCAGCGCATGATGGACGATGTGGAAGCCGGAAAAGTAAACTGCATTGTCACCAAAGACCTGTCCCGTTTCGGGCGGGAGCATGTGATGATGGACTACTATCTGGAATTTCTGTTCCCGGAAAAACGGGTGCGGTACATCGCCGTTGCGGAGAATGAGGACACAGAAAAGGGACTGTCCGATTTTGTGCCATTCAAAAACCTGTTCAACGAATGGTTCGCAAAGGACACCAGCCGCAAGGTAAAAACTGCTTTCAAGGCAAAGTTTGCCGCCGGACAGCGTATCAGCGCCTATGCTCCCCTCGGGTACAAGAAGCACCCGGAAATCAAGAACAAGCTGATAATCGACGAGGAAACCCGCTGGATCGTGGAGAAGATTTTTGACCTTGCTATTCACGGCAAAGGGGCGGCCAGCATTACAAGGATATTGATTGCGGAAAAAGTACCGACGCCGGGATTTATCAACTTCCAGCGTGACGGGACTTTCGCCAATATCTATGCTGGCGCACCAGAGGAAAAAGGCTACGCATGGACGATAGCGCAGGTCAAAAGCATTATGAAAGATGAAACCTACATCGGCCATACCATCCACTACCGGGAGACCAATATTTCCTTTAAGAACAAGCGGAGGATACGCAAGCCCCAAAGCGAATGGGTGCGGGTGGAGAACACGCAGGAGCCGATTATCAGCGAGCAGGTTTTCCGGCAGGTACAGGAGCAGATAGCAAACCGCCGTAGGAAGTGCAAGGATGGTACAACACAGATTTTTTCCGGATTGGTAAAATGTGCGGATTGCGGCTGGTCGCTGTCCTATGGGGAGAACAGGCAGAACAGCAAGCCTTACGGCCATTATCATTGTAGCAAGTACGGACAGGGCACACGCCAATGCTCCATGCACTATATCCGCTATGATGTGCTTTACGCCTATGTCCTCTCCCGTCTGCAATACTGGTCGGGGCTGGTACAGCATGATGAAGAACGGCTCTTGAAGCGGCTGTTAAACGCCAATGACAAGGGACAGGCCGCCGCAAGAAAGAAACAGGCCGCCGAACTGAAAAAGGCAGAGAAGCGGAAATCCGAAGTTGATACCCTGTTTGCCCGGATGTATGAGGACTGGGCGGCGGGGCGTATCACGGAATACAACTTCTCTATGCTGTCCGGGAAGTACCAGAGCGAACAGGCTGAACTGGACACAAAGATTGAACAGCTTCAATCCGCTATCGCCACTGAAAGCCAGAACGCCGCAGACGCAGAAAAATGGATTGCCTTGATGAAAGAGTGCGTCAATCCAACAGAACTGACCGCCGAACTTTTGAATACGCTGATTAAAAAAATCGTTGTCCATGAAGCGGTCAAAGGTGAGGACGGAAGCCGGGAACAGGAGGTAGAAATCTTCTACCGCTTTATCGGCAAAATTGATTGAATGATACCAATATCTTTAACTATGTGATACCGAGGTCACTTGTCCTGATATCGCCCTGTTGGCGCCCATTGCCAGATTGCTGGAGATTTCCACAGATACCCTTTTGTCTTATCGGGAAAATCTGACGCCCAAAGAAATCAAGGAACTCATGGAAAAGACGCAGAAAATGTTGGAAGAAACCAGTTACGGAGAAGTTTTTGAATGGGCGAAAAAGCAAATGGAACAGTATCCCAACTGTGAGGAATTGGTGTTGAATATGGCGGCATGTTTTGAAGCATACGCTATTACCCATGAGGTGCCAGAGGCAGAAAAGAAGGAGAAGGAAATCTGTTCTTTATATCAGCGTCTGCTGGAGAGTTCAGAGGAAAGTGTTCGTATGCGGGCTGCCAGTGGATTGGTGGGATATTACAGACGAAAAGGTGAATATGAAGAAGCGGAAATGTATTTGCGGTATTTCTCCATACAAAATCCAGAACGGAAGCGGATGCAAGCACAGATTTATGGAGAAACAGGAAGAATCAAAGAGGCATACAAAGCATATGAAGAATTGCTTTTTGCAGACTATCAGCGGATCAGTGCCATCCTTCATGGCATGTATCAGTTAGCGCGGAAAGAAAATGACAGGGAACAGGCACGAAAGCTGGCGGAAAAACAGGGAGAATTGGCAAGGTGCTTTGAAATGGGGAAATTTTATGAGGCAGTACCCCTATTGGATTTGGCGGTGTTGGAACAAAACCGAGAACTGGCGCTGGACACCATGGAAAAGGTGCTTGCCAGTGTGGCAGGAATAGGCGGTTTTCGGCAGGCATGGTTATATGAGCACATGACATTCCAAGAAATGCAGCCAGAGCTGTTGGAAAATATGAAAAAACAACTTTTACAGTCTTTTGCCGACGAGGAAACATATGGCTTTTTGAAAGAGGAGCCTCGATGGCAGGTTTTATATGGGAAACAGGCTGAAAACTGTGGAACAAGTGGAAAAGCAGAGGGAAAATAAAAGAATCTGTGGATAACATGTATGAAATCAAAAACATGATGTGGATAAGTATCAATAGATAAACATAGAAAAACTGTCAGATTCCAGACAAGATGGAACTGACAGTTTTTTAGTCGAAATAAAACAAGTCTTCGAATTTTTTGTCCAGTGCAATGCAGAGGATTAAAGCCAGTTTTGCCGTAGGGTTAAACTGCCCTGTTTCGATGGAACTGATGGTGTTTCGGGAAACACCTACCATTTCCGCCAGCTGGCTTTGAGATAAGTTCTGCTCCGCGCGGGTTTCTTTTAAGCGGTTGCGAAGGATGAGTTCATTTTTGGGTTCTTTTTCTTTTGGCATATCAAATGATCTCCATTCCATGATTTAAGATATTGACAAATGTGATGATGGCAATACAAAGCGCAATCAGCACAAAGAGGATGTCTTTCACTTTTCTGTGGCTGCGGAAATGCTGGAAAGAACGACCGCAAAAGGTAATGGCAAAACAGAATAGAAATGCGCGGTAATCGCTGTAAGCTTTGCCTGTGAAATGAAATTGGAGGAAAAAGACCAATGCGGCAATGCCACTGTAAATGAGAATGGCAAGGTAGGCATTGGCATAGGCTTTTTTGTCCACATAATAGGAAAATTCATCAAAGATGTAGTTTTCTTTTTGACTGCGGCGTAAGATTTCTTTTTTATCCATGGGACGATCTCCTTTCTAGGCAACGAAAATTTGCAGCATGGGACGGATGAAGATGGTTCCCAATACGCTCATAAGGCAGCCGGAAATTCCCAGTACCAGATACAGCTTCTTTTTCAGATAATAGCCTTGGGTGAGAAAGACAGTACTATGCCCCAGAAGCCAGCAGAAAATGAAAGCCGAGAAAAACTCACTATTAAAATCCTGTTTCGTAATTTGGAAAATCCAATAAATCAAAATGTAGGACAGCCAGAAACTGCGGAAACCAAAGATTCTGCTTTTTTGCACAAGGTTTTGTTCCCGTTCATCACCGGCGGCGTTTTCCGCGCGGCTACGGGCGAGAATTTCATTTTTATCCATTTAGATTCCTCCTAAATATTCTGCAATGTTTGCGATACAAAGTATGGCGGCAGCCAAAGCCATGATGCCATGGTAGGCTTTGCGATGCCGATAAAAGAGAAGGCAGTATCTTCCCACGATGCTTGCCCAGAATATCGCCAGAAATCCATCAGCTGACAGACCTTTTACATAATTGACAGTTGTCAGAATCAGTGTGACAGCCAGCATGAAAATCAGGCTAAAGGTGTCGCTTTCTAATCGAATTTGTTTTTCTCGTTCATCCCCTAGAATATTTTCTGTTTGGCTGCGTTTTAAAATTTCTTCTTTATTCATTGAAATACCTCCAAATATAGCAAAAGGAGATTGCCCAGAGAAGTGGAAGTGGCAAGCAAACCACAGAAGAGATCCTTTTTTTTGCGATTTTTCCAGAAAAGATAATAATACTCTGCGGCTGTGCCCGCCCAGAGAATTGCGATAAAATGTTTTACAGGAAACCCTTTTATCGCATTAAAAATTGTCAGAATAATCAAACTCCAAACAATCATGTCTTGCCCAATGGATTTGCTTTTTGCTTTGATCTGTTTTTCCCGTTCATCCCCGTATTGGTTTTCTTCTTGACTGCGTCGTAAGATTTCATTTTTGTCCATAAACAGTGCCCCTCCTTTTTCATAAAATTCCCCGCGATATTTAAAAGTGTTTTCTTTGCCAAGTTTACTTGGTATTTTCAGCATAGCATTGCCAAGTTTACTTGTCAATACTTTTGCCAAGTTTTCTTTGCAGTGTGTTTTTTATACAAAATACATCACATTGTCTATGGTATTTTTCCGGCGTAGCCATTATATTTTCTTTATAGATAAAATCAGGAAAGTACGTGCTGCGGGTAATAAAAGTGGCGCAGCGGAGAGAAACAGGTGAAACCATGAAAAAAGAAAAAGACGAGCGTTCCTTTTGGGAAAAACTGGCGACGCTGATTGTAGATAAACGGAATTTATTTTTTCTGTTATATGGAGCGGCAATGCTCTTTTCTATATTTGCCAGTGGATGGGTATCGGTCAATGATGACCTGACTTCTTATTTGCCGGAGGAAACAGAAACCAGACGTGGGCTGGACTTGATGGATGAGGAATTTACCACATTTGCCACAGCCAGAGTCATGGTCAATAACATTACATACGACCAGGCGCTGACCCTATCGGAGCAGCTGGAAACAATAGAAGGGATTACGGAAGTAGCCTTTGATGAAACGGAAGACCATTATCGAGGTGCGGCGGCACTGTACGATGTGACTTTTGACGGCGAAGTGGATGATGAAATTTCACTGACGGCGCTGAATGAGCTGAAAGAGGAACTTGCGCCTTATGATCTGTATGTTTCTACGGAAGTAGGCAATAACCGCTCCGATTTGCTGGCGGAAGAAATGAAAATGATCATGGTGGTGGCGGCAGTCATCATTGTCAGTGTATTGCTGCTTACATCCAAGACTTATATGGAAATCCCGGTGCTGCTGATGACATTTATCGCGGCGGCGGTGTTGAATATGGGAACCAACTTCTTTTTTGGAGAGATTTCTTTTATATCAAATTCCGTAACAGTGGTGCTCCAATTGGCTCTTGCCATTGACTACGCCATTATCCTTTGCCATCGCTACAGCGAGGAACGGACACACATGGAGCCAAGAGAAGCGACCATCACAGCTTTGAGCAAAGCCATTCCAGAAATTTCAGCCAGCAGTTTGACCACCATTTCCGGTCTGGGTGCGCTGATGTTCATGCAGTTTGGCATTGGTTTCGATATGGGGCGTGTGCTCATCAAAGCCATCTTTTGCAGTCTGCTGTCTGTATTTACATTGATGCCGGGGCTGCTGATGATTTTCAGTAAAGGCATTGACAAGACACATCATAAAAACTTTGTGCCAAGTATTGATGGGTTGGGGCGTATCGTTATCAAAATGCAGTATATGGTACCGCCCATTTTTCTGATATTGCTGGTAGTGGCCTTTAAGTTTTCTTCCATGTGCCCCTATGCTTATGGGTATACACAGATCACTTCTTTTCAGAAAAGTGAGAACACCATCGCAGATAATAAAATCAAAGAAACCTTTGGAGGACAGAATACTTTGGCAATCGTCATCCCTAAGGGAGATTATGACAGCGAGCGGGCATTGCTGGCAGATATAGAGAAGCATCCCGAAGTCAATTCGGCTTTGGGCATTGCCAATGCGGAGGCAGAAGATGACTACATGCTGGCAGACGCTTTGACACCCAGAAAGTTCGCGGAAATGATGGACTTAGATGTGGAAGTGGCAAAACTCCTGTATGGGGCTTATGGCATCAAACAGGAAGAATATGGTCATGTCATCGGCAATCTGGATAATTATGAAGTGCCCCTCATTGATATGTTCCTATTTGTTCATGATGAAGCGGACAAAGGGTATGTGGAACTGGATGATGAAATGCAGCGGGATCTGGACGACGCGTATGAAAAAATCGACGATGCCAGAAAACAGCTGCAAGGGGAAAATTACTCCCGTCTGGTACTGGATTTGAATCTGCCGGAAGAAGGAGAAGAAACCTTCGCCTTTCTGGATGTGCTCCGGGAAGATGTGGGAAGATATTATGACGAATATCTGCTGGTGGGCAACAGCACCAGTGACTTCGACCTGTCCAGCTCTTTCAGCCGGGATAATGTGATGATCAGTATCCTTTCCATTGTATTTGTCATTCTGGTACTGCTCTTTACATTCCAGTCTGTTGGGCTGCCTATTTTGCTGATACTGGTGATTCAGGGAAGTGTATGGATCAACTTCTCTTTCCCTTATTTGATGAACAGCAATCTGTTCTTCCTCAGCTATCTGGTGGTCAGCTCCATACAGATGGGGGCAAACATCGACTATGCCATTGTTATTTCCAACCGATACATGGAACTGAAAAAACAGATGCCTCCTCGCAAAGCCATCATTCTGGCATTGAATCAGGCATTTCCAACCATTATCACATCTGGGTCCATGCTGGCGGCAGCAGGGCTTTTGATTGGGTTCATGTCCTCTGATCCTACCGTTGCGTCCATCGGTATTTGTCTGGGACGTGGTACCATATTATCCATTTTTCTGGTTATGTTTGTACTGCCGGAGATTTTGCTGCTGGGGGACAAAGTCATCGAACGGACCATGTTTGCCATCAAACCGCCGGAACTTACGCAGGAACTGGAAGGCTCTATGCGGGTCAACGGGCATATCCGGGGTTATGTTTCCGGTACCATTGACGCAAAGGTGCAGGGTGTGATCCACGGGGAAGTGCATGCCATTGTGGATACGGAAGGCAAAAAAGAGAAACCTAAAGAGGAATCGTCGGAGGAAAATCTGGAAGAAACAGAAGGAAAGGAGGGGCAGACCCATGAAAATCAGTAAACGAATCATAGCGTTTTTTATGGCAGCACTGCTGGTCTTTGGTCTGCCTTTGAGTGCTTTCGCCTCCGATGGAGGAGAAATCCGCATCGCTACGGCGGAGGATTGGAAAGCATTTGTGAAAAACTGTAAACTGGATACATGGTCTGAAGGAAAGACGGTTGTGCTGGATACAGATTTGGATTTGGGCGGCAGTTTTACGCCAGTGCCTGTGTTCAGCGGTACCTTTGATGGCAATGGACACAGCATCCATATGGGTTCTTATACATCAGCGGCTTCTGACACAGGGGTATTCCGCTATGTGAGTGAAGGCGCGGTGGTGAAAAACCTGACGGTTACAGGCACATGGGAACCATCTGGCGGCAAGAGCGCCATTGGCGGTATTGTGGGGCACAACAGCGGTACCATTGAAAATTGTGTGTTCAATGGCGTGGTAGATGGCAAAAACAACATTGGCGGTATTGCCGGCATCAATGAAAATACAGGGGTCATCACTGGCTGTACCGTTCGCGGTGAAATCCGCGGGGAACATTATACTGGCGGTGTTGCGGGGCAGAACCTTGGTAGCATCATCCGCTGTACCAACGAAAGCAGTGTCAACACAGACGGAAAAGAAATTGCCCCTACATTGGATGATATTGATGTGAGTCATATCAACAATACGGAAAATCTTTCCGTATACACAGATACTGGCGGTATTACGGGATTTTCCTCCGGTCTTTTGCAGGGATGCAAGAATGTAGGAGAGATTGGTTATCCCCATGTAGGGTATAACGTAGGCGGTATTGCCGGCAGACAGTCTGGTTATCTCCATGACTGTGAAAACCGTGGTGCTGTTTATGGCAGAAAAGACGTGGGCGGTATCGTCGGGCAGATGGAGCCATATCTGATTTTGAAATTCGGCAAGGATGATCTGGAACGGCTTTCTGATGCTTTTTCCGGTTTGCAGGACATTATGGACGGCATGCTGGATCATACAGAAACAACATTGGATGATGTTTCTTTCCGGCTGGACAATATTTCCGCCATGTCTGATGAAGCCAGAGAAAGTACGGATTATCTGGTGCACCGCACAGAGGATTATGTGGATGATACCATTACGACCATCAATGACCTGAGTGTACGGGCAGACCGTTTCCTGGGTGACCTGGAAGATATTCTGGGAACTGGGGAAGATGTGGCAGATGATATTACAGACGCATTGGAACAGCTCCATAAATCTGTAGAACGCTTGCAGGATGCGGCACAGGCGGGGCAGGATGCCATTGACAGCGCCAACAGCGGTTTGACAAAGTTGGATCGTGCGGTACAGAATTATAAAAATGCTTGGAAAGATGTGAACCAGAGTATAGAAAATGTCATTGGCTCCATGGGGAACTGGGAAGCCATGGAACAGGCACTGGCTGATCTGCAGGGAGATATCACATATCTGAAAGCTGCCGGTGACGGTGTGCTCCGTGCCATCAACAACACGAAACATGATATGGGAGATGCTTTGGACAGCGGCAGTGATATGGCTTCTGACCTGAACAGCGCTTTATCCAGACTGGAACGGTCTGTGGAAAAAATGCAGGACATTCAGGATGGATTGTCCGATATGGTAACAGACATGCGCTGGGCAATCCGGGATTTCCGGGAAGGCGGCGCGCCGCAGTTTGCTGTGCCTGACGCGGAATACAAAGAGCAGGTGGATAATCTGCTGGATCAGACAGGTTCCATTTTTGATGAAGTGGAACAGATGACAGACGAAATGGGGGACAACGGCGACATCCTCATTTCTGACCTGCGGGCAATGAATGACCAGATGCGGAGCATCATGGATATCATGCGGGATATTTATGAAAAACTGCTGGACGATGGTGAGGAAGAAGAGATTTATGAAGATATATCAGAAGAAGTGACCACTTCCACAGAAGGTGTCACGGAAAACTGCCGCAACTACGGGAAAGTGGAAGGCGACGTGGATACCGGGGGGATCTGCGGCGCCATTGCGGTGGAATACGACTTTGACCCGGAAGACGACCTGACAAGGCAGGGTGACACTTCCCTGAATCAGCATTTCCAGACAAAAGCTGTACTGCGGAGTTCTGTGAACTACGGAGCAGTAACTGGGAAAAAAGATTATGTAGGCGGTATTGCCGGTTATATGAAGCTGGGCAGCATTTATAAATGTGAGGCTTATGGTACAGTGACCAGCAGTGACGGGGACTATATCGGCGGCATCGTTGGCAGTTCTGATTCTGTGGTACGAAACTGTGACGCAAAAGTTTCTCTCAGCGGCGGCAGCTATACCGGCGGCATTGCCGGATACGGCACGGACATTTTTGACTGCCGTGCCATGGTGGAACTGACAGATGCGGAAGAAGCGGCTGGTTCCATTGCCGGAAAAGCGGAAGGCAATGTAAAAGGCAACTACTTTGTAGACGGTGACTGGGGCGGCGTGGACGACATCAGTTTTGCCGGAGAAGCGGAACCTATGGCATACGAAGATTTCGTTGCCATGGAAGGTTTGCCGGAGCGGTTCCGTTCTTTCTATTTGACTTACATGGCAAATGGCGCTGTGGTGGATGATGTGGCATATACCTACGGCGAAAAAACAGACAGCAAGCCCATTCCCCAAGTGCCAAAACAGGAAGGCACTTCTGGAAAATGGGAAGAATTGCCGGAAACAGTCACATTCGATAGAGTCATTGAAGCTGTTTATACTCAGCGGAGTTCCTCCATTGCGTCACCCCAGACCAGGGGCGAAACGATGCTTTCCATTCTGCTGGCAGAAGGCAGTTTTGAGGACGGCGCGGAAATCACAATGGAACCTGTGACTGCGGAAGAAGCTGGCAGCATGGACAGCAGCAAATTCGTGGAAGGCTGGAAGGTAACATTGCCAGAAGATGGCAGTATCACCCATCTGATGCGGTACTGTATGCCGGAAGGTCGTGGATTGCTGAAGCTGTATCTTGTGCAAGACGGCGGTGCTGTGCCTTTGGATACAAAGAAAGATGGACAGTATCTGTGCTTTAACGCGGATGGTACACAATTTACGTTCTATGTGGAACGTACACCGATTTGGCAGGTGGCTGCACCTATTGGTGGATGTGTAGTGCTTGTTGTGGGAGCTGTCATTTTCTGGAAAAGAGAACGAATTAAGAATTTTGTACAAGACAAACGGAAAAAAGAGGAGTAAAATAAAGCTGTATGGAACGTAATACAGCAAAGGACTTCTCTGTTTTACGGCGACATAAACAGAAAGGAAAAGCTGTATGGACGGCAGAAATATGCCGGTTCCATGCAGCTTTTTTGTACAAAGGGGTTTTGGAATAAAAAGGAGGAACGGGTATGAAAGGAAAGGTTTTTCTTGCGGCAGCAGTCATGGGAACGCTGTTTACAACAACGGCTTTTGGTGCGCAGTTTCCTGATGTGCCTGCAAACCATTGGGCCTATAATGAAGTGGTGAAAGCCAGCCAGATCGGTTTTATCAGCGGCATGGATGACGGTACTTTTGGTCTGGGACAGACGGTGACAAGAGGGCAGTTTGTGTCCATGATGTGCCGGATGTTTGGCTGGGAACTGGTGGATGCGCAAAGTGGTTCGTTTGCGGATAATCAGGATGTGAACCAATGGTATTTCAAGAGTGTAGAAACGGCGGCACAGCATGGGGCTTTGGATGGCAGCGCTCAAAATTTCCGTCCTAATGACAATATCACCAGAGAGGAAATGGCTGTGATGCTGGTAAAAGGGCTGGGCTATGACAATCTGGTGGAAACGGCAGCAGCGGCGGCTTCTCCTTTTACAGATGTAACAAGCAATAAAGGATATATCAATCTGGCTTATGATTTCGGCATTGCCAGCGGCAAAGGCGCTGGGCAGTTTATGCCGAACGGTACAGCTACCAGAGAAGAAGCGGCGGCAATGATGTTGCGGTGCTATAACAAAATGAACAGTGATACAGACTTTGTCCATGGATTCTATGCGTTTTCTTCCTATGGGCAGAAAGATCTGGCAAAGGAAATGGATGCTGTTTCTTTTGGCTGGAGCAAAATGGAATATCGTGACGGGGAAGGTATCGTAGTCAATACTTTGTATCAGAACAACAATGAGTGGGCAGTGCCGGAAGGTTATGAGCAGATTGTGGAAGAACTGCAGAATAGTGGCGTCCAGACAAATCTGAATGTTTTTCTGTCAGACGCCACAGCGGCGCAAACCATTTTGAATAGCGCGGAAAACCGTACAGCGGCAGTGAATGCCATCATGGAAGAAGTAACCGTGACTTATAAGAAACTGGGCAGAAATCCTTATGAAGGGGTCACCATCGACTTTGAAGGACTCCGCGGAAATACATTGAAGCAGAATTTTGTGGCGTTCCTGAAAGAACTGGATACGGCATTGACAGCGGAAGGAAAGAGCCTGTATGTGGCAGTTCATCCCGCAACGAAAGACGGCAGTTATTACGATGGATATGATTACAAAGCCATTGGCGAAATTGCGGACAAAGTCATCATGATGGCTTATGATTATGAGGCAAAGAACATTTCCGCTGACGTACAGCAAAGCGGTTTTACCACAACGCCTGTTTCTCCTTTCGATCAGGTATATTATGGACTCCACGCCATTACCAATGCGAGTACAGGTGTGGCAGATAACAGCAAAGTTGTGCTGGGGATGAGCCCTTCCTCCAATGTGGAATGGGATCTGCGGAACGGCGTTATCGTCAACAGTCAGGGCATTGACAATGATTATGATACCTTGCAGTCCTATCTGCAGAGCGGTGCAAAATCCGAATATTCTGAAAAATATCGGAATCCCTGCATGACGGTGCAGGAGGGAGATACCACAAAGGTCATCTGGTATGAGGACAGCCGCAGTATCCAGGACAAAATGGATTTGGCAAAGATGATGGGTGTCAATGGCGTATCTTTCTGGAGATTGGGTTTGATTCCCGATGAAAATACAACGGCGTACAGCAATATCTGGAGTACAGTGAAATAAAATATGGATATTTCCCCCGAACGTTTGGGGCTGTTTCATAAGAAAACGAAGATAGCTGAAATTCTTATTGTACAAAGAATTCCAGCTATCTTTTTTATCAGGATTTCGTGGAAATGTTTCCTTCTGAAATCAGCCGTCGCAGTTCTCCTTAAGAAATAAATGGAAAACAATGTTTTCTTAAGGAGAGACTGCTGTTTCGTGGGATTTTTTGTATGAAAATAGAAACAAAATGTTGACAAATTGGTCTAAAGATTATAGACTAAAAGAAAAGGGGTCTAAAACTTATAGACCGAAAGGGGGGATACCATGGGATACCAACTGACGGAAGCGGAAGAAAGACTGGCAGAGATTTTATGGAAGCATGTGCCTATGTCCTCGGCAGAGTTGGTGAAAATCTGTGGAGAAGAAATGGACTGGAAGAAGTCTACCACTTATACCATGCTGAAAAAGCTGGAGCAAAAAGGGGTCTTTGCCAATGAAAAAGGCATGATTCGGGCGGTATATACCAAAGAGGAATGGCAGGCGCAGGAAAGCAGGCAGTTTGTCAAAGACAGCTTCGGCGGTTCCCTGCCAAAGTTTCTCACAGCCTTTGCCAAGGGGAAAGGGCTGACGGCAAAAGAAGTGGAGGAAATGAAAAAGCTCATTGAAACATACGAGGAGGGCTGAGTATGGATGGACTGTTTCTGGAAATTTTGAATTTATCTCTTTATGGCAGTTTTGCCATTGTGGCAGTACTGATTCTGCGGTTTTTGCTGAAAAAAAGCCCCAAATCCATTTCTTATGGTCTGTGGCTAGTGGTATTTCTGGTGTTGATCGTGCCCATCCGCATCCAGACCGCCTATAGCCCCATGCCTGTGGGGGTAGAGAGTTTTCGGCAGGAAAAACTGTATCAGGCAGTGCCACAGGTGGAAAGCGGGATACGGGCAGTGGATGATTTTGTGGCGAAACGGACACCGGTACGGAAATTGGGAGAGGAAGTTTTTCCCATGGAACGAATGGTGGAAGGGGCTTCTGTGGTTTGGTTTGCGGGGACTGTGATTTTGCTGGGATACGGCATGATTTCTTCCTGGAAACTGCGGAAGAAACTGAAAAATGGAGAAAAGCTGGAACCTTATGTGTATCAGGTGGAAGGATTGCCAACGGCATTTGTTATGGGGATGGAGCCTCGGATTTATCTTCCGGCGGATTTGACAGAGGAAGAACGGGAGTATGTCCTCTGTCATGAGAGAATCCATATCAAACGGCATGATATGCGCATCAAGCAGGGAGCTTTTGTCATTCTTTGCCTGCATTGGTTAAATCCGCTGGTTTGGCTGGCGTTTCGGTGCATGGAAGCGGATATGGAAAGCTCCTGTGATGAAAAGGTGCTGGAAAAAATGGGGACGGACATCAAAAAAGGATATTCCCTTTCTCTGGTGCGGCTGTCGGCGGAGGAAAGATGGTTTGGTACGCCTTTGGCTTTTGGGGAAAAGCCTATCAAAACAAGGGTGAAGCATATCCTCCAATACAAAAAACCTGTTTCTGTTGTGGCTGGACTGGCAGTTGCGGCAGCGGTGGTGGTGGGATGCGCCATCTGGAGCGCGCCAAAGGTGGAAAGTGATTCCAATGACATTGCCAGAATGGAAGAAGAAAAGATTGCGTCTGCGGTGGAAAGTCAGGGCAGTCATATCATCGACAGAGAAGTGCTGAGTTCTACAGGGCATTACCGTGAGGAAGGATTACTGGGGGAAGGTATCGCTGTGGAAGTCTGGTCGGGAAAATGCCGTTTCCAATTGGACAGTGACAAGCCTTTGCGGTTACCAGATGGAATCACGCAGGAGGGAGATACTCTTTATCTGGAATCGGAAAAATACGCTTTTGGGGCAATGAGTCTGCCGGAACCGAATGAAAGCGGCGTTGCGGAATTTTCCTATACAGAGGAACAGGCGGCGTTATTCGGCGTATGCTTTGGCAGTATTTACCCCTATGAACTGACCATGCCTCAGGAGGAAATGGGGACTATGGTGCGGGCGCTTCTGGAAAGCAAAGGATATATCAAGCAGGAAACCTATCCGGGAAATCATATCATTGTGGACGTATCTCTCCATCAGCAGAAAGGATACAGTGATTGGCGGCTGCTTCTGTCCCAGCCTGTGAAACAGGGGGATGGCGGTATTTGGTGCGTGGAACGATGGAGCGATGAATTGGGGCACCTCTATTACAACTATATCAGCGGCGCGGAAGAAGATGTTTATTATGCGGAACAGCAGGCACAGTGCGACGAAGGACACAAGGTAGGGCTTTTGAATCCCGAAGATGTTGCCATGACATTTCTGCGGGAGGATATGGGGCTTTGGTCTGTGACCACAGAGGATATTGTGGTGAGAGAAGGAACTTTGGAGGATTTTTACGGAGATATGTCCTCTAAACAGTTTGGGTATATTTTAGAGCTGGATTTTGAAAATGAGTGGCTCAGATTGAACGAAGCCCAATGGTATACAGAGGAAAACAGGCATCGTCTGGCACAGGTACATCTGGACCCCAACATGGAAATGCCCAACGGATTTTATATCCGCACATGGGAAAACGATAGACTCATGGATATGGGGAAACGACCGGAAATTCTGGTGGTGGAATTCACGGAAAACGGTGTGGAGCAGAAACGGCTGAAAAGCTGGAAAGAACTGGAGAAACATCTGGAAGAAGAAGGCGGATACCTGCCCTTCTGGATCACTTCGGAAAATGGTGTTGTGACAAAAGTGGAAGAACAGTATGTTCCATAAAAGAAAAAAAGGCACAGAATTTTAGATAGATTCTGTGCCTTTTGTATTTGCGAAGATTTTGTCCATGCGGGGTAGGTCGTAGTCTAAAAGCCAGTTATGGCAGTCCTCATAAAAAGGAGAAAGAAGGGACTTGTCTGCCGCTACCAAGTCCATGCCTCTGTCATCGTAAAGATGAAGGAGGAAAGGGGTCTGGGTATTGAAAAAGAAAACAGCGGAGGATAGTTCCAGAAATCCGGCGAAATCTGTTTTCAGGATACCATCTAACAAGGCAGAAGCTTTTGGCGGCGTTTCTTCCATATCCCAGAAAAAGAAGATACGGATGAAGGGCTCGCCGTCACGGTCTACGGTTTCCTGTTCGTAGACCTCCGCAGGCTCCGGCAGACGGGCGAGTTTGCAGAAACGGTCGAGAAGCTCGTTGATGTTGGAATCCATATCCGGTGTACGGTAAAGCACCCAAAGAAAGGTGTCAAAATTAGGCGCTTTTTCATAGAGAAAAGAGGCGCGCCAGTATGCCATACGGAAATAACGGGGATCATTGACAGAAATGTCCTCGGGACCGATTTCGAAGCGGAGAGACAGGGGACTTTCGTAAAATATGGGTAATTGCAGGCGTTCATTGCCCAATGCCTGTAATGTGGATAAGGTGCGTTCTAATAACATAGGGGACTCCTTTTGTGATATTTTGCAATAGTATAGCAGAAAATGGGAAAGAAAAAAAGAGAATGGAAAGGTTCCTTAAGAAAACATTGCTTTTCGCTTCCATGATTACGGAAGGGGAATTGTGACGGCTATCTTCAGAAGAAAGCATACAAAATAAAATCTTATAAAAATAAGCAAGCTGGAATCCCCTATATCCTAAGGATTTCAGCTTGCTTTGTTTTCTGATGAACAAGCACTTAAACTTATGCCTTTTCTGTGCGGGTGGTGCGCAGGAACATGGCAATGGCTGTGCCGCAGATGATGGCATAGCCGATCCAGCTGAGCCAGTCAGGAATCTGTCCGAATACGATGAAGCCCAGAAGCGCCGAGAAGGGAATCTGGAAATAGTCGAAAATGGAAATTTCCCTTGCGGGCGCGTAGCAGTAAGCGGCAGTGATGGTGAACTGACCGCCGGCGGCAGAAAGACCTGCCAGAAGGAGTGTGCCCAGCTGCACCCAAGTCATAGGGTGGAAATCAAAAATCAGGAAGGGCAGGAGCACCACGCAGGAGAATGCTGAGAAGAAGAACACGATAAATGGTCCGGCAATGCCCTGTTGTCCCAAAGAGCGGACATAAGTATATGCAAGACCTGCGCCAAGACCACCCATAAGCCCGATGAGAGCGGGAATGAGATTCATATTGCCTGTGGGTTTGACAATGAACAGAACACCAATGAAAGCAATGATAATAGACAATGTCTGGAAGCGGTTGGGCTTTTCTTTCAGCAAAAAGATGGCAAAGATCACCGCAAAAAACGGTGACATCTTATTGAGCATGGATGCGTCTGCCAGCACCAGATGGTCTACGGCATAGAAATTACAAAGGACACCCACAGTGCCAAAGAACGCGCGCCAGAACAGGTGGCGTTTTGCTTTGGGGGTAAAAGATACTTTGGGGCGTTCCCGATACAAAATCACAGCGGCAAAAATCAGTGCCACGAAATTACGGAAAAAGCTTTTCTGCATAGAGGGCAGGTCGCCGGAAAGCCGCACAAACAGATTCATCAAAGCGAAAAAGAAGGATGATGCGGTGATGCACAAAATCCCCTTTTGTTTTTGTGTCATAATAAAACTCCTTTCAGAAAAAATCACACGGGGTTTATTATACGATGGTTTTCAGGGAAAGAAAAGAGAAAATCAGGCTTTTTTTCAAAAAAACAACAGCAAGAGAGCCTTTTGGGAGGTTCTTGCTGTCTGATTTGGGTTTATTCGCCGTGCATGGCTTTTCTACGGGCTTCGGCTTCTGCCTTGGAGAAGGGACAGCCGCAGTAATCCTGACGGTAGAGATGATACTGTTCTGACAGTTCACAGGAGCGTTTATAGCCGTTTTTCTTTTTGAAATCGGAAAACAGATAGGAAACACCATAAGTTTCTGCCAGTTCTTTGCCAATGGCATTGAGTACCTGTGCATTTTTATGGGGGCTAATGGAAAGGGTGGTGGTGAAGTAATCAAAGCCGCCAGCCTTTGCTGCTTCCGCAGTCTTTTTCAGACGAAGGGTATAGCAGTCAAAGCAGCGCTGTCCACCTTCCGGTTCCTGCTCTCTGCCTTTTGCCATGGCGAAGAAGGTTTCCGGATCGTATTCCCCAACGATGCAGGAAACGTCTCCTTCCAAAGGCATCTGGGCAATGAGTTTTTGCTGTTCTTCCGCACGGTGGGTAAATTCCGCCGCGGGGGAGATATTGGGGTTATAGTAATATACGGTAATGTCAAAGTAATGGGTGAGATACTCCAGTACATAAGAAGAACAGGGACCGCAGCAGCTATGAAGCAGCAGACGGGGACGGCGTTCTTCCTTTTCTATGGTCTTTAACGTGCGTTCCAGCACGATCTGATAATTCTCTTTCTGCAAGATCAACACCTCGTTTCTATCTCAAACAGTGTAACAGGTAGGGGAGAAAATGTAAAGAATCGCAATGTATTTAAAAAAGAACAAAAATAATTCACAAAATTTCGATTTTCTGAGATGATGAAATCAAAAAACAGTTATGAAATTTTAACGGAATTTTAGCGCTGTTTTATACAAAATGTCACTTGAACGAAAATTGCAATGGGAAAGAACGGAGAAATGAGGGGAGGGGGTTGTGCAAATGGGAGAAGGGGAAAAAGCAATAAAAAAAGGCGGGAAACCGCCGGGAATTCAAGGAAAAAGGGCTTGACAGCCAGTTCTGGATGTGGTAAAATATCTCACACATTGGCAAACAAGCACACATATCCATGATTTATGGTCAGTATAGCATAGAGGAATGCAAAATTCAACATCTTTTTGCAGAACTCGGCAGGAACCTTGAAATACAGGGGATTTCTGACACATAAGGATTGCGCTTTGTTTGGAATTATTGGCTTTTATATGGTGAACGGGAGGCTGTATGGCAAACTGTTCAAAAGTTGCATTAGAATTTCTTAGATAAAAGAGGCTTTTGTCACGACCACTGATCAAAGGTGGTGCAGGCAAAGGTCTAGCTTTGTTTGGGCAATTCTAAATTTTTTGCGCAAAAGCAGAAAATTTCTGCAAAAAAGCATCTGCCATGGACGCCTGATAGAGAGAAACGACAGGTCGTTTTTCTGTATCAAGTGTCCGTAGGGCAGTGGTAATGTCGGTGTGATAGATAAATTCGAGAGGTGACAAGATGGAAAAAAACAGAATTCATGCACTCCGTTTTGGCGACACGACACGAATGAGCTATTCCAAAATTAACGAAGTTTTGGATATGCCCAATCTGATCGAGGTGCAGAAGGACAGTTACCAGTGGTTTTTGAAGGAAGGTTTGAAGGAAGTATTTGAAGATATTTCCCCCATCACAGACTTCAGCGGCAATCTGGTGCTGGAATTCATTGATTTTACATTGGATTCCGAACCCAAATTCTCCATTGAAGAATGTAAGGAACGTGATGCCACCTATGCGGCAGCATTGAAAGTAAAAGCAAGACTGTATAACAGAGAATTGGACGAACTGAAGGAACAGGAAATCTTTATGGGTGATTTCCCTCTGATGACAGAAACAGGTACCTTCATCATCAACGGTGCGGAACGTGTTATCGTCAGCCAGTTGGTTCGTTCCCCCGGCATTTACTATGCTTCTGATTTTGACAAAGTAGGGAAAAAGCTGCTTTCCTCCACCGTCATCCCCAACAGAGGCGCATGGCTGGAATATGAAACAGACTCCAACGACGTATTCTATGTAAGAGTTGACCGTACCAGAAAAGTTCCCGTAACCGTTCTGATTCGTGCTCTGGGTATTGGCTCCGATGCGGAAATCATTGACCTGTTCGGCGAAGAACCCAAGATTCTGGCAACACTGGAAAAAGACGTTTCCAAATCTTATGAAGAAGGTCTCATCGAAATCTATAAAAAGCTGCGTCCCGGCGAACCTCCCACAGTGGAAAGTTCCGAATCCCTGCTGCGCGGTATGTTCTTCGATCCCAAACGTTATGACCTGGCAAAAGTAGGTCGTTACAAATTCAATAAGAAACTGGCTCTGAGAAACAGAATCCGCGGCGCGAAACTGGCAGAAGCAGTGGTTGACCCTATGACAGGGGAAGTGCTGGCTGAAGCAGGCGCAGTGCTGACAATGGAACTGTGCGATACCATTCAGGACAGCGGTATCGACCATCTGTATATTGAAGTAGAAGAAAAAGCAGTGAAGATTCTGACAAACCGCGCCGTTGCCATCGACGCATATCTGGAAGAATTCGGTCTGACAGCAGAAGATGTAAACATCAAAGAAAGAGTTTACTATCCCGTGCTGGAACAGCTGCTGAACGAATACACAACAGCTGAAGAACTGAAAGCTGCTATCAAAGAAAACATCCACGAACTGGTGCCTAAGCACATCACACTGGAAGACATCATGGCTTCCATCAACTATGTGATGCAGCTGGATTACGGCTACGGCAACGTGGATGACATCGACCATCTGGGCAACAGACGTATCCGTTCCGTAGGGGAACTGCTGCAGAACCAGTTCCGTATCGGTCTGTCCAGAATGGAAAGAGTTGTTCGTGAAAGAATGACAACACAGGATCTGGCTGTGGTAACACCTCAGGCACTGATCAACGTACGTCCTGTAACAGCTGCGATCAAGGAATTCTTCGGTTCCTCCCAGTTGTCTCAGTTCATGGACCAGAACAACCCTCTGAGTGAATTGACACATAAAAGACGTCTGTCCGCACTGGGTCCCGGCGGTCTGTCCAGAGAAAGAGCGGGCTTCGAAGTTCGAGACGTTCACCATTCTCACTACGGCAGAATGTGTCCTATCGAAACACCAGAAGGTCCTAACATCGGTCTGATCAATACACTGGCAACATTTGCCCGCATCAATGAATACGGTTTCATTGAAGCGCCTTACAGAAAAGTAGACCAGAGCGGCGACGAACCTCGTGTAACAGACGAGTTCATTTACGTTACCGCTGACGAAGAAGAAAACTACAACGTAGCGCAGGCCAACGAACCTCTGGATGCAGAAGGTCACTTCGTTCATAAGAAAGTAACCGGTCGTCACCGTGAAGACATCATCGAAGTCGACAGAAGCCAGATCCACCTGATGGACGTATCTCCTAAACAGATGGTATCCGTTGCAACAGCGCTGATTCCTTTCCTGGAAAACGACGACGCGAACCGTGCGCTGATGGGTTCCAACATGCAGCGTCAGGCTGTACCTCTGATGGTAACTGACTCTCCTATCGTTGGTACCGGTATGGAATACAAAACAGCGAAAGACTCCGGTATCTGCGCTATCGCGAAAAACAGCGGTATCGTAGAAAGAGTTTCCGCGAACGAAATCGTGATCCGCAACGATGAATCCATGCGTGACACATACAAACTGATCAAGTATCAGAGAAGTAACCAGAGCACCTGCCTGAACCAGAAACCTATCGTTAACGTAGGCGACAGAGTTGAAGCAGGTCAGATTATCGCAGACGGTGCTTCCACTTGTCAGGGTGAACTGGCACTGGGTAAAAACCCTCTGATCGGTTTCATGACATGGGAAGGTTACAACTACGAAGACGCGGTTCTGCTCAGTGAAAAACTGGTGCAGGACGACGTATATACTTCCGTTCATATCAATGAATTTGAAGCAGACGCCAGAGATACAAAACTGGGGCCTGAAGAAATCACAAGAGATATCCCCAACGTAGGCGAAGACGCACTGCGTGACCTGGATGAAAGAGGTATCGTCCGCATTGGTGCGGAAGTACACCCCAACGACATCCTGGTTGGTAAAGTAACACCTAAGGGCGAAACTGAACTGACCGCAGAAGAAAGACTGCTGCGTGCCATCTTCGGTGAAAAAGCAAGAGAAGTTAGAGATACTTCCCTGCGTGTACCTCACGGTGAAACAGGTATCATCGTAGACGTTAAGATCTTTACCAGAGAAAACGGCGACGACGTAGGTCCCGGCGTAAATCAGCTGGTAAGAGTTTATATTGCACAGAAACGTAAAATCTCCGTGGGCGACAAGATGGCTGGTCGTCACGGTAACAAAGGGGTTGTGTCCCGTGTACTGCCTGTGGAAGATATGCCCTTCCTGCCTAACGGTCGTCCACTGGACATCGTACTGAACCCTCTGGGTATTCCTTCCCGTATGAATATCGGGCAGGTATTGGAAACCCACCTGTCCCTGGCTGCGAAAGTTCTGGGCTGGAAAATCAGCACACCCGTATTCGACGGTGCAAACGAAATCGACATCATGGATACACTGGAAATGGCAAACGACTATGTCAACACAGAATGGGAAGAATTCTCCGAAAAATGGAAACCCCTGCTGGAAGGTGACATCTATGATGAACTGTATGCAAACAGAGATCACAGAGAAGAATGGAAAGGTGTTGCCATCAGCAGAGACGGTAAAGTTTCTCTGCGTGACGGTCGTACCGGTGAATTCTTCGATAACCGCGTAACCATTGGTTACATGCACTATCTGAAACTGCACCACCTGGTAGATGATAAGATTCACGCACGTTCCACTGGTCCGTACTCCCTGGTTACCCAGCAGCCTCTGGGTGGTAAGGCACAGTTCGGCGGTCAGCGTTTCGGTGAAATGGAAGTTTGGGCGCTGGAAGCATACGGCGCAGCTTACACACTGCAGGAAATCCTGACAGTGAAGTCCGACGATATCGTAGGTCGTGTAAAAACTTACGAAGCTATCGTGAAGGGCGAAAACATCCCCGAACCCGGCGTGCCTGAATCCTTCAAGGTACTGCTGAAAGAACTGCAGTCCCTGGCACTGGATATCCGCGTACTGCGTGAAGACCAGACTGAAGTAGAAATCAAGGAATCCATTGAAGATGTGGATGATCTGAATGTAAATATCGACGGCTTTGAAGGAGATGACGATGAATTCCGTCGTCCCAGACCTATGACAGCCGAAGAAGAACTGGTGGACTTCCTCTTTGATGATGAAGAAGGCACCGTACACGACAACAGCGATCTGCTGTCCGATGATTATGCCGGCGGCGAAGAACTGTTGGACGATTATGACGAAGAATAAGAAAGGAGAACAAGCCCATGAGCACACAAAACACAGAACAGGGAATTGTTTTTGATTCCATTAAGATTGGATTGGCTTCTCCTGAAAAAATCCATGAATGGTCCAGAGGCGAAGTAAAGAAACCCGAAACCATCAACTACAGAACACTGAAACCTGAAAAAGACGGTTTGTTCTGCGAAAGAATCTTCGGGCCCACAAAGGACTGGGAATGCCACTGTGGGAAATATAAAAGAATCCGTTACAAAGGCGTTGTCTGCGACCGCTGCGGCGTTGAAGTAACAAAGGCGAAGGTTAGAAGAGAAAGAATGGGTCACATTGAACTGGCTGCACCCGTTTCCCACATCTGGTACTTCAAGGGTATCCCTTCCAGAATGGGTCTGATTCTTTCCATGAGCCCCAGAGCACTGGAAAAGGTTCTGTACTTTGCGTCTTATATCGTACTGGATGCAGGGGACACAGAACTGCAGTACAAACAGCTGCTGAGCGAAAGAGAATACAGAGAAGCATACGATAAATACGGCAACCGTTTTGAAGCGGCAATGGGTGCGGAAGCAATCAAAAGACTGCTTCAGGACATTGATCTGGAAAAAGAAGCCGACGAGCTGAAAAAACAGCTCGTCGACACCACAGGTCAGAAACGTGTGCGTATCATCAAGAAACTGGAAGTTGTGGAAAGCTTCCGTGTATCCGGCAACAAACCTGAATGGATGATTCTGGATGCCATCCCGGTTATTCCTCCCGACATCCGTCCTATGGTACAGCTGGACGGCGGCCGTTTCGCAACAAGTGACCTGAATGATCTGTACAGACGTGTTATCAACAGAAACAACCGTCTGAAAAGACTGCTGGATCTGGGTGCGCCTGACATCATCGTTCGAAACGAAAAAAGAATGCTGCAGGAAGCTGTTGACGCCCTCATCGACAACGGCAGACGCGGCAGACCTGTAACAGGCCCCGGTAACAGAGCACTGAAATCTCTGTCCGATATGCTGAAAGGTAAACAGGGTCGTTTCCGTCAGAACCTGCTGGGTAAACGTGTTGACTACTCCGGCCGTTCCGTTATCGTTGTAGGCCCCGAACTGAAGATTTTCCAGTGCGGTCTGCCGAAAGAAATGGCGATCGAGCTGTTCAAACCTTTTGTAATGAAGAAACTGGTGGAAGATGGTCTGGCTCACAACATCAAATCCGCTAAGAGAATGGTAGAAAGACTGCAGACAGAAGTTTGGGACATCTTGGAAGATGTCATCAAAGAACATCCTGTTATGCTGAACCGTGCCCCAACCCTGCACAGACTGGGTATTCAGGCATTTGAACCCGTACTGGTAGAAGGCCGTGCAATCAAACTGCATCCTCTGGTATGTACCGCGTACAACGCCGACTTCGACGGTGACCAGATGGCGGTTCACGTACCTCTGTCCGTAGAAGCACAGGCAGAATGCAGATTCCTGCTGCTTTCTCCTAACAACTTGCTGAAACCTTCCGACGGTGCTCCCGTAACCGTACCCTCTCAGGATATGATTCTGGGTATGTATTACCTGACACTGGAAAGAGAAGATTTGAATAAAAAATACGAAGAAGATGTGGTGGACGCGGAAGGCAATGTGATCGTTGCAAAAGGCGACCCTATCATCAAAGTATTTAAAGATGAAAAAGAAGCGATGCTGGCTTACGATAACCACGAAATTTATCTGCAGGAAGTCATCAAAGTCAGAAGAACCATGGAATTTAACGGCGTAAAAGAAACCAGACTGGTAAAAGCTACCGTTGGCCGTATCATCTTCAACGAAGCAATTCCTCAGAATCTGGGTTACGTTGACAGAACAAATGACGAAACCAAATTTGACTACGAAGTTGGTTTCCTGGTAGATAAAAAAGCCATCGGTAAGATCATCAACAAGTGCATTAACCGTTGCGGCGCGACACAGACAGCTGATGTACTGGATAAGATCAAATCCCTGGGTTACAAATTCTCCACAAGAGCTGCCATGACTGTATCCGTATCCGATATGGAAATTCCTAAGGAAAAAGCGGAATATCTGGCAGAAGCGGAAGAAAAAGTAGATATGATCACCAGAAAATTCCGTCGTGGTTTGATGACAGACGAAGAACGTCACCAGAAAGTTATCGAAGCATGGAACATTGCCGATGATAAGATCACGGTGGCTCTGCTGGCTGGTCTGGGTAAATACAACAACATCTTCATGATGGCCAACTCCGGTGCCCGTGGTTCCAACAGACAGATCAAACAGCTGGCGGGTATGCGTGGTCTGATGGCATCCCCGAACGGCGGTATCATCGAACTGCCTATCAAAGCGAACTTCCGTGAAGGTCTGTCCGTACTGGAATATTTCATTTCCGCTCATGGTGCCCGTAAAGGTCTGACCGATACAGCCCTGAAAACAGCCGACTCCGGTTACCTGACACGTCGTCTGGTAGACGTTTCTCAGGATATTATCGTTAGAGAATGGGACTGCTGCGAAGGCAGAAACATCGACACACCTTGTATGGAAATTTCCGCTTTCATGGATGGCAACGAAGTTATCGAAGATCTCCAGGATCGTATCCGCGGCAGATGGTCTGCTTATGACATCATCCATCCTGAAACAGGCGAAATCATTGTTCCCGCTGACACCATGATCACTGTAGATCAGGCAGAAGCAGTGGAAAAAGCAGGTATCAAGAAAGTTTGGATCAGAACTGTACTGACATGTCGTTCCGAAGTTGGTATCTGTGCAAAATGTTACGGTGCCAACATGGCATCCGGCAGATATGTACGTATCGGTGAATCCGTAGGTATCATCGCGGCGCAGTCCATCGGTGAACCCGGTACACAGCTGACAATGCGTACATTCCATACTGGCGGTATCGCCGGCGATGACATCACACAGGGTCTTCCTCGTGTCGAAGAATTGTTTGAAGCAAGAAAACCTAAGGGTCTTGCAATCATCGCGGAATTCGGCGGTCATGTAACACTGAACGATACCAAGAAAAAACGTGAAGTAATCATCACAAACCCTGAAACAGGCGAAACAAAAGATTATCTGATCCCTTACGGTTCCAGAATCAAAGTTTACGACGGCGACATCATTGAAGCCGGTGATGAAATCACAGAAGGTAGCGTAAACCCTCACGACATTCTGAAGATCAAAGGTCTGAGAGGCGTTCAGGACTATATGATTCAGGAAGTACAGCGTGTATACCGTCTGCAGGGTGTAGAAATCAGCGACAAGCATATCGAAGTTATCGTTCGTCAGATGCTGAAACGTGTCAAGATCGAAGAAAACGGCGATACAGATTTCCTGCCCGGCTCTCTGGTTGACTGGCTGACATTTGAAAACACAAACGCAGCTCTGGAAGCAGAAGGCAAAGAACCTGCGAAAGGTTCCCGTGTACTGCTGGGTATCACAAAAGCATCCCTGGCAACAGATTCCTTCTTGTCCGCAGCTTCCTTCCAGGAAACAACAAGAGTCCTGACAGAAGCAGCAATCAAAGGCAAGATCGATCCACTGATTGGTCTGAAAGAAAACGTAATCATCGGTAAGCTGATTCCCGCTGGTACCGGCATGAGCCGTTACCGCAACATCGAGCTGGAAACAGAACAGACCGAAGAAGCGCAGGACTATCAGGCTGACAGCGCTTATATCGACGAAGACGAAATGGTATAAGATCACAATATAAAATAGATAAAGAAGCAATACTCTTTTAGAGTATTGCTTCTTTTTTATAAAAAAGATTGAAACCTTTATTAGACAAATGTATAATAATAAAAAGACAATTGTCTAATGAATGGGAGATGCTCTATGAAACGAGAAAAAAGATTAACAAGAACAGAGTTCGAGGCTATGGAGGCTATTTGGGAAAAGGATGGAAAAATGACGGCAAACGAAATTTTGGAAAATTTGCCCTGTGAGAAAGAATGGAGAATCCAAACATTAATTACACTGCTGAAACGGATTGTGGATAAGGGATACTTGGAAACCGAAAAAAGGGGAAGAGAAAGATTATTTTATGCGGTGATTTCTCGGGATGATTATTTGAAAATAGAAACAAAAGATTTTTTGACCCACTACTACAATAATTCCTTTCAAAATTTGGTATCCACATTGTTGGATGTAGAAAGTGACGAGACGTTGGAAGAAATTCTGGTACTGCTTGAGGAGTGGAAAAGGAATGGGAAACATCAATAGTTTTTTTATACATTTTTTGATCATATCGGCATTTGTATCGTTCACAACAGGGCTTTTCATATTGCTCTTTACTTTCTCAAAAAAGAAGTATGATGAAAAAAATACGTATCGTGTTTGGTTATTTCTTTATTTTGGATTTTGTATGGCGTTTATTCCTGTTATGCCATGGAGCGGGATTTTTCAAAGAGCAGATATATTTGTAGAAATGAAAGGAAGTTTTCAGCAGGTTGGGGCATTGCCTTGGCAAGAAGCAGAAAATGGAATGTTAGATTTTGGACAATATATTGTCCCTAGCTTATTTTCCATATGGATTGCAGGCGTAGTGGTAAAATTGATGATAACTGTAAAACGGAAATATAGTTTTCTAGAATATATAAAAAAGTTAGAGGATGCAGAAAGAAACAAGGAGGTTGTGCGTTGTTTCCATCAAATAAAGCAAGATATGAAGATGAAAGAAGATGTAGGGTTAAAGGTGATCAAGGGGTTGGATACTCCCTTAGTATATTTTCAAAAAATACCTATTATCTTGCTTCCGCAGGGTGTATTTTCTTATGAGGAACTATGCGTAATATTTTCACATGAATTTGCGCATATAAAAAGGAAAGATATGTTTTGGAACATGATGAAGGGATTTTGCGAAGTGACGCAGTGGTTTAATCCGCTGATGCCTTTGCTGGGCAAAAAATTTGACTTAAGTCGTGAAGTTCTTTGTGATGCGTATGCTGTGAAAATGATCTATGGAAAAGAACGGTGGAAATACGCAGAAATATTGGTAAATCTCAGCAGGCGCATGCATGCTGAAAGAAAAAAAGTGATATGGGAATGTGACTTAGGGAGCCAATCAAAAGTAGGTTTGAGAAGAAGAATTGAAAAATTGCTGGAAGAAGAGAAAGCTAAGGCGTTTTGTCCAATTCCCGTTGTTGTTTTTATAGTATTATTGAGCTGCAATGAACTGACAACAACATTATTGCAAAACAGAAATATGGGAAATCAATTTTCAGAGGAAGTTTTGCGGGAAATGGACGGTGATGTAAACAGGTATTTTGCACTGGAGAAAGGCAAGGATTTGTGTATTGAAAATGAAGGAAACGCACCGATTTATTGGGTAGTAGCCGCACAAAAAAACGGAGAAAAAAAAGAAAAGGCGCAATCCAATGTATTAGCGCAAACGCTGGACGGTGTCATCGGCTCTGGCTGGATGGAAGCTGGAGGAGAGGAAAATATCGCGCTGCCAAGGGGGCAATACGGATTTTATGCCTATTGTGAAAATGAGGAAACAATAGCTGTAAAACTGACAGGAAAAAAACAGGAAAATGGATTTTGATGGAGCAAAAAGCTGTTGACATATGGATATGAAAATACGCATTTGTATAAAATCTGAAAAAATGGATACAATCCCCAAAGGGTTGTATCCATTTTTTGTGTTCGCAGCATAAAGCGCCTAAAACAAAGGCTTTCGGGGATTTTGTCGGTGAAAAGCAGTGTTTTTGGGAGATTTTTTGTATACAAAGCCGAAAAGGGTAAAATCTGCGTAAAATCAAGGGTTTTAAGGGGAAAAGGGTATTGACTTTTGATTTTTGGGGTGATAAAATTTTCTAGTGTCTGCGGGCTGGAAGTTTTCTAAGCGGCTTCTAAGACGCGGCATACGCATACTGAAATAATGCAAGAGCAGAACGTATGAGATTCTATAAGGAGGTGCATTTTAATGCCAACGTTTAACCAGTTAGTAAGAAAAGGCAGACAGACTGTTGAGAAAAAATCTACAGCACCCGCTTTGCAGAAAGGTCTGAACTCTCTGCAGAAGAAAGCAACTGATGTTTCTTCTCCTCAGAAACGCGGTGTTTGCACAGCAGTAAAAACTTCTACACCTAAAAAACCTAACTCCGCTTTGAGAAAGATCGCCAGAGTACGTCTTTCCAACGGGATCGAAGTAACAGCTTACATCCCCGGTGAAGGTCACAACCTGCAGGAACACTCCGTTGTTCTGATCAGAGGCGGTAGAGTAAAAGACCTGCCTGGTGTACGTTACCACATCATCAGAGGTACACTGGATACAGCAGGGGTTGCGAACAGAATGCAGGCGCGTTCTAAATACGGCGCGAAACGCCCTAAAGCAGCTAAGAAGTAATTTATTTATTGTAAAAAGAAGAAATGCCTTATACCAATCAATACAATCTGCGATTGCTTAGAGGACGGATAAAAGTTGAGAGATAAGGCATGAAAACACAGGCGCAAGGTCCTGTGAAGTACCGAGAATATTATTATTCATTAAGGAGGGAAGAATCGTGCCAAGAAAAGGACATGTTGCAAAAAGAGAGGTTTTAGCAGACCCTATTTACAACAGCAAGCTGGTTACAAAGCTGATCAACAGCATTATGCTGGACGGCAAGAAAGGCGTTGCTGAAAAAATCGTTTATGGTGCATTCGACAAAGTAGCAGAAAAAACAGGGAAAGAACCCCTGGAAGCATTCGAAGAAGCACTGGGCAATATCATGCCCGTACTGGAAGTTAAAGCTCGCCGTGTTGGTGGTGCTACTTACCAGGTTCCCATGGAAATCAGACCTGAAAGAAGACAGACTCTGGGTCTGAGATGGCTGACAGTTTATTCTAGAAAACGTGGCGAAAAAACCATGGTAGATCGTCTGGCAGCTGAAATCATGGACGCGCTGAACAACGCTGGCGGCGCTTGCAAGAAGAAAGACGAAACACACAAAATGGCAGAAGCAAACAAAGCTTTCTCCCATTTCAAATGGTAATTTAAAACGAAGAAACTTATGGATCAAGGCAAGCCCGAAAAGACTGATTAGCAGTTTTTTCGGGTATTGCCCGATTTTAGTATGACACGAAGGAGGAGTAAGCGTGGCAAACAGAGCGTTCCCGCTGGCCAAAACCAGAAATATTGGTATCATGGCACACATCGACGCAGGTAAGACAACACTTACAGAGCGTATTCTGTTCTACACAGGCCGTAACTACAAAATCGGTGATACCCACGAAGGTACAGCAACCATGGACTGGATGGAACAGGAACAGGAAAGAGGTATCACAATTACTTCCGCAGCGACAACTTGTCAGTGGAATGAAAACAGAATCAACATCATTGACACACCAGGTCACGTTGACTTCACAGTAGAAGTTGAACGTTCCCTGCGTGTACTGGACGGTGCCGTTTGCGTATTCTGCGCAAAAGGCGGTGTAGAACCTCAGTCCGAAACTGTATGGCGTCAGGCTGACAACTACAACGTACCCAGAATGGCATTTGTTAACAAAATGGACATCATGGGTGCGAACTTCTATAATGTACTGCAGATGATGGTAGACAGACTGGGCTGCACACCTGTTGCTGTTACGCTGCCTATCGGTGCAGAAAGCGATTTCGTTGGTATCATCGACCTGATGAAAATGAAAGCTTTCATCTACGAAGATGATCTGGGCAAAGAAATCGATGAAGAAGATATCCCCGCAGACTACCTGGAAAAAGCTGAAGAATACAGAGCAAAAATGGTAGAAGCAATCTGCGAAACAGACGAAGAACTGATGGAAAAATTCTTCGCTGAAGAAGAAATCACAGAAGCAGAACTGAAAGCAGCACTGCGTAAAGCTTGCATCAACTGTGATCTGGTTCCTGTATTCTGCGGTTCCGCTTACAGAAACAAAGGCGTTCAGAAACTGCTGGACGGCGTTATCGAATATATGCCCGCTCCTATCGATATCCCTGCGATCAAAGGTATCGATCCCGAAACAGAAGAAGAAGTGGAAAGACATTCTTCCGACGAAGAACCTTTCTCCGCTCTGGCATTCAAGATCATGAATGACCCCTTCGTTGGGAAACTGGCATTCTTCCGTGTGTACTCCGGTACACTGGATGCAGGTTCTTACGTTTACAACTCTACAAAGGGTAAAAAAGAACGTGTAGGTCGTATCCTGCAGATGCACGCAAACCACAGAGAAGAAATCGACAAGGTTTACTCCGGTGATATTGCGGCTGCAGTAGGTTTCAAACTGACAACAACAGGTGACACAATCTGTGATGAAGATCACGAAGTAATTCTGGAATCCATGGTATTCCCTGAACCCGTTATCTCCGTTGCCATCGAACCTAAAACAAAAGCAGGCAGAGACAAAATGGGCATCGCTCTGGCAAAACTGGCAGAAGAAGATCCCACATTCAAAACATACACAGACGCTGAAACTGGTGACACAATCATCTCCGGTATGGGCGAACTGCACCTGGAAATCATCGTTGACCGTCTGCTGAGAGAATTCAAAGTAGAAGCGAACGTTGGTGCTCCTCAGGTTGCTTACAAAGAAACATTCCGTAAAGCTGTTGACGTTGAAGGTAAATTCGTTCGTCAGTCTGGTGGTAAAGGTCAGTATGGTCACTGTAAAGTGAAATTCGCACCTATCCCTACAGATGCTGAAAACAGCTACGAATTCGTAAACAGCACAGTTGGTGGTTCTATTCCTAAGGAATATATCCCCGCAATTGACAAAGGTATTCAGCAGGCTATGCAGAGCGGTATCCTGGGCGGTTATCCCGTACTGGGCGTAAGAGCAGAAGTTTACGATGGTTCCTACCATGAAGTCGACTCCTCTGAAACCGCGTTCATGGTTGCTGGTTCCATGGCTTTCAAAGAAGCTATGAGAAAAGGTGACGCTGTACTGCTGGAACCCATCATGAAAGTTACTGTAACTGTACCCGAAGAATACATGGGTGACGTTATTGGTGACATTAACTCCCGTCGTGGTCGTATCGAAGGTATGGAAGCTAGAAATGGTGTGCAGGTAATTCACTCCTTTGTACCTCTGGCTGAAATGTTCGGTTACTCCACAGACCTGCGTTCCAAATCTCAGGGTCGTGGTAACTACGTAATGGAAGTAGACCACTATGAACCCTGCCCGAAATCCGTACAGGATAAAGTTCTGGAAGGCAGAAAATAATTGCAAAAACCGGAATATAATTGTATTTTGGTATTGCAAAAACTGCGGAAGTTTAATATAATTAAGGACGATAGGTACATTTATGCGATAATGTATGAATCTATTTGCCTTAGTAAATTTTAAAGGAGGATATTTAAAAATGGCAAAAGCAAAATTTGAAAGAACCAAACCTCATATGAATATTGGTACTATCGGTCACGTTGACCATGGTAAAACAACTCTGACAGCAGCTATCACAAAAACACTGCATGAAAGATATCAGATCGGTGAAGCAGTTGCTTTCGAAAACATCGACAAAGCTCCCGAAGAAAGAGAACGTGGTATCACAATCTCTACAGCTCACGTTGAATACGAAACACCTGTAAGACACTATGCACACGTTGACTGCCCTGGTCACGCTGACTATGTTAAAAACATGATCACTGGTGCTGCTCAGATGGACGGTGCTATCCTGGTAGTAGCTGCTACAGACGGTCCTATGGCTCAGACAAGAGAACACATCCTGCTGTCCCGTCAGGTAGGCGTACCTTACATTGTTGTATTCATGAACAAATGCGACATGGTTGAAGACGAAGAACTGCTGGATCTGGTAGAAATGGAAATCAGAGAACTGCTGAGCGAATATGAATTCCCCGGTGATGATATTCCCATCATCAGAGGTTCCGCATTCCAGGCTCTGCAGGATCCCTCCAGCGAATGGGGCGACAAGATTCTGGAACTGTTCAACGAAATCGAAGCTTACATTCCCGAACCTGAACGTGACACAGACAAACCTTTCCTGATGCCTGTCGAAGACGTATTCTCCATCACAGGTCGTGGTACAGTTGCTACAGGTAGAGTAGAAAGCGGCGTTGTTAAAGTACAGGACGAAGTTGAAATCGTTGGTCTGACAGACGAAATCAGAAAAGTAGTTGTAACTGGCGTAGAAATGTTCAGAAAACTGCTGGATCAGGCTGAAGCTGGTGACAACATCGGTGTTCTGCTGCGTGGTGTTCAGAGAAACGAAATCGAAAGAGGTCAGGTTCTGGCTAAACCCGGTTCCATCACACCTCATACAAAATTCAAAGCACAGGTTTACGTTCTGAGCAAAGAAGAAGGTGGTCGTCATACACCTTTCTTCAACAACTACAGACCTCAGTTCTACTTCAGAACAACAGACGTTACAGGCGTTATCTCTCTGCCCGAAGGTACAGAAATGTGCATGCCTGGTGACAACGTTGAAATGACAATCGAACTGATCACACCCGTTGCTATGAACCAGGGTCTGCGTTTCGCTATCCGTGAAGGTGGTAGAACAGTAGGTGCAGGTTCCGTAGTAGAAGTTATCGAATAATTTCAACTCAACACGGTAAATGTGAAAGGAGTATCCATAAGGATACTCCTTTTTTTGCTATGAAACAGAGGAAAAAGCAGATGAAAGGGTATTTGTTTGCAGCAGGAATGTCAAAAAGAAATATTTGGAGTTTCGGAAAATTAGACAAAAAATGCCAGCATGGAAAAAAGATATTTAGCGTAATTTTTCACAAAAATACATGGTGATGCAAGAACGTGATAAGAACGGTTCACAATGAAGAGCGGAAAGATGGGTAGGATAGGAAATAGTAAGAAAACTATGTTTTTTTCCTGAAAAAAGGGAAAAAAAGCTGAAAGGATTGGAGGAACTGGGAAAAGCTGGGGATGTCTATTATGAAAAGTACACAATTCTTGTATGACAACAATGCGTAAAAAGAGATACCTAAGAAGATGGAGATATTGACACAGAAAAGACAATAGTGTAAAGTATGGTTAAGCAAAAAGACAAGGAACACACAAAATCAGCAGGCAGTGTGTTATTTTTTCGGCAGTATATTTCGCATACAAAGTATTGAGAAAAACAAAGGTTTCCATGTCATTCCCAGATCCAAGGAAACGGACATTTTCCGGAGAATAGAAGTGTTGATCGTGGCTGAAGACAGGAGAATTTGGGTGAAAGGGGCGAAAGAAAGACACCGAAAGCACCATGGATTTTTGTTGGTTTTTTTGTGGCAAAATGACAGTGAGAACTGTCGGTATTACCATAAATTGTGACCGTTTTTTATCTAATATTTAATCGACAAAGATGTTGACAATTTTTAGACAAAAATGGTATAGTTCTTTTAGAAGCGCACAAATGCTTTTCTATTGATATGCAAAAAAGCAAATGTGTTCTTCATGACGGCAGCGTCGGATGTAGGTTGTTTTTATAAAGCAGCTGGTGCGCAAGGAACGGTTGCTTTAAATTTATTAAAAAATAGGAGGAATATTAAATGGATTTCAAATTGACAAAAACTCAGATGCTTCAGCAAGAGTTGTTCAGAAAATTTGCTGAAACAGAAGTTAAACCCATCGCAAAGGACATGGATGAAGCTGAAGATTATGATCGCGAACTGCTGCAGAAACTGCAGAAAATCGGTGCGTTCGGTATTCCTTATTCCAGAGAATATGGCGGTCAGGGTGCAGACGTTCTGACATACACACTGTGCATGGAAGAAATGTCCAAAGTTGATGCTTCCACAGGTATCACACTGTCCGTACACACATCTCTTTGCTGCCCTTGTATCAATGAATTTGGTACAGAAGAACAGAAACAGAAATATCTGAGACCCCTGGTTGACGGTTCTAAAATCGGCTGCTTCGGTCTGACAGAACCCGGTGCTGGTACAGACGCTGCTGGCGTACGTACAGAAGCTACACTGGATGGCGATTACTATGTACTGAACGGTACAAAGATGTTCACAACAAACTCCGGTTTTGCTGATATCTTCATCGTATTCGCTCTGACAGACAAATCCAAAGGACCTAAAGGTATGTCCGCTTTCATCGTTGAAAGAGATTACGAAGGTCTGACAGTTGGTCCCAACATCGAACGTATGGGTATCAGAGCTGCTTCCAACTGTGAAGTAATTTATGAAAACGTTAGAGTTCCCAAAGAAAACCTGCTGGGCAAAGAAGGTCAGGGCTACAAGATCGCTATGACAGCTCTGGGCGGCGGTCGTATCGGTATCGGTGCTCAGTCCGTAGGTATCGCACAGGGTGCTATTGACGAAACACTGAAATATGTTAAAGAAAGAAAACAGGGCGGCAAACCCATCGGCAAATATCAGAATACACAGTTCAAACTTGCTGAATGCCAGACAAAAGTTGATGCTGCTAGACTGATGGTATGGAGAGCTGCTACTGAAAAAGACAACCATGGCAACTACGCTCCTTATGCTGCTATGTGCAAATACTTCGCATCTGATGTAGCAAACGAAGTTACAAGACAGTGCGTACAGCTGTTCGGTGGTTACGGTTACTGCCGTGAATACCCCGTTGAAAGAGCTATGCGTGACGCTAAAATCACAGAAATCTACGAAGGTACAAACGAAGCTATGAAGATGATCATCTCCGGCTCCATGAAAGTTTGATCCAGTAGACATTCTCAAATTTAGATGACGAAGCTGAATTACTAATATTTTGGAAGGAGAACTATAATGAAAATCGTTGTATGCATTAAACAAGTACCAGATACAGTTGAAGTTAAAATTGATCCTAAAACCGGCACTCTGATCCGTGACGGTGTTCCCTCTATTATCAACCACGACGACAAAACAGGTATCGAAGCTGCTCTGGCTCTGAAAGAACAGCTGGGTGGCACAGTAACAGTTGTATCCATGGGTCCCCCTCAGGCAGACGTTGCTCTGAGAGAAGCTCTGGCTATGGGCTGTGACGAAGCTATTCTGGTTTCCGCTAGAGAATTCGGTGGTTCCGATACATACGCTACATCCGGTATCCTGGCAGCTGCTCTGAAGAAAATCGGTTATGACCTGATCATCACAGGTCGTCAGGCAATCGACGGTGACACAGCTCAGGTTGGTCCCCAGATCGCTGAAAAACTGCATGTTCCTCAGGTTTCTTATGTAGAAGAAGTAAAAGAAGCTACAGAAGACTATGTAGTAGTTAGAAGACAGTTCGAAGATGGCTACCACATCATCAAAATCAAAACTCCTTGCCTGCTGACAGCTATCGCAGAACTGGCAACACCTAGATACATGACAGTTAGAGGTATCGTAGAAGCTTACGAAAAAGAAATCAAGATTCTGGACTTCGAAGCTCTGAAAGATGGCCTGGAACTGGATATGATCGGCTTGAAGGGTTCCCCTACAAACGTATATCAGTCCTTCACAAAAGAAGTAAAAGGCGCTGGTACAATCCTGAAAGACCTGTCCGCAGACGAAGCTGTTAAAGCAATCGTTGCTAAACTGGAAGAAAAATTCATCATCTGATGAATGCTTGCGGATCCGTTTGTTAAGGACGGAAAGAAACAGAAATGATTCTGTTTCTGCTTAGAAAGAAGCTAATACGAAAATTTGGAATATAAGGAGGAAACCCTACAATGAGTAATGGTATTTATGTAGTAGTTGAACAAAGAAGCGGTAAGGTTCAGAACGTAGGTCTGGAACTGATCGGCGAAGCTACAAGACTGAAAGCAGATCTGAAAGATGATGTATACGCAGTCCTGCTGGGCAGCGGTATTGAAGGCGAAGTTGACAAACTGTACCACTATGGCGCAGACAAGGTAATTCTGGTTGACCACCCTTACCTGAAAGAATATGTAACAGAACCTTACACAAAAGCTGTTACAGAAATCATCAAAAAATTCGATCCCGAAATCATGCTGTTCGGTGCTTCTTCCATCGGTCGTGACGTTGCTCCCCGTGTAGCTAGCCGTGTAAGAACAGGTCTGGTTGCTGATACAACAGGTCTGAGAATGGCGAAAACACAGGAAGAATTCGACAAAGAAGCAGCTATGGGTTGTGAAGATCCTACAAGAGCTCTGCTGATGACTCGTCCCGCATTCGGCGGTAACATCATGGCTACTCTGATGTGCCCTAGAACAAAACCTCAGATGGCTACCGTACGTCCTGGCGTTATGAAGAGAATCGATAAGGACGAAACAAGAAAAGGCGAACTGATCAAATTTGACGTTGACTTCACAGAAGCAGACATGAACGTTGAAATTCTGGAAGTTGTAAAATCCGATAAGAAATCCGTTGACCTGACAGAAGCAAAACTGATCGTTTCCGGCGGTCGTGGTATCGGCGGTCCTCAGGGCTTCGATATGATCAGAGACGTTGCAGATGCACTGGGCGCAGAAGTTGGTTCTTCCAGAGCATGCGTAGACGCTGGCTGGATCGAAAAAGATCGTCAGGTTGGTCAGACAGGTAAAACAGTACGTCCTGACCTGTACATGGCATGCGGTATTTCCGGTGCGATCCAGCACGTAGCTGGTATGGAAGGTTCCGAACTGGTAATCTCCATCAACAAAAACGACACAGCTCCTATTTTCGAAGTATCTGACCTGGGTATCGTAGGTGACGTAAAACAGATCCTGCCTAAACTGGCTGATGCGATCAGAAAATACAAAGCTAACAAAGCTACAAACTAATTCGTTTGCTACAAAGGGCTTCCCGAAAGGGAAGCCTTTTTTTGCGGAAAAATGAGATGCAGCGATATTGTGGGGGGATGTAAGAAAAGAGAACCTTTACGATATAGAATAAAATTTTCGTGGGGTAAGGATAGGAAAAAGAAAGGTGGGCGAGGAAAAGGGAGGCTTTTTGATTTTTGAATATCATATAAACATGAGGCGGGGGCGATGTGGATGAAAGAAAGTGTAGAAGAACTACAGATATATTAGGGGGGTTTGTGATGAAAAATAAACACAGAAAATTTTGAAAGGGATTGTGTGCGTTAAAAAGCCTTAGAGAGAAAAGGGAAGATGGAGAAAGTGGGGCGTATGAGAAATAAAAAATGTGTGCAGAGAAGAAAATAAAAGTATTTGGGGAATGAAAAGAAAGGTTTTCATAGAGAAAGCAGAAGAAACAGGCGGGTTTCATAAAGAAAATAGAAAATACATGGATTAAAAAATCTAGGATGAAACATGAAAGAATATATGGAAAGACATGGATTTTTTGGAAGCTGTATATGATTTTTTGCATAAGAAATTCGTGAGAAAAAGTGCAAAAAATAGATTTTTTGTATGACATATGGTATACTGCAAGAAAACAAAAACAGGAAGGTGAGTATTGTGCAGGAATTGGATTTTCAATTTAAAGATATTTTACAGATGGAACATCCTGAACTGATTTTGAAAAAGGCAAGACCTTTTATGGACTTGATGATGGAATATCAATGCGCGCTCATGGAAGTGGAAACAAAGCTGAATGTTTTGAATGAGGAATTTGCGGCAAAATATCAACGCAATCCTTTTGAGTCCATCAAGTCCAGAATCAAAGAGCCTTTGAGCATCATCAATAAAATGAAACGAAAAGGCTTTGAATTATCCGTAGAAAGCATGGAAAAGAATTTGTTTGATATTGCTGGCATCCGTGTGATCTGTTCTTTCTGTGATGACATCTATGCCATTGCCAGTATGCTGACAGGACAGGATGATATTATTTTGGTGGATGTGAAAGACTACATCAAGAATCCAAAACCAAACGGATACCGGAGTTTACATTTGATTTTGGATATTCCTATTTTCCTTTCTTCTGGAAAGAAACACATGAAAGTAGAGGTACAGTTCCGTACCATTGCCATGGATTTCTGGGCAAGTCTGGAACACAAAGTAAAATACAAAAAAGATGTGGAACATTCGGAAGAGATTGTGGCAGAATTGAAAGAATGCGCAGATGTGATCTCTGCCATGGATTGTCGAATGCAGGAAATTCGCAATAAAATCGAGGGGAAAGCATGAACGATGCAGGGGTAAAAAACAAAAATGGCTTGTTAGAAAAAGGGCGCAGCGGCGTACTGCATGTAATTTTTGGGCGTTCCGCAGTGGTGCTGGTATTGATTTTGATTCAAGTTATTTTAATGTTTCTGGTATTTGACTACTTTCGGAAAAGTGTGCCTTACTTTTTCGGTGGGCATTTGGTGATTGCGCTGGCACTTGTTTTTATTGTTCTGAACCGTCCAGCAAATCCAGCCATACAGCTTTCGTGGGTAGTGATCATTATGGTTTCACCAATTGTGGGTGGTTTATTCTATTTATATGTAGAAACCCATCCGGGACAGCGGATTTTGGAAAGGCGTCTGGAAACCCTTTATAAACAGACGGCAAAGTACATTACACAAGATGAAGAAATTGAGCGAAAATTGGCAGAAAGGGACAAAGGTACCGCAAGATTAGCGGACTATATCCGCAAACATGGGAATTTTTCTGTATATCAAAATACAAAAGTGACGTATTTCCCTTTGGGAGAATACAAATTTGAAGCTATGCTGCGGGAACTGGAAAAAGCTGAGAAATTCATTTTTCTGGAGTATTTTATTGTGGAAAAAGGCTTTATGTGGACAAAAATACTGGAAGTTTTGCAGCGTAAGGTGGCAGAAGGGGTAGAAGTACGCCTGATGTATGATGGTACATGCGCATTTAATTATTTGCCTTATCGCTATCCTGACGAAATTGAGAAAATGGGCATTCAATGCAAGATGTTTGCACCCATTCTGCCGGTATTGTCTACCCACTACAACAACCGTGATCACCGAAAAATACTGGTCATTGACGGAAAAGTCGGGTTTACTGGCGGGGTAAACATTGGTGATGAATATATCAATCGCAGAGCTCCTTTTGGGCATTGGAAAGATACAGCCATTATGCTGGAGGGAGATGGGGTTGAGGGACTGACGCAGATGTTTTTGCAGATGTGGAATGTAACAGAGAAATGTGAGGATTTTGGGAAATATTTGCAGAAAGAAAATTGTGGCATCTATGAGGAAGATGGTTTTATACTGCCCTTTGGAGACAGCCCTTTTGATCGGGAACTCATTGGGGAAACAGTCTATATGGATATCATCAACAGGGCGGAAGAATATGTACATATCATGACACCTTATCTCATTATTGACCATGAAATGGAAATGGCATTATGCTATGCGGCAAAGCGTGGTGTGGATGTGAAGCTGATCCTGCCGCATATTCCAGATAAGCAGATGCCTTTTGCGTTGGCAAAGACCCATTATCCACAGCTGTTGAAAGCTGGGGTGCGGATTTTTGAATACACACCTGGTTTTGTCCATGCAAAGGTATTTTCCAGTGATGGCAGAAAGGCTGTTGTGGGAACCATCAATCTGGATTATCGCAGTTTATATCTGCATTTTGAATGCGGAGCCTTTTTGTTTGATTTGCCTGTTATTGATCAGATCGAAAAAGATTTTCAGGATACATTGGCAAAATGTCAGGAAATGACCATGGCGGATTACAGAAAAGGAAGCATGATACAAAAAATTTGTGGCAAGGCGTTGAAATTGCTGGCTCCATTGATGTGAGAGAAGAAAAACTTAGCGTGTCAATTCATCGGAAAACGAATATAGCTGGAATTCTTGAAAACACAGAGAATTCCGGCTTTTTTATTTTCGCTGGCATGTTTTTTTGAAGATTGCCGCTGTCATTCCCCTTAAGAAATCAGGAATAAGAAAAACTGTGTTTTCTCAAGGGGGATTGATTTCTAGATTTCTTTTTTGTGGAATGTCTGTTTCTGTAGAGAAATGCGGTAGGAAAAAAGAAGGGTGCGACAGCCTTTGACAGGTTTTGCGGGGAAAAGGTGTTATATTTCATAAAGAAATGACATAGCAAAACCAAGGAGGAAAAAAGATGCGGTATTATTTCGATGGGGACAGCAATTTATATGGATATCATTCCGATGAAAAGCCCTTTGCATTTCCCACAAAAGTGAAGCAGATGGGCGCCGTAGACCATAGACGGAAAATCTATGTAGAGGATTATGTGTATACATATTTATACCAATATGGCAAAAGCCGTGGATGTACGGAAAAAGTAGCGGCGTTGGTAGGCAGACAAATTGAGATAGATGGGGAGGAAATCCTTATGATCTGCGGCGCCATTCAAGGACGAGATGCCACGGAGGAGAACGGCACACTTACATTCAGCGCGGCAACATGGGAATATGTGGGCAGTCAGATGGACAAGTATTTTCAAGGGATGACTTTGGTGGGCTGGGTACATTGTCAGCCGGGATTTGGCGCCTTTCTTATGTCCAAAGACGAGGCTTTTCACAAGTTGTATTTTCAAGAGCCATGGCAGGTGCTTTTTGTGGTAGACCCTGTGGACAAGCTGGACACTTTTTACATATATAATGAAGAAGCGGATGTATTACAGCAAGCAAAGGGATATTTTGTGTATTATGAAAAAAATGAAGAAATGCAGGAATATATGCTGGATCACAGTGTGGTGAAGCCCAAAGAGGCGAAAAATACGGAAGAAGGAGAAGAAATAGAGGGCACCGTGCAGGAGAAGGCAGAAAAAGAAGTAGCGGCACAGGAAGGTCCCAGAAGAAGGCGACGCCCTACACCAGAAGAACGTATTGACGCGGCGCAAGAAATTCGACGGGTATTGCAGCGGCGGGCAAAAGAAGCGGAAGCGGCTCAGCGGAGCAAGTATACCATGCTGACAAGTGTAAGCTGTATTTTATGTGTGATCTGTCTTTGTCTGGGGTATGGCTTATTCAGCAATTTGAACAGGCTGGAAGAACTGGAAACCAAAATGGCAATGGTACAGGATTCTTATACGGTGCTGGCGGAAAATGTGGAAGATGTGAAAGTGCAGGCGGCTTTTGCGCCCCGTATGGCGGCTGTGGTGGAAAAAGAAACAGAAGAAACGGAACAACAGGAAGAAATACAGAAAACGGAAGGGCGGATACATGTTGTAGAAGCCGGAGAAACATTAGGCAGTATCAGTGAGAAATATTATGGGGATGGAAGTGGTGTGGAAAAAATCATGAAAGCCAACGGATTAGATGATCCTAACCGCATTGTATGCGGACAGGAATTGCTGATTCCATAAAATGTGAAAAAAGAAAAAACCAGAAATTCAGAGATATGATTGAATTTCTGGTTTTTTGTGTTTGGGAGAATATCACAATTTGAATTTTACATGAAGCACTTTGCCGATGATATGCAGACGAGAGAGTTCGGCAGTAGAAAAAATCATGGGGGCATAGGCAGGATTTTCTGCCTGCAGAATCACTAGACCATCTTTTTTCAGGACGCGTTTGAGGGTGGCTGTTTCATTGTCGATAATAACAACGGCAATGTCACCGGACTCCACATCATCCTGTTTGCGGACAAAAACCAGGTCATTTGGATAAATGCGGGCGTTGATCATGCTGTCCCCTTGGACACGGAGATAGAAATATTCATGACAGGCAGAGACTTCTGAGGCATCCACAGTTTCATAACCTTCAATGTTTTCTACAGCAAGGGCAGGCATACCTGCATGAACGGCACCCAGAATGGGAATACGTACAGAATGGCGCAAAGAAAAGCTTTCGGCGGGCAGATAGCCGCAGGCAACCATCAACTCTTCATAAGATACCTGTGGACCAGCAATGTTTCTGAGCAGATCCGGGGAAGGTGGGCGATCCAGGCGCAGATTCAGGTATTTGGAAAGATAGGTACGATTAAAGCCTGTTCGGTCAGAAAATTCGGTAGTGGTAGAATTCCCTATGAGTTTTTGCAATTGTTCTTTGAATTTCACTTTTTGAAACATATACAAAACCTCCTATATATTTTTGTTCAGTATAACAGAATCAGGAAAAAAAGACAATGGAAAATGTGAAAAAAGTTGACATAAACGGGCGTTCGTGATATGATGATAAAAACATAGTCGAATCGTGATACAAATGGATATTGCTTTTCATAATGTGAACTGATATGTAGAATTTTGTCGATAAATGCAGATAAATTATATCAATTTCCAGGAAATCAATTAAATTTGTCATGGTTTTATGTACTTTTTGTGAAAAAAATTAACGAAAGCTGGGTGTTTATGGGGAAAAAAGAAGACGTATCCAAAATGCATGCATACTTACAAAAAGAAGCTGAAAGTGTCAGAGGAAAAGCAAAGCGGATGCTTTTGGAATGGGGAGCCAGTTTAGACCAATGCGGGAGAAAACAGGAAGAAATCCGAAAGATTCTGCGGCTGAAAGCGGAATGCGAAGGTCTGGCGGCGGAGGCAAAAAGCGGAAGTATGGAAAAGGGATTTTCTTTGATTGAGGAGGCTTATGATCACAACATTGCTCTTTTGCAGGAGGAAATCGAACGAAAACTGACAGAAAAAAGAAAGATCGACAGCATGGTGGCTTTGTTATCTAAGGAGGAACAGGAACTGCTGTTTTTGCGCTATCAGAAGGGGTATGGATATGACTACATCGCTTTGAAGCTGAATATGGGGCGGTCTACTTGTTTTCGCATCCATGATAGGATATTGACGGAATTGGCGGAAAGACTCGAAAACGAGGGATTTTTTTGTAAATATCGTGAAAAAAATTAACAAAAACAATGTTGGGACTTTTTGAGAGTTTTGGTGTGATAGGATTTGTTTGCGGCCGACAAAAGAAGCAAAGGAGGGAGGAGATGTCCCATGAAACATTGAGCGAGAAAGAGAAAGACTTTTGCAGGGCATATGCAGGGGGCATGACAGCGCAGGAGGCTGCAAAAGCAGCGGGATACGCAAAGGGCAGTTATGGGAATAAGCTGATGGAGAAAGAGAAAATTCGGGCTTTTTTGACGGAAATGGAAAGGAAAGCGGCAGGCGTACCTTCTGAACAAAAAAAGCAGGAAGGAAAAATCGCACCGGGAGACGAGATTCTGGCTTTTCTGACGGAAACCATGCGGGGCAGTGAAGAAACAGACATTAAGACACGTATGCGGGCAGCGGAACTGTTGGGCAGACGAAACGGCGCCTTTGCCAAGGAGGAAACGGAAAACAGCCAGGTGATCATCATTGACGATATTGGGAGGGAAGAAGATTGAAAGAGAAAAAAATATTTCTTTCTTCTCTTATTGGACCCGCCTTTTATGAGGTGCATCGGGATATCATGGCGCACAGGCATGTGCACTACTGGCTCAAAGGTGGCAGAGGCAGCGGGAAATCTTCCTTTGTTTCCTTGGAAATCATACTGGGCATGATGGCTGACCCGAAGGCACATGCGGTGGTGCTGCGAAAGGTGGCTGTGAACTTAAAGGACAGCGTTTTTGAACAATTATGGTGGGCAATCCGCGGTTTGGGGGTGGAAGATCAATGGGAAAGCAAGCTCTCACCTATGGAAATGGTTTACAAAAAGACCGGACAGAAGATCATTTTCAAAGGGGCGGATAAGCCAAGGAAAATCAAGTCTGCAAAGTTTCGAGAAGGATATGTGAAATACATCTGGTATGAGGAAGTGGACGAGTTTTCTGGAATGGGGGAGATTCGTACCATCAACCAGAGCCTTATGCGCGGGGGCGAGGACTTTGTGGTGTTTTACTCCTTTAACCCACCCAGAAGTTTACAAAGCTGGGTCAATGGGGAAGCGGCGGAAGAACGAGAGGACAAGCTGGTACATCACAGCACATACCAGACCATGCCAAAAGAATGGCTGGGAGAGCAGTTTTTTCTGGAAGCGGCTTACATGGAGAAGCGGCACAACGAAAGCTACCGGCATGAATATCTGGGGGAGGCTGTTGGATGCGGCGGGGAGGTGTTCCACAATATCGTTTTACGGCAAATTACGGAAGAAGAAATCAGAACCTTTGACCATGTGGCAAGGGGACTGGACTGGGGATATGCCGTAGACCCCTTACACTACACCGTGAACCATTACGACAGTACCAGACGGCGGCTGTATATTTTCTTTGAACTGCACAAGGTAGGCATGAGCAACCGATTGCTGGCGGCGGAGATTCAGAAAGAGAACCAAGGAAATGGGCTGGTGGTTTGCGACAGCGCAGAGCCGAAGTCCATCGCGGAATTGCAGGAATATGGTATATCCGCTATGGGGGCGAAAAAAGGTCCTGACAGTGTGGTGTATGGCATGAAGTGGTTACAGGATTTGGAGGAAATCGTCATTGACCCCAAGCGGTGCCCCATGACGGCAAAGGAATTTACGGAGTATGAGCTGGAAAGTGATGGAAATGGGGGCTGGAAAGCTTATTTTCCGGACAGGAACAATCATGCCATAGACGCGGTGCGGTACAGTCGGGAGAGAGATATGCGACCGGTGCGGATTTGGTAGATTGGATGTTGGACGATGTGGGCAGATAGGGTGTTACAGCAAGAGAACCCTTGTTAGCAGAAAAAGAAAGAAAAAGGAATTTCGCCAAAAGGATTGCTTTTTGAGGGGAAATCGTCTGTTTGGATTTGCGAAAAGAAGGACGGGCAGTTTTTCGACAGAAGCATTTTGGCAGAAAGGAGAAAGCATGTATTTATCGGAAATGGATTTGCTCAAAGCCAGACTGATGGCAGAAGGCAGGCTCAGCCAAAGCAGGATTTTGCAGGAGATTCTGCGGGAGGACAGCCAGAGCGAACAGAAACGAAAAATGCGGGAAGGGGAACGGTATTACCGCTGCGACCATGATATTTTACGGAAAGATTTTCGCAGGACGACCATTTCGGAAACGAAAAACGGCGCAGAGGAGTTGAAACCATTTTTCAATCCTAACCGCAGCAATCATCACAATGTAAATCCCTTTCACCATACGCTGGTTGCCCAGAAAGCGGCATATCTGGTGGGGAGAGAGCCTACTATCATGGTGAAAGGCGAGGAAAAAAGTGAATACGAAGCGGAATTGGCGGCATTTTGTGACGCGGGGTTCAATCGGCTGCTGCACCGCTGGGTGGTAGGCGCGGCAAACAAAGGGGTGGAATATCTCCATGTGTATTATAACGAGGATGGAGAGTTCTGCACCTGCATTGTGCCAGCGGAAGAACTCATTGTTTGCTATGACGCGGTACATCAGGAGGAAATGACAGATGTTATTCGATATTACGACATCAAAGTGCTGGAAGAAGGAAAAGAACATCTCCGCAGACAGGTGGAATGGTGGACGAAAGATGACGTGACTTATTTTTCCGAAAACAGTCAGGGGGAATTTTTACAGAAAAAACAGGTGCCTCACTGGATGGTGACAAAAGAGGAAAACGGGGAAGAAGTGGAACGGATTGCCCACAACTGGGGGCGGCTGCCTTTTATTCCTTTGCAAAACAACGGGGAGGAAACCACGGATTTGGAGCTGATCAAGGGGCTGGTGGATGCTTATGACCTGCTGAGCAGTGAAGGAACCAACAATCTGCTGGATTTGGTGGATTTGTATTGGGTCATTCAGGGATATGGCGGCGAAGCGGCAGGCGCTATGGCGAAGAAGTTACAAATTAACAAAGCAGTGCAAATCAGCGACAGCAGCGGTCATGTGGAGGCAAAGCAGGTGGAATTGCCTGTGGAAAGCCGCATGAGCTGGATGAAGATGCTGCGGAAAGATATTTTCCATTTTGGCATGGGTGTTGATACGGACAGCGAGGACTGGGGGAAGGCACCCAGTGGCGTGGCGCTGCAGTTTCAATATGCCATGTTTTATCTGAAAATCAATGGTGTTATGCCGGAGATTCGCAGGGCGGTGAAAGAAGTGCTGCGATTTGCTACGGAGGATTGGAACCGCAGAGACGGCGGTGAAAGGGACTGGCGGAAAATTCAGGTACAGCTCAACACCAGCGGCATCACTGACGATTTGGAAACCGTACAGATGATTCGGGAGTCCCAAGGGCTTGTCAGTGAAAAGACACTGCTGGGCAAACATCCTTTTGTGGAGGATGTGAACAGTGAGATGGAACAGTTGAAGAGAGAAAGAAGCAAGAAGGAGGAAACAATATGACACAGGAATTGATGCAGAGATTGGGGATTCAGAGCCCGGAAACAGCGGAAAAGGTGGAACAGTTTCTGCTGGCACTGGAAGAAAGAAACAGACTGCTGACAGAAAAAAGCGCAGCGCTGGAAAGAGAAAAAACACTGGCGGAAGAAGCTTTGCAGAACGCAAAAAAAATCGCGGCCATGGAAAAAGCCATTCTGGAGGCTGGCGGCAAGAACGCAAAAGCCATTCTGGCACTCATTGATGCAGACGAAGTGACACTGAACGAAAAAGGCGAACTGGAAGGGCTGGATCTGGAAGCGGTGAAAGCGGAAGCGCCTTATCTGTTCAACGAAAAAGAAGAAAAGACAAAAGGTACCGGTTTTCAGGCGGCTTATGCCAAAAAGAAAACAACAAAGGAAAACGAAATCGCGCAGACATTCAGAAAAGCGCTGAGAAGATAAGGAGGAGAACATATGAGCATCAACACAATGGAATATGCAGCAGTATTTATGCAGGAGTTGGACAGTCAGATGGTGGAATGCGCTACCAGCGGCTGGATGGAGGACAACGCTGGACAGGTGCAGTACAGCGGCGGCGCGGAAGTGAAGATTCCCAAAATGGAACTGAGCGGTCTGGGGAATTATGACAGGGACAAAGGTTTTGCCACAGGCAGTGTGACTGTCAACTACGAGACAAAGAAACTGACACAGGACAGAGGTCGTGCTTTTCAGGTAGACGCCATGGATGTGGATGAAACCAACTTCGCGGCAGTGGCAGGCAATGTCATGGGGGAATTCCAGAGAACAAAGGTCATTCCCGAAATTGACGCTTACCGCTACAGCACCATTGCCCAGCTGGCAGAAACAAAAAGCAAGAAAAAAGATTACACACCGGCGGCAGACACCATTCTGGCAACCCTGCTGAATGATGTGACAGAAATTCGTGATCTGGTGGGAGATGGCGCGGAAATCGTTGTGACTATGTCCGCAAAAGTGGCTGGTATGCTGGATTTGGCAAAGGGCGGCAACAATGTCATTGACAGCGGCGAATTTACCCAGGGAAATATGACACTGAAGGTGAAGGAAATTGATGGTTGTCCCATCATCCGTGTGCCTTCAGCCAGATTCAAAACAAAATATGATTTTTACGACGGCGTTTCTGGCGGCAAGGAAACAGGCGGTTTTGTGGCGGCGGCAGATGCGAAAGATATCAACTGGATCATTGCTGTAAGACAGGCACCCATTGCCGTTTCCAAAACAGATGTGACCCGGATTTTTGACCCCATGACAAACCAGAACGCAAACGCGTGGAAAATCGACTATAGAAAATATCACGATCTGTGGATTACAGACAACGGCATGGAAGGTGTGCTGGTCAGCGTGAATAATGCCGAATAAAGGCGGTGAAGCCATGAAAGAAGCGATTTTGGCAAAAATGGCAGAACTGCGGCAGGTGGGGGCGGAGGACGCCGCCCTTGCCTTTGCGGCAGAGAGAAGCATGGAAATGGTATGCGCTTACTGCAATCTGGAGGAAGTTCCAGCGGAATTGGAACATGTTTGTGTTTGTATCGGGCTGGAAATCTATGACAAAGGCGGTTTGCAGGAGGGCGGCATCAAGGAAATCACAGAAGGAAAGGTTTCTGTGACATTTGCGGATGAAGCAGAAACGGCAGGGGCATTTTTGCTGCATTATCAAGAGGAATTGAACCGTTTTCGGAAGATGCAGTGGTAAGAAAAAAGGGGGGATACCATGGCAGGCAGCTGGCAGGCGGCAAAAAGGGCTGTGGAAAGCCATTTTACGGACAAGTGCCGTGTGACGGAATTTACGGAGGAAGAAACGTCCTGGGGAGAAACCCGTTTCAGCGCTGTGCAGGGGAAAGAAATGACTTGCAGGCTGGTGGAAGAAGGTGATGGCAGTGACATTGAGGGACTGCTGGCTTACGGGCAATGGGAAGGGGTATTGTTATATCCTACGGAAAACCATATTGCGGCAGGCAGTCAGGTGGAAGTGACAAAGCCTGACGGCAGGGAGGTCATTTTTTTTACCACGGGAGAAACCCTTTCTTACAGCACCCATAAAGAAACGGTTTTGACCCGAAAATGTCCCTTTTAAGGGGGTGGATGCGTGATGGAAAGAAAAGATATGATGACACTGCTCAAACGGGCAGTGATACAGGCGTTGAAAGAAGGATTTTCACTTCCCGTGTATGGAGAGCGCGTGCCACAAAAGACGAAAGTACCCTGTTTTTCTGTGACTGTGGAAGAAACCAATCAGAAAAGACTGCTGGGACGGCGTAGGGCTGTGGAAGCAAAGTTGAAAGTGCGCTACACGGGGGCGGAAGAAAAAGACAAAAAAGAAACGGCGGCTGCGGTGGCAGACGGGCTGTATGAAGTGCTTTGGCTAGTGGGCAGTGTGGAACGGTTTGGGGCAAGGAGTATGTCCCACACCATGACAGAGGACGGTGTGGATTTTTTTGTTACGTATGGATGGCAGATCATTATGGAACAGCGGGAAACCCTCATGGAGCGGCTGGAATACAACGGGGAAAAGGTGATCGGATATGAAGAAAACGAAATTTGAAAAAGCGCAGCTTTTGGAAAGCAAAACACTGGGGTATGGCAGGGATTTGCTGGAAGCGGTGTTGGAGGACGGAAAAAGGTATACAAAGGAAGAAGCCGCAAAGGCGGCAGAGGCATATTTGAAGGGGAAAGTAAAGGAGGAGAAGTAATATGGCATTAGGCGGCGGCATCTTTTTGGTGCAGAACAAGGTATTGCCGGGGGCGTACATCAATTTTGTATCCAGACCAAGAGCCATGGGCGTTATGGGCGAAAGAGGCGTGGTCTGCATGGGCATGGAACTGGATTGGGGTCCACAGGAAATGATGACTGTGGAAGCGGCGGATTTCCAGACAAACGCCATGGAGGTATTCGGTTTCGGATACAGCCATGACAAAATGAAGGATATGCGGGAATTGTTTTGCGGGGCGAAAACAGCGAAGATTTACCGTATCAACAGCGGAACAGCGGCAACTGCCACCATTGGGGAACTGACTGTGACAGCAAAATACGGCGGTCTGCGTGGGAATGACCTGCGTGTGGTGGTGGCAGAAAACGTGGATGAAGAAGGCATGTTTGATGTGGCTACTTACATGGATATGGAACAGGTGGATGTGCAGACCGTGGCGAATATTGATGGTCTGAAAGAAAACAAGTTTGTGACATTCAGCGGCACGGGGGCACTGACACCTACAGCGGCAACCCCTTTGACTGGTGGTACCACAGAGGAAGTTTCCGGCAGTGGATACACGGATTTTCTGGCAGCGGCAGAAAAAGAGGATTTCAATGTGCTGGCATACAACGGTACGGATGAGGTGACAAAGAAACTGTTTGTGAGCTTTACAAAACGCCTGAGAGATGAGGAAGGCGTGAAGTTTGTGACAGTTCTTTATGATTATCCTCAGGCGGATTATGAGGGCATCATTTCCGTAGGGACAGCAAAAGAACTGGTCTGCTGGACAGCAGGAATGGAAGCCGGAGCGGCTGTCAACGAAAGTCTGACCAACCGCAAATATGACGGGGAATATGAAGTGGATGCCAAAGACACAAAAAGCAATTTTATCAAGGGGATTCAGGCAGGGAAATTCCTGTTTTATGATGACGGCGGTGAGGTGCGTGTGCTGCGGGATATCAACTGTTTCACTTCTTTTGAAAGCAACAAAAACAGTGATTTTTCCTCTAACCGTGTGGTGAGGGTGCTGGACAGCATTGCCAATGATGTGGCAAGGATTTTCAGCCAGTATTATCTGGGCAAACGCAGCAACAACGCCGACGGCAGAAATCTGCTGAAAGCGGAGATCATTGCTTATCATGAGCAGCTGCTTCAGCTGGAAGCAATCGAAAACTTTACGGCGGAGGATATTACGGTGCAGCAGGGCGTGGAAAAACAGGATGTGGTGGTATACGAAAGCGTACAGCCTACCGACGCCATGGAAAAACTGTATATGAGAGTGGAAGTTGTGTAAAAGGAGGAGAAGTATGGCATATTTACGGGCAAAAGATACGGTAAACGGCGCTTTGGGCACTTGTTACGCCAGAATTGACGGGGAGCGTCATGAATTGATGCAGGTGAAAAACGTAACAGCTACCGTAAAGAAAACCAGAACGGAAATTCCCATTCTGGGACTGACAGGGAAACAGCACAAAAGCGGCGGCTGGGAAGGCACTGGGAAAATGACAGTGTATTACGTTTCCAGTCTGTTTCGCAAAGTGATGCTGGATTATATGAAAAATGGTGTGGACACTTACTTTGAGTTGATGCTGACAAACGAAGACCCTACGGGGGAAACGGGAAAACAGACAGTGCTGCTCAAAGATGTGAACATTGACGAAATGGTCATCGGGAAGCTGGATGTGGATCAGTTTGCCCTGGAGGAAGATATGACATTTACCTTTGGGGATGCGGATCTGCTGGATGCTTTTGACGAACTGTAAGAATAGGGGCGGGCGGCAGGGACTAAAAGGAGGAGAAGTATGCAGGAAGCGTTTTACAAAGAAAATGCAAAGGCTTTTCGGGAAATGGAATGTTCCATTGCGCCGAGGTTTCAGCAGGAAGGAAAAGAGATGCTGTGGAAAATTCGTGCCATTTCTCAGGCGGAGAACGCCGAAATCTGGAAGAAAAGCGGCGAAAATCCAAAACGGTATGAAAGTATGGTGCTGGCGGCATCGGTGGTATTTCCCGATCCGAAAGGGGCGGATTTGCAGGACAGCTACGGCGTCATGGGGGCGGAAAATCTGCTGGAAAAAATGCTGACGGCTGGAGAGTTTGCTTCTTTGCAGGAGGCTGTGGAAGCGGTGAATCAGTAAGGGGGGACGAGATTGTACCGATTTTATTTGAAACAGGGGGAAACACAGTTTTTGTTCCCCGTGACGCCGTCACAGGTGCAGACGAAAGTGGGAAACTGCAATGAGACGGTACAGATTTTACAGATGGGGCAGGCAAATCTGCTGAAAAACGCAGGGCTGGAAGAAGTGCGGTTTCAGGCACTATTTCCCGGCAGGCAGTACCATTTTGTGCAGGTGGAAGAAGGATTTCGGGAGCCGTCTTATTTTCTGGAACGGCTGAAAGATTTCAAAAAAGCCCAAAAGCCTGTACAGTTTATTATTTTCCGCAGACTGGCGGACGGTAGTCAGATTTTTTGCAGCAATGTGGAAATGGGGCTGGAGGAATATACGATTTTGGAACAGGGCGGCGAACAGGGGGATTTTTGGGTGGAAATTGCCCTGAAGGAATATCGGAAAATGCAGAGCATTGCTTACAGACCCGCAAGCGGTGGAAATACACTGGAAAAACAGCCTGCCCAGCGTCCTGCCAAGGAAACGGCGAAAACTTATGTGGTGAAAAAAGGAGATAATCTCTGGAATATTGCAAAAAAAGAACTAGGAGATGGATCAAAGTTTGGAGAACTGGCAAAGAAAAACGGCATCAGCAATCCTTCTTTGATCTATCCAGGACAGGTCATCAAGCTGTAAGGGGGCGAAGAAATGGAATTTCGGATTTTGATTGCCCATAACGGTACGGTATATGATGCCACGCCGGTGACATTGGAAGGTGTGGAGCTTGTCCAAAGTATTCGCATGGAGGCGGGATGTCTGCGGTTTTCTGTGGTGAGAGACGGCATTTTGAACTTTGTGGAAGGGGACAAGGTGCAGTTTTATGTGGATGGGCTTCTGCGATTTTCAGGATGGGTTATGACAAAAGAGCGAACTTCGGCACAGATCATTGCGGTGACGGCTTATGATATGCTTTTTTATCTGGCGAAAAATAAGGATACCTATGTTTACTGGGACAAGACGGCAACGGAAGTGGCGAAGATGATTGCCGCAGGGGCGGGGCTGCCTGTGGGAACCATGACAGATACGGGATGGAAGATTCCTCAGCGTATTGAGGAAGGGCAGACATTGCTGGATATGATACAGTCGGCGCTGGATTTGACAGAAAAAGCAACAGGAAAGGAATATTTTTTCTTTGACGGCGGCGGCAGGCTGATGTTACGGGAACGGCAGGAGTTGGTGACAAATGGGATGCTCCGCTGTGACGGGGGTATCAGTGATTACTGGTATCGGACGGACATCAGCAAAGATACCTGCAATATGGTAAAACTCTATCAGGCTGGGCGAAAGGAAACGGAACATCTGGCGTTTCAAGCGGAAAACGCTGAAAAGGTAGGGACATGGGGAAAATTGCAGTATTACGCCCATGTGCCTTTTACCTTAACAGAAGCCCAGCTGAAGGAAATGGCAGAAAGCGTTTTGCGGGAAAAATGCCGAGTGGTGAAGGAATTGACGGTGGAAAACATCAATGGGGATTTATTTTTGACAGCAGGTCAGTCAATATTTCTGGAAATTCCCGATCTGGCGGAAATCGGTATTGCCAAAATGAGCCTTATTGAGAAATCCATCCATATTTTCAAAGATGGAGAGCACAAAATGAAGCTGGAAATGAGAGTGGAGGAGTAACATGAGAGAGCTGGAATGTTTTTTTCAGGAAAACTGCTATTTGCCGCCCAATGAAAAAATCATGGTATCAGATAGATTTGGAGATGGGAAACTGCTCTGGGAGATTCGGGCGGTGAGAGAAGCGGAACTGCGAAAAATGGAGAGAGAAACAGAAGAAAATCTCTGCGCGGCGGCGGTGGTTTTTCCTGATTTGCAGGATAGAAAGTTATGGGAAAGCTATGGAGCAAAAAGCGGTGCGGAGGTATTGCAGAAAATGCTGACGCCGGCGGAATATCTGCGGCTGCAAAAGGCGGTCATGGCACTGAACGGATTTCAGAAGCGAAAGGCAGAACGGAGAGAAACGGCAAAAAACTGATACGGGAGGGCATTGACGAGGCGGATTATGCCAGTTATGCCCTCCGAAACTATGGAGTGCGCCCTAAGGAATGGGTGCAGATGGATTTGGCAGAGCGGATGTTTTACTGCGCTGTCATTGATCTGGAAATAGAAAAAATGCAGGAGGCGGAAAGGGGGTAAGGTTATGGAAATATCATCTTTTCTGAAAATGTGGATGGATATCTGGAATGAAGCAGGGGAAAAGGGGCTGAAGATGCCAGAAGAAGCGGGCATTTTTCAGAAAAAAGAAACGGGAAACGGCGAGGCAATGAAAGAAATCATTAAGTTTTTGCCAAGAAGAGAGTTTTCGGCAGAGGATGGAAAAACAACAGTGAATTCTTTGGAAAAGGCTGTTTCTCAAAAAAATATGATAACCATTTTGGAAAAAGGACTGAATGCAGGGGAAAACATTTCTTTTATAGAGGAAAGAAAAAAGAAGATTGCTGCCAATATGGAAGTTATTGGGAAAAGCATGCAGGAGAACCAGAGGGTTAAAGAAAGAGAAACTTTTTGGATGACACAGACGGAAACACCTGTAAAAATGCCGGTGGAGATGGCTGGAACAGGGATGGAGAAAAGGAGTGAAACTTTGCTTTCACCGATATTTGCGGCAGAGGGTACAGAGGGAGAAATCCTGCGTCTGCTTAGGCAATGGCAGAAGAAAGAGAATACCTCCGAAGCATCCCAGCAGATTTCTATTTCCATTGGGCAGGTACGGGAAAGCGCAGATGTGAATCAGGTCATGGAGGTGTTGACGGCAAAGCTGCGGGAAGCCCATCTTTCCAGCGCGAGAAAGGCAAGAGGGGGTTGAGAAATGGTCGAGTTATTGAAGGAAATCGCTTTGGAAGCGGTAGACAGAGGCAGTCTGGCGGATTTCTGTACAGGAACCGTTATAGCGGCAGCGCCCCTTTCTATTCAGATTGAAAATGGTCCTTTGCTGGCAGAGCGGTTTTTGCTTTTGAGCAGAAATGTGACGGAGCATGAGGAATTGGGGCAGATTCGCACATGGACAGAGGCGGAAGGAGACAGATGGTCTTTTTATCGCATGATACGAGGGAAGGCTTTGCAGGCAGGGGAAAAGGTGTTGCTGGCAAAGACGGCAGGCGGTCAGCAGTATATTGTGCTGGACAGGGTGAAAGGAGGAGGTCAATGATTCCCACAGGAACGGAACGATTGATACTGGATACATCAGAGCATATGCCTTCTTTGACATACCGTATGGCGGAAGAAAAAAAGGAAGTCCGAGGGGCTTTGGACGGCATGGAAGCGATAAAGCAGGCTGTTTACAAGATATTGCAGACGGAACGGTACAAATATGTCATTTATGACTGGAATTATGGTGTGGAACTGGAAGACCTTTTTGGGAAGTCAGTTGGTTTTGTGATTCCAGAACTGCAAAGAAGGATCACGGAGGCACTCCTTGCCGATGACCGCATCGAAGGGGTGACGGATTTTTCTTTTCAAACGGAAAAAAGCAGTGTGACGGCTGCTTTTCGGGTGCAGACCATATGGGGGGATTTGGAGGCAGAAAGGACGGTGGAAATCTGAATGTACGAAAGTTATGAAGAATTGATGGAAAGAAAGCTGGCAATGACCCAGGACAAAAGGGATAGGCGGCAGGGAAGTTTGATCTTTGATGCCATGGGACCAAATGCGGCAGAAACAGCGGCTTTTTACGCGGATTTGACCATGCTGGAAAACAGAACCTTTGCGGATACGGCTACAGGGGATGACCTGACCAGACGATGTGCGGAGCGTGGTGTCATGCGTAAAGAGGCAACGAAGGCGACTTTTTATGGAAGTTTTACAGATACAGAAGGAGAAGCTTATCCACTGAAACAGGGAGAGCGGTTTTATCTGGAGCCCTATTACTATCAGGTTCTTATGGAAGAAAACGGCAGAGTGGTATTGGAATGCGAAACAGCCGGAGAGGATGGCAATAGTTATCTGGGAACGCTGCTGCCTGTGAACCATCTGGAAGGACTGGCAGAAGCAAAGCTGACAGAGCTGCGGACAGACGGCGAGGACGCGGAAAGCGACGATATGCTGCGGAAACGGTATATGGATAGTTTTTCAGCAGACGCATTTGGGGGAAATGTTGCGGACTACAAACTGAAAGTCGGGGCTTTGCAGAATGTGGGTGGTGTGAAGGTCTATCCTGTATGGCAGGGCGGCGGCACAGTGAAGCTGGTCATTGTCGACCAAGGATGGAAAGCACCTACGGAAATGGAATTGGAGGCTTTGCAGAAAGAAATCGACCCGGAAAAGCGAGGAGATGGATATGGTATCGCGCCCATTGGACACAAGGTAACAGTAGCAGGCGTAACGGAAGTGAAATGCAATCTTTCCATGGAAATCACATGGCAGGCAGAGGCGGACACAGAAAGCGGCAAACGGGAAATACAGGAAAGAATCCAGGCGTATCTGCTGGAACTGCGTAAAACGTGGGCAGAGGCGGAATATCTGATCGTAAGAATCAGTTATCTGGAATCGGCAGCCCTTGCGGCGCCAGGAGTGCTGGATGTGCAGAACTGCACCATTAATGGACAAGGAAACAATTTGCAGATGGGAGTGGATGAAATTCCTGTTTTGGGAGAATTTGAGGTGGTGGCATGACAGCACAGAGATATTTGCAGTATTTACCTGACTTTGTAGCGGAATATGCGGAATTTCAAAAATTGGGAGAAATAGAAGGGGGGATTCTAGAAGAAGAAGCCTGTGCAAAACAGGAGATGGAGCAGGATCAATGGATTCTGACTTCCAGCCGAAAAGGGCTTTTGCGCCGGGCAACGATGATGGGACTCTTTGTTTCGGAAACGGAAGATACGGAAATCTTGCGGGAAAGGGTGCTTTCTTACTGGAACAGCAGACGACCGTACACATTTTTCATGATGCAGGAATGGCTGGATACTTTTTGCGGTCCGGGAAATTATCAGATAAAGTTGGATTATGGCGCATATCATCTGACGGTTGTGCTGGAACTTGGGCAAAAGGAAAAGCAAGAGCAGGTTTTGGCTTACTGGAGAACACTGATTCCTGCCAATCTGGTATTTGAGGTGCTGCTCAATACCAACACCTATGGAAAAGTGGGTACACTGACCCACGGACAGCTGAAAGACAGTGGATGGACTTATGGGGAAATTCCTTTTGCGGATTTGTCAGGATATATGGAAGCAGTAGAATGTATTTAGCATACATGGGTTTGTTTTTTCGGAAAGGAGCGAAAAGGATTGCAATATTTTTTTCGCTCTTTTTGTCGGAAAAATGATATTTTTCTTAAAATCCTTTTGAATGGCTGACTTTTTTGGAAAAAGACTTGCAGGCAGGGCAGTAGTATGATACAATACCTTTACTGTTTGAAAATGAGAATGGTTTTTTGTGACCATTACAAATAATATTGGGAGGTTTTGACACATGGCAACACTTGGTTTAGTATTATCCGTTGTAATGATTATTTTATCTGTATTATTGTGCGTAATTATTCTGTTACAGTCCAAACGCTCTGCAGGTCTGGGCGCAGTCAGCGGCGGCGGCAGCGGCGACACATACTGGAGCAAAAATAAAGGCAGTTCCATGGAAGGCGCTTTGGAAAGATATACAAAGATTGGCGGCGCTCTGTTCATGATTCTGGCACTGGTAATCAATCTGATTGGATAAGAAAAAGCGAGGGATGCAGAAATGCGTCCCTTTTTTTGTAGAAAGAAAGGAGAAAAGGAGGAACTATGGAGAAAGAACAGTTACAGGAAAGAAAAGAAAGAATTCTGGAATGTATGAAGAATCCGGCTTATGTACCTATGAAACGCAAAGATATGCGTGTGCTGCTGGGGGTACCAGAAGAGGACCGCATATATTTTGAACAAATCATCGCGGAACTGATTGATGATGGGAAAATATTTGAAACAAAAAGAGGCAAGCTGGCTGTGCCGGAAGCGTTGCAGATGGCAACAGGAACATTCATCAGCCACGCAAAAGGTTTTGGTTTTGTCACACCAGACGAAGGCGGCGCGGATATTTTCATTCCAGCGTCAGAAACCAATGGTGCTATGCAGAAAGACCGCGTATTGTATAAAGTGACTGGTGGTGGCGGCAGCGGCAGAAAAGCGGAAGGCACCATCATCCGTGTGCTGGAAAGAGGCATGACCCGGCTGGTTGGTCTTTATGAACAGGTGAAGGGATTCGGTTTTGTCACAGCAGACGACAAAAAGGTTGCAAAAGATATTTTCATTTCCAGAGAAAACAGTATGGGTGCTGTGACAGGGCATAAAGTTGTGGTGGAAATCACAGACTATGGCGAAGACAGACGGAATCCAGAAGGGAAAATCATTGAGATTCTGGGACATATCAATGACCCTGGAGTGGACATCCTTTCTGTGATTCGCAGATATGAACTGCCTGTGGAATTCCCCGAGGAAGTATATCAGGAAATCGAACATGTGGAATTGGAAATCAGTGAAAAAGAAATGATGGGCAGAGAAGATTTGCGAAATGTGCTGACCATCACCATTGACGGGGAAGATTCCAAAGACTTGGATGACGCTGTTTCCCTGACAAAACTGGATAACGGCAATTATGAACTGGGTGTACACATTGCGGACGTTTCCCATTATGTGCAGGAACATACGGCTTTGGATAAAGAGGCTTATGAAAGAGGCACCAGTGTGTATCTGGTGGATCGGGTCATTCCCATGCTGCCTCATAAACTGAGCAACGGCATTTGTTCCCTGAATCCCCACGAAGATCGCCTTGCATTGAGCTGTATCATGGAAATCGACCACAGAGGGTATGTTTTGAACCATCGGGTAGTCAATTCTGTGATTTACTCCGATTACCGTATGACATATACAGCCGTAAGGGAAATTCTGGAGGACAAGACACCGGAACTTTTGGAAGAATATGCGGAAATCGTTCCCATGTTGGAAGAAATGAACGAACTGAGAGAAATTCTGGCAGCAAAACGGAAAAAACGCGGCTCTGTGAACTTTGACCTGCCGGAATCCAAAATCATTCTGGACGAGGAGGGCAAACCAATTGACATCAAGCCCTATGACCGGAATATTGCTACAAACCTTATTGAGGAATTTATGCTGGTCTGCAATGAAACTGTTGCGGAAAACTTCTTCTGGCAGGAAATTCCCTTCGTGTTCCGTTCTCATCAGGAACCGGATGAAGAAAAGACGGAAAAAATGGAACAGTTTATCCGTGGTTTTGGCTACCGTGTGAAGAAAAAAGATGGGGAAATCCATCCCAGAGAAATCCAGCGGGTACTGGCGGAAGCGGAAGGCAAGCCGGAAGAACGCATCATCACCCGTATGGTGCTGCGCAGCATGATGCAGGCAAGATACACAGCGGACAATCAGGGGCATTTTGGTCTGGCGGCAAAATACTACTGCCATTTCACATCACCCATCCGTCGTTATCCTGACTTGGAAATCCATCGCCTCATCAAGCTCACATTGGCAGGAGAAATGAGCGGCAAAGGGGAGCAGTCCTACCGAAAGAAGATGCCAGACATTGCCCAGCATTGTTCCAAGCGTGAACGTGTGGCAGAGGATGCCGAACGGGATACAGACGCACTGAAGAAAGTGGAATTTATGCTGGATAAAATCGGTGAAACTTATGAAGGCATCATCTCCGGTGTGACCAACTGGGGCATTTATGTGGAACTGACAAATACTGTGGAAGGCATGGTTGCTCTTTCCCAGCTGGATGATGATTATTATGAATTTGACGAAAGAACCATGCAGGTAGTGGGCAAGAGAGGCGGAAAGATTTATCGCCTTGGGGACGCTGTGCAAGTGACTGTAGCAAAGGTATCCAAGGAATTGGGAACCATTGATTTTGTGTTTGCGGAAGAAGTCTTTGAATTTTGATTAAAAAACGGAATCTTGGAAGTAGTTTTGCCTTAAGAAAACAGTGGCTTTTCTTTTCCTTGTTTTCTTAAGAAGAATTGTGACGGAGTCTTTAGAAGAAAACACATCTAATAAAATACTGTAAAAATAAGAAAGCTGGAATCCTTTGTATTTGTATGGATTTCAGCTTTCTTTGATTTCTTATGCAATGTCTTTGAGAGGATGTTTTTGTATCAGTTGACTTTCTTCAGTGAGAATGTCATTGTATAGGGCTGCGTTGCTTCTGGACCCTCCTCATTTTTTTGTATCATTTCAAGAGGATTCCAATAGGAATAAGCTTCTCTGTCATAGGAGATGGTTTGTGTCATTTCCCAGCCTTCTAAAGTACCAGTGAAACTTTCCACAGGATGATCCACCATCATCACAACAGGATTTGCCGTAACCGTTTTGCCGTTGTCTGTCAGTGTAAAAGTGGTTTGGGGCGGCAGGAAACCTCTGTGGAATCCCTTTTGCGCATAAAGCAGATTACGGATGGAAAGCAGACGAGGCTGTTCATAAGTAGAAATGGAGTCTGCCGATGCGGGTACCTCGTGGGTGATGGTCAGGGCGGTTACGATACCATCTGTTTCGGTGATTTCCATTTTTGCCGGTATATCTTTGTCAATGAATATGGCTGTCAGGTCATCCTCGAAAAAGGGTGACTCAGATAGGGTGTAGATGTTGTTTCCTTCCGTGAAGATCAGTGCATCCTTCTTATGTCGGTTTTTGGAAAGGAATTTTGCGTCCTGATTATAGTTTTCTACAAATTCCTGCGGAGTGATCGCTCCCACATGCAGGGGGCTGGAACCCCAGAAACTTGCGCCGACGCTGATACACATGACTACCCCGTAGGCTGCAATGAACCCAATGACACGATACCAGCGGTTTGGCTGGACATGGTAAAGAGTTTCTGTATCCCAAGTCATTTTCCCTTCTTCACTGCAAAGGGTATAACTTTTGTAAAGCCGTACCAGATTATAAATGGGGATTTGCAGCCCATAACCTCGCCAGAATACCTGACATAAACGGGAAAAGCCTTCTTCGTAAGATAAATTGCCGCCATCTATTTTGCTTAGGGAAATACCCAAAATCCATTTTCCCAGTGTGGTGCCAAATCGGTTCAGAAGCAGCGGTTCCAGCAGAAACAGGATGCCAAAACTCATATAAATATCCACTAAGCTCAACAAAAAAGAACGGTCCAGCAGATTGATGCGGAGAATGGCACCCATAAAGAGTTCATAAATGGTGCTGCAGATGAGAAGGTCCAGACTGCGGGCGAAAAAACGCCGCCATGGGCAATCAGCCTTCATTGTTTCTGCATCCAGTTGTGTCGTGTTCCATTCTGTCATGGATGCTGTCATAATATGCCCCCCTCCTGAAAAAAAAGAATAATATCTTATTTTTATCATAGCATAAAACAGGAGAACTTTGGATAAGACAGAGAACTGTAAGAATATTGTAAGTTTTCCCTGTTTTGACAGGGATGATGGAAGGCGGACAGCAAAGAACCGCTTGTTTAAAAATATTTCAAAAAATATATCAGAATTTGTAACAGAAACGTCATTTGATTTTTTTGGAATCTGTGATATAATCTATCATGCAGAAGAAAACGGCAGAAAAGCAGACAGGAAGTGAGCCAATGGCAAAGGGAAACGGCACAAAGCTGATTGCACAGAATAAAAAAGCATATCATGATTATTTCATCGAAGACGTGTATCAGGCAGGCATTTCTCTCGTTGGCACAGAGGTGAAAAGTCTGCGGGCTGGTAAATACAGTCTGAAAGAAAGTTTTATCCGTATTGAGAACGGCGAGGCTTTCATTATGAACATGCATATCAGTCCTTACGAACAGGGGAATATTTTCAACAAAGACCCTCTGCGTACCAGACGTTTGCTGCTGCACAAAAATGAAATCCGCAAGATTGCCGCACAGGTGCAGGCTGCCGGATATACGGTGGTACCTCTGAAGGTCTACTTCGACCGCAGTCTGGTAAAAGTGGATATCGCTCTGGCAAAGGGTAAAAAACTCTATGACAAGCGTGAGACCATTGCCAAAAACGATATGCGTCGTCAGGCGGAAAAAGAGTTTAAGATTCGTAATCTTACTTTATAAGACACACGGGGATGTAATGGTTTCGACGGGAGTCTTGAAAGTAGGGATAGCCATCCGCAGACCGGTGAACTGCGTCATCAAGCCGGAAACTTTTCTAAAAAGAAACGACAACAATAAATTAGCATACGCTGCCTAATTGCGGCAGCTGTCAACCCCCGGATTCCTGCCGCCGGGGAGCTTGGCATCGACTTGGCGGGGCACTTTTTCGCTTAAGCTTTGCGGCGGAAAAAGACTCATGAAGCTACCGAGGAACATAGCCTGTCATTCGGCGATGGTCTGAGGGAATTTTAAAAGACTGACTGTGATGGGAGAAGTTCTTACAGATGGGTTTTCGGACAGGGGTTCGACTCCCCTCATCTCCATTCTAAGAACAAAACAGACTTTGCTGCATGAAGTGGCAAAGGGGATTTGTTCCAAAAACTGCGCAGAAGATCAGGGGTATCTTCATAAGCAAACAAAGCAAGCCGAAATCCTGATGATACTGCGGATTTCGGCTTTCTGATTCTAATTTAGATTTTATTTCGTATGTTTTCTTATGAAGATAGCCGTCGCACTTCCCCTTAAGAAATCAATCAAATAAAAAACAGTGTTTTCTTAAGTGGAAGTTGCTTTTCTTCTGCATTTTTTTTGGATATTTTTATGCGAAAAAAGGGGGATTTACATGAGAAAGAAATTATCATTGTTGTTTCTGGCGCTTTTTCTGTTCATGGGCGTACCGCAGATGGCACAGGCAGCAGAATATCCGTATGAGGTAGAAGTCAATCTGACACAGAACGTGGTCACTGTTTATAAAAAAGATGCCGCTGGGAAGTATACAGTGCCTGATCGGGCGTTCGTCTGTTCCGTAGGTCCCGCTACACCTACCGGCACATTCCGCACCACAGATAAATATGTATGGCGTGCCCTGTTTGGCAATGTTTATGGTCAGTATGCCACACGGATCACCGGCAGCATCCTGTTCCATTCCGTACCTTATTATACCATGTATGATAAAGGTTCTCTGGAATATCCAGAATACAACAAACTGGGTACATCCGCTTCCATGGGATGTGTGCGTTTGACGGTAGAAAACGCAAAATGGATTTATGACAATTGTCCTGCGGGTACCACTGTGCGTATGGTGAAGAACAATGATCCTTTGCCTATCCAGCCAGAACAGCCCCAGAAACTGGATGTCAATGATACAAAACTGAGGGGATGGGACCCTACAGACCCTGATCCGGCAAACCCCTGGCATAAAGTCCTGCCAGATCATGCCAGAATGGAAAGCGTCAATGTCAAAAGCGCCAGGAGCAGTTTTGTTGTGGATGCTTTTTATGGCGATGGGACCTATTATCTGACAGCGGATGATGCCAGCAGAGTATTCGCGCAACTGGGCAAGACCGTTGCTCTGCCTGTTTCTTCCTCAGACACTGTTCATTCTATGGGCACTTCTCAGATGACATATGGAGGAAAAACAGCGGAAGTATCCTATTGTATTTACGAAGGTAAAACATATTACAAGCTGCGTGATCTGGCAGTGGCTACAGAAACGGATATTTCTTGGAACGCAGAGACAGAAGATATTGTTCTTTCCAATACAATGGAGCAGAACTGGCTTGACCGTGTTCTGATCCGCAGAAACACAGCAGTGGAACTTTCTGCATAATCACAAAGCCTGTATGAAAAAGTCATGCAGGCTTTTTCATGGCTTTTTGGAGTTACGGATGGAATTTTCTTAAAAATCTGTCAATTATACTAATTTTTCAGTGGTTTTGTTGATTTTTCCCTGTCATTGTGGTATGATGCACGGGAAAAACCCAAAGAAAGAGGGAAAAATATGGGATGGAAAAAATTAACAGTCATTGTTGTTGCGGCGGCAGCGCTGGTTGGCGGCGCACTGTCTCTTTCCATGTACCTGACCAGACAGCAGGAACTGGAAATGGAAGTTGCGGACCAGAAACCTCAGCCGCCTCAGGCTGGTGATACGACAACATTGGCGGATATGGAAAATATGCCAATCTATTATGATGACGAGGAAGTGCTGCTTCTGCCTGTCAGAAACGTGGTGGAAGGCTTGGGCGGCAGTGTTTCCTGGGATCGTGAGAAAAAAGCCACAGAGATTTCTTTTTATGGTAAGAAACTGCTTTTGAACCGCGGTAGCAAAGACGCCGAACTCAATGGTTATGAAATCACACTGGATCGGGAAGTGGAAGCCATCAATGGCTGTTTATATGTATCTTCCGATGTATTTTCTGATTATTTCGCGACAGAGGTCATTTGGGACAGCACCCAGCAGTTGGTAACCATCAAAACAGGTGACAATACCAAACCTGTCATTGCCGGGCGTGTGCTGGAAGGCGTGGATGGAGAGCGGAATTATTCTGCGGAAATTCCCGTTGTGGTTGGATTAAACGATATCAGCTATGAAAAGAGTCTGAACGACGCATTTGAATCCTTTGCGTTGGAACAGCTGGAATCCTTCCCCAATGTGGTGCCTGCGGAAGAAGCGGCAGAGGCTGCGGAGGATGCGGCGGCTGTAGAGCAGTCTGGGGAAGAAACAGCTGCCAAAGAACAGACTGATGAGGAAAAATCAGCAGAAGGAGAAGCGGAAGAAACGAAAGAAACTGCGGAAGAGGCAGAAAAAGAAGAACTGCCCAAACCAAACCATGTCCGCCTTGGTTTTATGAAGGGATATATAGGACCGGAATTCCTTTCCTTCTATTGGGAAGTGGATGTGGACGGCAAATTATCCAGTCAAGGGGTAAATATTGATCTGCAGGGGCAGAAATATGTGGATATTTTCGATTTGACTGCCAGCCGGGACATCGAAACAGAACTCCATGTCTATGCACAGGATGTGGATCCTGAAAATTACTATATATCTGCGAAAAAAGAATGGATTTTGTTGTCAAACGATGCGGAAAACGGCACATATCAGGCGGTTTCCGTACCTGCGGAAATGGCAAAATCCGTTTGGAAGGATAAATACATGTTTTTAATTGGATAAATAGATGTTTCAAAACACCTCTATGAAACTTTCATGGAGGTGTTTTTAATGTATACAATATATTTTTTGCGTCTTTGATATTTTCATATCAATCTGATTCGCTTTGTATAAATATCAGTGCAAAATATGCCCATAAAAATCTGCTTTGTCTGACATATCAGACCGGTATTTTTGCAGGTACATCGAGAAAAAGACTATAAATTGCATAAAAATATTTTTTTATACATGAATGGCACTGTCAATTCGCACAAAGGGTGTTTTGTTAGAAACATAACGGTTTTATTTCTATTTTGCGGTTGAAATCGTCAGGATTTGATTGTATAATAAACAGGAACTTGAAGCAGTGCTGCGGTCTGAGAAAGCACCTTTGTTGTATGACAACAAAAAGGTTTTTGTAAACAAAAAAACAGGCAGGCAGCACGGCATGCACGGCTTTCCGTGCAGACCTAGGGGTTTCCCGAAAGCAAAGTTTTGTAAAATACAGAAGATTTACAAAATAAGGAGGAGAACAAACAATGTCTAAAGTAATGAAAACGATGGACGGTAATGAAGCTGCTGCATACGCTTCCTATGCGTTTACAGAAGTAGCTGGCATTTTCCCCATCACACCTTCCTCCCCAATGGCTGAAAAAACAGACGATTGGGCGGCAAATGGCAAGAAAAACCTTTTCGGTCAGACTGTTAAAGTAGTAGAAATGCAGTCTGAAGCAGGTGCTTCCGGTACTGTACACGGTTCCCTGGCAGCTGGTGCTCTGACAACAACATATACAGCATCTCAGGGTCTGCTGCTGATGATCCCCAACATGTACAAAATTTCCGGTGAACTGCTTCCTGGCGTATTCCATGTAACAGCTCGTGCGCTGGCAGCACACGCTCTGTCTATCTTTGGTGACCACTCCGACGTTATGGCTTGTCGTCAGACAGGTTTCGCTCTGCTGGTTTCCAACAGCGTACAGGAAGTTATGGACCTGGCTTGCGTAGCACATCTGTCCGCAATCAAAGGTCGTGTTCCTTTCCTGCATTTCTTCGATGGTTTCCGTACATCTCATGAAATCCAGAAAATCGAATGCATTGATTATGATGAACTGGCAAAAATCATTGATATGGATGCTGTAAACGCATTCAAGAGAAATGCGCTGAACCCCGAACATCCCGTAATCAGAGGTACAGCTCAGAACCCTGACATCTACTTCCAGGCTCGTGAATCCGCAAACAAATTCTATGATGCACTGCCTGCAGTTGTAGAAGAATATCTGGGTGAAATCAACAGAATCACAGGCAGAGATTACAAACTGTTCAACTACTATGGCGCTCCTGACGCTGAAAGAGTCATCATCGCTATGGGCTCCGCTTGTGAAGCGATCGAAGAAACAATCGACTATCTGGCAGCAAAAGGCGAAAAAGTTGGTCTGGTAAAAGTTCACCTGTTCAGACCTTTCGTTGCTGAAAAACTGCTGGAAGCAATCCCCAAAACAGCTAAGAAGATCGCTGTTCTGGATAGAACAAAAGAACCCGGCGCACAGGGCGAACCTCTGTACATGGACGTTTGCACAGCAATGTTCGAAGTAGAAGACGCTCCTGTTGTAGTTGGTGGTCGTTATGGTCTGGGTTCCAAAGACGTTACACCTGCACAGTTCCTGGCAGTATACGCGAACCTGTCTCTGGACAAACCCAAAAACCACTTCACAATCGGTATCGTGGACGACGTAACCAACCACTCTCTGGAAGTTGGCGAAGAAGTGAACGTTACAGGTGATGACGGCACAATCAGCTGCAAATTCTGGGGTCTGGGCGCTGACGGTACTGTTGGTGCGAACAAAAACTCCATCAAAATCATCGGTGACCACACAGACATGTACGCACAGGCTTACTTCAGCTATGACTCCAAAAAGTCCGGCGGTATCACACAGAGCCACCTGCGTTTTGGTCACAAACCTATCCGCTCCACATACCTGGTTAAGACAGCAGACTTCGTTGCATGTCATAAACAGGAATATGTTCACCTGTACGATATGGTTACAGAACTGAACGAAGGCGGTACATTCCTGCTGAACACAACTTGGACTGTAGAAGAACTGGAACAGCACCTGCCTGCGAAACTGAAAAGACAGCTGGCTGCTAAGAAAGCAAACTTCTACATCATCAATGGTACAGAAATCGCGAAAGAAATCGGTCTGGGCAACAGAATCAACACTGTATTGCAGGCTGCATTCTTCAAACTGGCGAACATCATCCCCATTGAACAGGCTGTAGAATACATGAAAGCTGCGATCACAAAATCCTATGGCAAGAAGGGTGACACAATCCTGAACATGAACTACGCTGCTGTTGACCGTGGTGTAGACGGTGCAGTGAAAGTGGAAATTCCCGCTTCTTGGGCAACTGCAGAAGATGCAGAAGCAGCAGCTGCTAGAAAATCCACAGAATTCGTTGATAAAGTTGTAGCTCCTATGAATGCACAGGAAGGCGACAAACTGCCTGTATCCGCATTCGCTGGCAGAGAAGACGGTACATTCCCTTGCGGTACTTCCGCATACGAAAAACGTGGTGTTGCTGTTGACGTACCTGAATGGAACGCTGAAAACTGTATCCAGTGTAACCAGTGCTCTTATGTATGTCCTCACGCTGCAATCCGTCCTGTACTGCTGACAGAAGAAGAAGCTGCAAAAGCTCCCGCTGCATTCACAGCAGTAGACGCAAAAGGCGGTGCTGCATTTGCTGGTCTGAAGTACAGAATGCAGGTTTCCGCTCTGGACTGCCTGGGCTGCGGCAGCTGTGCGGTAGTATGCCCTGCTCCTAACAAAGCTCTGGTTATGAAACCTCTGGCTACACAGGAAGCTGAAATCGCTAACTGGGATTACGCAATCGACGAAGTTGCTCCTAAAGCGAACCCTATGGGCAAAGGTTCCGTGAAAGGTTCTCAGTTCGAACAGCCTCTGCTGGAATTCTCCGGCGCATGCGCAGGCTGTGGCGAAACACCTTACGCAAAACTGGTAACACAGCTGTTTGGTGATAGAATGTACGTTGCAAACGCAACAGGCTGCTCCTCCATCTGGGGTGGTTCCGCACCTTCTATGCCTTACACAACAAATAAAGATGGTCGTGGTCCCGCTTGGGCAAACTCTCTGTTCGAAGACAACGCAGAATATGGTCTGGGTATGGCTTCCGCTGTAAAACAGATGAGAAACGGTCTGAAAGATAAACTGGAAAACCTGAAAGCAATCGACGCTTCCGTTGCAGGTGTTGTTGACGCTTGGGTTGACACAATGTTCGATGGTGACAAATCCAGAGAAGCATCCGACGCTCTGGTAGCTGCACTGGAAGGCTATGCTGGCACAGACGCAGAAGCGAAGAACATCGTTTCTTACGTACTGGAAAACAAAGATCAGCTGGTTAAAAAATCTCAGTGGATCTTCGGTGGTGACGGCTGGGCTTACGATATCGGTTACGGCGGTCTGGACCACGTACTGGCATCCGGCGAAGACATCAACGTACTGGTATTCGATACAGAAGTTTACTCCAACACAGGCGGTCAGGCTTCCAAAGCAACTCCTGCGGGCGCAGTTGCACAGTTCGCTGCTTCCGGTAAGAGAATCAAGAAGAAAGACCTGGGCATGATGGCTATGAGCTATGGCTACGTTTACGTTGCACAGGTTGCAATGGGCGCAGACAAGAACCAGCTGGTGAAAGCGCTGATGGAAGCTGAAAGCTACCATGGTCCTTCCCTGATCATCGCTTACGCTCCTTGTATCAACCACGGTCTGAAGGGCGGCATGAGCGGCGCTCAGAACGAAATCAAACGTGCAGTGGAAGCTGGTTACTGGCATATGTTCAGATTCAACCCCACTCTGAAAGAAGAAGGCAAGAACCCCTTCACTCTGGATTCTAAAGAACCCACAGCAAGCTTCAGAGACTTCCTGTTGAGCGAAGTTCGTTACAGCGCACTGCAGAGAACATTCCCCGAAGTAGCGGAAGAACTGTTCGAACAGTCCGAAAAGAATGCAAAAGAAAGACTGGAAAGCTACAAAAGACTGGCTAACCAGTAATTCGCAGAAATTGAATTAAAAACAGGCTTTGCCTGATGAAATGGAGAGATTTCCCGTAAACAGGCTCCCCTTAAGAAAATCTGGTTTTATTTTATCTGCTTTCTTAAGGGGAACTGCGACGGCTATCTTCAAAAGAAAACAATTCCAATGAATTTTTAATAGCCGGAATTTTTGTGTCCAAAGATTCCGGCTATCTTTGTTTTCTTATGAAGTAGCCTCAAAAGGGAAGTCTCTCTGTTTTTTTATGTCTTCTTTAGACAATATTACAATTTTATTGAGATTGGAAAAATTGCTTTTTTCCATAAGGAAAATAGTGTATACTCACAGTATGGAAGTGAAGGAGGGGGTTATTGCGTATGCGCCAAACACTGAAAAACTGTAAACGAATCGTCATTAAGGTAGGTACCGCAACCATTACTTATCCCAATGGCAGATTGAATTTGAAACGGATCGAAGAACTGGCATGGGTGCTGACAGACCTGCGCAACCGTGGTCTGGATGTGGCACTGGTCACCAGCGGCGCCATCGGTGTGGGTGCTGTGCGTATGTCTATGCCCTCTCGTCCTACTGTGACCCGGGAAAAACAGGCGGCTGCCGCAGTTGGTCAGGCAATGCTGATGCAGATTTACCATAATTTTTTTGACCGGTATAATCAGACCGTTGCCCAGATTTTGCTGACCAAAGAAGAAATGGGTACGGAAGAAAGGTATACCAATACCCATAATACATTTGAAACATTGTTTGAAATGGGCATTATCCCCATTGTCAATGCCAATGACACCATTTCTACATACGAAATCGAGTTTTCTGACAATGACCGGCTTTCTGCTATGGTAGCAGAGGTAACAGGGGCAGATTTACTGGTATTATTGACAGATATTGATGCGCTGTATGACAAAAATCCCAGAGAACATGCGGACGCCAAACGGATTTCTTATGTGGAAACAGTAACGCCGGAAATCGAGCAGATGGCAAGCGGAAAAGGCTCCGCATTCAGTGTAGGCGGTATGCAGACAAAACTGGAAGCGGCGAAAATCTGCGAAAAAGCCGGCACAGCCATGGCAATCGCTCATGGGGAAGACCCTACGGTGATCCATCGGATTTTGGCTGGCGAAGATGTGGGAACTTGCTTTGGAAAAGGAATCAAAAGGAGAGATGAAATATGAGTTTTTGTCCCAAATGCGGAAGAGAGATCATAGATGAAACCTTGGGCTGCCCTATTTGCGGTGTAAAAGAAAATACTCGTCCCGAAACAACACAGGCTGATGATCAGCCTGCGGAAAAGGTGGATTCTTTTACTGTAGAGGATGCCAAAGGCACTTATCAGAAATTTGAAAGTACAGAAGGAACCAGCGGCGGCACATGGGCAAACGGCGGTACCAATACAGAATATAAGCCTGTCAATGAACAGGGGATTCATCCTGCATTGAAAGTGATTGTGATTGTCCTGATTATTATGGTTGGTGGTATCGGTGCTGTTGCAGGTTTGATTGCCGGTATTGTTCTTATGAAAAGTCCAGTGGAAGATAATCAGAAATTCGGGAAACTCATTACCATCATCAGTGCTGTGATGTTGGGACTGAGCCTGATTTGCTGCGTAGTAAGCGGCTTGACTGGCTTGCTGGCACTGCCCTTTGCGGATATCACATACAGCACTTATTATTGATCAGGGAAAAAATATGGAACTGTTTGACTTTTTTGGCTCTGCTGTCTGTCACCAGATGGCAGAGCGCAGTTTTTTCTGGTGGAGCTGCCAAAGCCCCCTTTGTGCCCGTTGTACTGCCATTGACGGCGGCATTGTTCTGGGTGTGATATTCTTATGGCTGGCAGGACGAAAAGATGGAAATCGCCCATTTTTCCCCTCTGGTGTGGTGCTGGCGGCGCTGTCTTTCCTGCCCATTGCCATTGACGGTGTCGGCAGTTATCTGGGATTCTGGCAGAGCAACAATCTGCTCCGTGTGTTGACAGGGGCGTTGGCTGGCTATGGATTGCCGGGGCTGTTTTTGCTGGCGGCAAATTTTTCTCCTGCCAAAGAAAATACCAACCCTGTTTATAAAAATACAGGAGAGCAGATAGGTCTGCTGCTGGCGGCGGTAGCTTATGGTCTGCTGGTATGGCTGGGTATTATGCCATACCTCCTTGTTGCCATTGTGTCAGCAGTGGGTGTGGTTTGTTTTTATGGCTGTTTCTGGTTTCTCATATTGCGTACAGTGACAGCAGGAAAGAAATTTCCTTGTTTCACATTGTCATTGGCGGGAGGACTTTTTACTGTATTTGTGGTGGCAACAATTGTGCAAAGAATTTCATAGAGAATCGAAAAAAAGCTGTTTTTTTCCATGGGGTACAAGTATAATGGAAAGAAACGGCTTTTTTCATTAAGGAGGCAGTTATCATTATGAGTATGTTGACAGAAATGGGAAAACAGGCAAAGGAAGCGGCAGTGGTTCTTTCCGTCCTTCCCACACCCAGAAAAAATAAAGCCCTTTGCCATGCGGCAGACGCTTTGCTGGCGGCGAAGGATGAAATTTTAGCGGCAAATAAGGCAGATGTGGAAGCGGCAGTGGAAGCAGGCATCAAAGGCGCATTCATTGACCGTTTGACACTGACAGAAAAACGACTGACAGAAATGGCAGACGGTTTAAGACAGGTGGCATCTCTGGATGACCCCGTAGGCAAGGTTTTGTCCATGAAAACATTGGATAATGGCTTGATTATTGGGCAGAAACGGGTGCCTATGGGCGTTATTGGTATCATTTTTGAAGCCCGCCCCAATGTAACAGCAGACGCTTTCGGTCTTTGTATGAAAGCCGGCAGTGCGGTCATTCTCCGTGGCGGCAAAGAAGCCATCGGCACCAATAAAAAAGTGGTTTCTGTATTCCAGAAAGCCTTGGAAGAAGAAGGTCTGCCCGGTGCCTGCGTACAGATTGTACAGGATACCAATCGGGAGACCGCAAACGAAATGATGCGTCTGAATGGCTATCTGGATTTGCTCATTCCCAGAGGCGGCGCAGGACTCATTCAGAATGTGGTGCAGAGTAGCACTGTGCCCGTCATTCAGACTGGTGTGGGTAACTGCCATGTTTATGTGGATGAAAGCGCTGATCTGGAAAAAGCAGTGCGCATCGTCATCAACGCCAAAACCCAGCGTCCCGGTGTTTGCAACGCCTGCGAAAGCCTGTTGGTACATGAAAGTCTGAAAGATACTTTCTTGCCTATGATTGGCAAAGCGTTGCAGGAAAAACAGGTGGAAATCCGTGGGGATGAAGACACCTGTGCCAGAGTGCCCGGCGCCGTAGCGGCTACAGAAGAAGACTGGGCAACAGAATATGAGGATTATATCATTTCCACAAGAGTGGTGAAGGACTTGGATGAAGCCATCAGCCATATCCGCCGTTATTCCACAGGTCACTCCGAAGCCATCGTGACAGAAAATTACACAAATGCCCAGCGGTTCCTCAATGAAGTAGACGCAGCAGCAGTTTACGTGAACGCATCCACTCGCTTCACAGACGGCGGGCAGTTCGGTTTTGGCGCGGAAATCGGTATCAGTACCCAGAAACTCCATGCCCGTGGACCTATGGGGCTGACAGAATTGACAACCACCAAGTATATCATTTATGGTGACGGACAGGTTCGGGAATAAAGAGAGAAGGGAAATACATGAGAATTGGTATTTTAGGCGCGGGCGGTGTCGGTGCCACTGTAGCAGGTGCCGTTGTGAAAGATAAAAACGCGGAAATCGTATTGATCGCAAGAGGGGAAACAAAGGAAAATGTTCTGAAAAGAGGCTGGATTCTGGAATCTGAAGTTCTGGGAGATCAAATCATCTATCCCACTTTGGTCAGCGATGATCCCGCGGAAATCGGCACTGTGGATGTGCTGGTGCTGGCTTGCAAAAGCTACTCTTTGAAAGACGTATGTGACAGATACAGCAGTATCGTTCGGGATGATACACTGGTCATCCCTTTCCAGAATGGTTTCATGGCTGCCCAGCAGGCACAGGAAGCGTTGGGAAAAGGGCAGATTGCCCATGGCTTCATTTACTGTCTGTCTAAAATTGTAGAAAAGGGAAAAGTTGTGAATGTGGGCACATTGCTGCGGGCAGGTTTTGGTTTCCCTGACGGACGGAAAAACGAAAGAGCCGAACAGCTGGCGGATATGATGCAGGCAGGGGGACTGCCTACCATTTACACAGCAGATATTCTGGAACCTATCTGGGCGAAGTTTATGATGATCTGCGGCAATAGCTGCGCTTTCTTGTATTATGACTGCCCTTCCGGCGGTATTCTGGAAGATTCCCAGCGGATGGCTTTTCTGAAAGGAACTTATGACGATTTGTATCGCTTGGCAGATGGCATTGGTGTACACCTGCCGGAAGATATTCAGGAACGGTATTTGCAGGAATTTGCAGAAATGCCCCTGAACTCTACATCCTCCCTTTATCGGGACATCAAAGAGGGTGTGCCTCAGAATGAACTGGAGCAGATTGTGGGCAACGCGGTCAGACTGGCAAGGGAAAAGAAGATTTCCGTGCCTTTTCTTGCGGCGGCTTATGATAAAACATTGCAGACCATGCTGTAAAAATCTGGACACAAAAAGGGGGATTCCAAAGGAACGCCTCCTTAAGAAAATATAAAAATAAAATCTTAATAAAATAAGAAAGCCAAAATCCTTTGTCATGATAAGGATTTTGGCTTTCTTTGCTTTCTTATGAAGATGCCCCCAAAGGGATTATATTTTTTAATACCCATAGAACGCAAAAAAGCCTTCGAAACGAAGGCTCTTTTTATGCTGAAATTAGATCGCACGAGTAATTTTGTTGGAACGCATGCATCTTGTGCAAACGTAGATAGATTTTACATTGCCGTTATCTTCCACGATTTTGATTTTCTTTACATTGGGTTTCCATTTTCTGTTCGCACGTCTACTAACCTGACTACGGTTAATGCTGATTCTATGACCTTTGATCTGGCCTTTTTCACAAATTTCACATCTAGCCATTGCCTGCACCTCCTTCATTGCTTGTATGTGACACAACAAAGTTATTCTAGCAGAAAACTTTTGATTTTGCAAGAAAAAACGCCCTTTTTTTGAAATATTTTTTTCCTGGAAAAGTCCGCGGGGTTTTGTACGGAGAAAAAAGCAGAAACGTAAGAAAAAATTAAAGGAATTATAATAAAACTGTTTTTGATTGGTGTTATACTGTAAACAAGAATCTGGACCCATTTTTAAGGAGGGAATCTGAATGATACGAAAAACATTATTTGCGGCGGCACTGCTGGCTTTGGGCTGTAATGCGACAGTTTTTGGTGTACAGCATGACGTGGCAATTACATTGGATGAAAGAAATGTGGTGTTGAAAGAAGATATCGTTTATGAAGATGGACGTATGATGCTGCCGGTAAGAGCCATGGCGGATGTGCTGGGAGCGGATGTGACTTATGATACAAGCACACGTACGGCTTTGGTGCAAAAGCAGATGCAGGCAGTTTTGGATGCGGATCATCAGCCGTTGGTGTGGCAGGTCTCTCTGGGACTGGATTCCAATTATCTGACCCTGATGGGCACCCATGAACTGCTTTTGGAAACCAAACCTCTGGTGGTGAACAATCGGGCATATCTGCCTTTGCGGGAACTGGCGGAAGCCATGAATCTGGATGTGGAATGGAGCACAGATGGTCAGAAGGACTATGTGAAGCTGACTTCTGCCAGAATGCCCCACGTTTCCCTTTTGCCGAAAGGCAGTTTTGATAAAGAAACCATGAGCCTGCAAATGCAGTGGAAAAACGAAGAAAATGCCGTGTTCTACGCATCTGATGAATTTTGGCTGGAAAAATGGGATGGGCATAACTGGAATAAGGTAGAGCCTGATTCCAAAGTCTATGTGAATACAGATACTTATAGTATCCCCACAGGCGGTCCCACAGACGGCAAACGGGATCGGAAATTTACCTTCTGGCAGTGGGAAAAGAGCATGACCCCTGGAAAATACCGTGTGGCAGTGCCTTATCAGTATCTGGAAGGCAAAGGCGAGGATATGACATTCTTCAATCTGGAACAGACAAAGGCTTACAGCAAAGATACCCCTACCACTTATGTGGCATATGGTGAATTTTTGGTAGAAGCCTCTAACGCATAATCAATGGTCAAATGGCGGAAGGTTTGCAAAGGGCAGGTCTTCCGCTTTTTTGAATCCAAAAGCAGAGGGCAGGCGGACGCTTCTCTTGTGTTTTTTAGCACTTTGCGGTATCATATACCATGAGTAAGTTTGTTTGAATAGAAAATACAAAGGAGAACGGGAATGTTAGATATTTGCTTATTGGGAACAGGCGGCATGATGCCCATGCCGGGACGTTTTCTTACGTCTCTTGCGGCGCGGCTCAATGGGCGCATGATGCTCATTGACTGCGGCGAAGGCACACAGGTAACCATGAAAATGCAGGGATGGGGTTTCAAGAATATTGACGCCATCTGCTTTACCCATTTTCATGCGGATCATATCTCCGGGCTTCCCGGTCTGCTGTTGACCATTGGCAATGCAGGCAGAACGGAGCCTTTGAAACTGGTTGGTCCTCAGGGACTGACTTATATTGTGGAAGGTCTGCGGCGGATCGCGCCGGAACTGCCTTTCCCCTTGGAATTGATTGAATTGGGAAAAGATACCCCCAATCCTCTGCGTTTGGGAGAATTTGAAGTTTCTTTCTGTCAGGCAGATCATATGGTGCGCTGCTACGCTTACCGCATCGACGTAAAACGCCGTGGAAAATTCGACCCCCAAAAAGCGGAAGAACTGGGACTGCCCAGACCTCTCTGGGGCAAACTGCAGAAGGAAGGCGCTGTGGAATTTGAGGGCAAAACCTATACGCCGGATATGGTACTGGGGGCAGAACGTCCGGGCATTGCCATGGCATACTGCACAGACAGCCGTCCTGTAGACAGATTGGCGCATTTTGCAAAAGGCGTGCAGCTTTTCATCTGCGAAGGCATGTATGGGGAAGAAGAAAAGAAACCAAAGGCTTTGGAGCATAAGCATATGCTCTTTTCAGAGGCGGCAAGACTGGCGAAGTTTGCCGAAGCGGAAGAACTCTGGCTCACTCATTTCAGCCCAGCCCTGCAGGAACCGGCAGAATTTTTGCAGAATGCCACAGATATTTTCCCCAATACCCTGTTGGGGGAAGAGAGGAAAATGACAACATTGTATTTCCCGAAGGAAGGATAAAATATGGAAAAAGATATATTGATTTTAGCAGTGGAAAGCTCCTGCGACGAAACTGCCGCCGCTGTTGTGAAAAACGGCAGAGAGGTGCTTTCCAATATCATTTCGTCACAGATTGCCCTGCATACTTTGTATGGCGGCGTGGTGCCGGAAATCGCATCCCGGAAACACATCGAAGCTATCGACGGTGTCATCACACAGGCTTTGCAGGAAGCAGGCGTCACATTGGAGGACATTGACGCCATTGGTGTGACTTATGGTCCCGGTCTGGTGGGTGCGCTGCTGGTAGGTCTGGCAGAAGCTAAGGCCCTTGCCTTTGCGGCAAATAAACCCCTTGTGGGCGTTCACCATATCGAAGGACATATCTGTGCAAACTATATTGAAAATAAGGATTTTAAACCGCCTTATATGGCGCTGGTGGTTTCCGGCGGTCATTCCCATCTGGTGTATGTGTCCGATTACGGTAAGTATGAAATTTTGGGCAGAACCAGAGATGACGCCGCTGGTGAGGCTTATGACAAAGTTGCCCGTGCCATCGGCATGGGATATCCCGGCGGTCCGAAAATCGACGCGGCAGCCAAAAAAGGCAATCCAAATGCTGTGAAATTCCCCCGTGTATTTCTGGAGGAAGACAGCTACGACTTCAGTTTCAGCGGTCTGAAATCCGCCGTGCTGAACTATGTGAATAAACAGAAAATGATGGGCGAGCCTATTGTACCAGAAGATATTGCAGCCAGCTTCCAGCAGGCTGTGGTGGAAGTTCTGGTGGAAAAAACCATCCATGCGGCGAAAGAAAGAGGCGTGAAGCAGATTGCCATGGCAGGGGGCGTTGCATCCAACTCCGCTCTGCGGGAAACCATGCGGAAAGCCTGCGAGAAAGAAGGATTCTATCTGAGTATCCCTTCTCCCATTCTCTGCACTGATAACGCGGCAATGATTGGTTGTGCAGCCTATTATGAATATATGGCAGGGGTGCGGGATGGCTTCGACCTGAACGCAAATCCCGGCCTGAAATTAGGGGAAAGATAAGTTTTTGTTTCAAAAGGGGCGTTGTTTCGATAAGGTATGATCACTTTTTTAGTATCAAGGAGGAAGAAACATGGCAGGTATTTTGAGCAGATTTAAAACCATTATGGAAGCAAACATCAACGCATTGTTGGATAAAGCGGAAGACCCTGTAAAAATGGCAGACCAGCTTGCCAGAGATCTGGAAAAAGATCTGGGTGAAGTAAAGGCGGAAACCGTTTCCGTCATGGCAGAGGAAAAACGCGCCAAACGTGCTTATGATGAAGGCGTGGCAGAAGTGGAAAAACTCCAGCGTTACGCAGAAAAAGCCGTTTTGGCTGGCAATGACACCGACGCAAAGGTTTTCCTGTCTGAAAAAGCGGCAAAGGCAGCCAATCTGGAAAGTCTGAAAGGCGCATGGGATCTGGCGGCAGCCAATGGGGCAAAAATGCGTGAAATGCATGATAAACTCACGGAACAGTTGAAACAGGTGGAAGAGAGAAAAGCGGCTATCCGTGCCAAAGCGGCTATGGTGAAATCCCAGCAGAAAGCAAACGAAATCAAGTCCGATCTGGGCGGCAGCTCTCTGGCAGCCTTTGACGCACTGGAAGAAAAGCTGAATCGGAAGCTGGACGAGGCGGAAGCAGCTGCGGAACTGAACACCAAAAAAGACGATATGGCTGATTTGATGGCAAAATATGATGATGTCGGGGCAGTGCAGGACAGCGGCGTGGAAGACGAATTGGCAGCGCTGAAGGCAAAGCTGGGCAAATGATAGGGGGAATGTGATCGATGGGACTTTTCGGCAATGAATTTCGCAATGTGGTGGAGTGGCAGGAAAGCGACGACACCGTGATTTTTCATAAATGGCATAATGACGAGATCAAAAAAGGCAGCCGCCTTATCATCCGCCCGGGACAGGATGCCATTTTCCTGTATAACGGAAAGATCGAAGGGATTTTTCAGGATGAAGGCTCTTTTGACATTGAATCTCAGATCATTCCTTTTCTGAGTACTCTCAAAGGCTTTTCCTTTGGCTTTAACAGCGGCATCCGTGCGGAAGTGCTCTTTGTCAATACAAAGGAATTTACCGTGAAATGGGGCACCAAAAACGCTGTGATGCTCCCTTGCGCAGGTCTGCCCGGCGGACTGCCTGTCCGTGCTTTCGGTACTTTCCAGATGAAGGTTTCTGATTATGTGCGCCTCATCGACACCATCGCAGGCGTAAAAGATACATACTCTGTGGATGATGTGAAAACAAGAGTACTGAGCATTTTGGATCAGCTTCTCATGAAGTGGATTGGCAGAGAAGGCAAAGATATGTTCCACTTGCAGGCTAGTGCCTATGATATCGGCAAAGGCATGCAGGAAGATTTGGATATGGAATTGCTGAAAATGGGTATGACTGTCACAGGCATGCAGATTTCCAGCTTCAGCTATCCTCAGGAAATTCAGGAAAAGATCAATGCAGCGGCAGGCTATCAGATGGTAGGGGATATGAACCGCTACCAGCAGGGCAAACTGGCAGATGGTCTGGATCAGCCCGGCGGCGCAGCCGGCAGTACAGCAGGCATGGGCTTTGGGATGGCAGCAGGCATGCAGATGGCACAGCAGATGATGCAAAGCATGCAGCAGCCCACACAGCAACCTGCTCAGCAGCCAGCAGGAGGAAAACATTGTCCTTCCTGTGGTGCGGCAGTACAGGATGGAGATAAATTCTGCTCCGGTTGTGGACAGAAATTGGAAGTGGCAGCTTTTTGCCCTTCCTGCGGCGTGAAAGTCAATGCAGGCGATCGTTTCTGCTCTGGCTGCGGACAGAAGCTTTCCTAAGAAATAAAATCTATAAAAAAGGCAGGAATCTCAAGAGATTATCCAAGAGATTTCTGCCTTTTGTGTTTATTTTTTAGAGATACCTAAAATATTATATAATTCTGCCAGTTTATGGATTTCATATGTAGGTACGGCGTTGGTGTCGTTGATTTTGTTTTCCGCATTCATCCAGCAGGCGTCGATACCTGCGTTATTCCCGCCCTGAATATCAGAGGAAAGGGAATCTCCGATGATAAGCACATCTTTGGGGGCAAGGTGTGGCGCTTTTTCGAAACAGTGGTCGAAAAATGCTTTCATGGGCTTGCGGCTGCCGATTTCGCCGGAAATGAAAATGTCCTTGAAATAAGGAGAAAGTCCCGAATCCCCCAGACGTTTGTACTGGGTCTCTGTGGTACCGTTGGTGACGATGTATAACTCATAAAGAGGCGCAAGGGTCTGCACCAGTTCCATGGCACCTTCCATAAGGTCGTGCCCCTTATCCAGTTCTTTTCGGTAGTCATGCTCAAAGGCAACACCGTCAGCGTCAATGCCAAAGCGCTTGAATACTCTGCCAAAACGAGTAAATAGAACGGTATCTCGGGGAATTTCACCTCGTTCATAGCTCTCCCAAAGCTGACCGTTCATTTCCAGATAGAAACTACGGATTTCGTCTGTAAGGGTGATACCGTTTTTTTCAAAAACACGTTCCAGCCCCTTTTTTTCCGCGGCGACAAAGTCCAGCAGTGTTTTATCGGCGTCGAAAAATAATGCTTTATATGGTTTCTGACTCATAACATCCCTCCATCCAGTGTGATGATCTGCCCTGTCAGGAAAGAAGCGCTTTCGCTGGCGAGGGTAAGGGCGAATCTGCCCACTTCTTCCGGCTTGCCAAAACGCATGAGGGCGATTTCTTCTGCCAATTCTGCCCGTTCTCCTTCAGAAAAGCAGGCATTCATTTCTGTGTCGATGACACCGCAGGCAATGGCGTTGACCCGGATGCCAGAGGGACCCAGCTCTTTTGCCATGGCTTTTGTGAAGGCGTTGATGCCGCCTTTGGAAGCGGAGTAGACAGCTTCGCAGGAAGCTCCAGCTTCTCCCCACATGGAGGAGATGTTCAGGATCACACCTGTTTTGTTATGTACCATGGCAGGCACTGCCAGATGGGTGCAGTTCAGCACAGAACCAAGGTTCACGTCCAGCACATGCTGCCACTGTTCTGGCGTCATATCTGTGAATAAGCCGATATGAGAAATACCAGCATTGTTTACCAGAATATCGACAGGGCCAAAGGCGTCCTGAATTTGCAGGAACATGTCCTTGCAGGCGTTGTAGTCAGAAACATCTGCCAAGATTGCCATGCAGGCAATGCCCATTTCTTCCATTTCTTTCTTTGTTTGGTTCAGCTGGTCTTTGCTGCGGGAGGCATTCAGTACAACCCTTGCACCTGCTCGTCCAAAGGCAAATGCCATGGCTTTGCCAATGCCCCGGGAGGAACCGGTGACCAGCACGGTTTTATTTGTAAAGTCCATTTCTATCACGATCCTTTTTGAAAGTTATAATAGTCATTTTATCGGAAAACTTTAATCTTTACAAGGAGGAAATCTGCTGACAAATGAAAAGAAACCATGTATAATACTTCTTATATCACGATGGAGGAATTTTATATTATGGAAGAAATCAAGCGGCTGGTGTACAGCCGGGAATTACGATGGAATGAAATTATGGCAATTGCCATGCGGCTGTTTAAGGAAAATATAAAAGTGATTATTGCTGGGATGATCGTTATTGGTTTGCCCCTTAGTATTTTGCTGACATTAATCCAAGGCAGGGTATTGAGCCTGATGGAGCTTGCGGAGCAGGTGTCAGAAAGAAACATGGTGTTATCGCCCCAAGAGTCGGTCACTTTGATGCAGCAAATGATGACAAATAATATACTGCTCATGGCAGTGACAGTATTTTTGGAAGCCATATTTACCATTGGTGTGGCAAAGGCTGCCAAATGGCGGCTGGAAGGCAGACGTGTTTCAGCCAGCAAAGCGTTTGTGGAAGCAATGTCACTGGAACCCGTTGTGGTGAAAGTTGGTATTGTGTATATGATTCTGTTTTTGTTGGGAACATTTCTGGTGATTCCTGGCATTTATCTGGGCGTTGTATGGTGCCTGTATCTGTACTGCATCGCGCTGGGCGGCAGACGGAGCGTTGACGCACTGGGACACAGCCGTGTGCTGGTTCGCAGCAGATGGTGGCGGACATTCGGATTTTTGATTATACTGGCAGCCATCTCGTATTGCTGGAATTCTATTTTATCATTGATCTTCATGCTGTTCCCTGATCATTTTGCGCTCAACTGCGTTTATACCTGTATCACATATTTGACACATGGATTTACAGTCAGCGCGACAGCCATCTTGTTCCTGAATCGGGAATCTGGGCTCTTTGGTATGGCGTCTTTGCAGGAACCGGAAGAAGTGCAGGAGACAGAAGAGGAAAAAGCGGAATAAAAAGGAAGAAGCTTTCGTCGGAATTGCGTCATAAAGAAAACAGATATAGCCAGAATTCTTATAATGAAAAGGATTCTGGCTATCATTTATTCTTAAGGAAAATCTACTCTGAAAAAATGATTTTTTGTATACAATAGACAGGGAAAATGGGATTCCTAACCATGAATTTTCGTGGGACATTTTCCGTCACACACAGTGGATTTTTCTAAGTCCCTGTGGTATAATCGGCTTATAACAATAACCAAATCTAAGAAATGGCAGGTGGGGCATTTATGTATTCCGGGAAAGACGGATTTACAGCAGAAGAACTGAAGTATTTACAGTTATTATCCAAACAATATAAAAATATCAACAGCGCAGCCACAGAGGTTATGAACCTGAAGGCAATTTTGAACCTGCCCAAAGGGACAGAGCACTTTGTTTCTGATATTCATGGGGAAGTGGAATCTTTCAGCCATGTACTCCGCAACGCTTCCGGCGTTATCAAAAACCAGATCAGCGCCATTTTTGGCGCAAGTCTGCGGGAAAGTGAAAAGAAATCTCTGGCAACGCTGATCTATTATCCCGAAAAGAAATTGGAACAGATGGCGGAAACAGAAGATGATATGAACGACTGGTATAAAATCACCCTGCACCGTCTTGTCACCATCTGCAAAGTGGTTTCTTCCAAATATACCCGTTCCAAAGTCAGAAAAGCGCTGCCCAAGGAATTTGCTTACATACTGGAAGAACTGCTCCACGAGGATAACGTGAGCAGAGATAAAGAGATGTACTATAACGAAATCATCAGCACCATCATTGATCTGGATCAGGCAGACCGCTTCATCACAGCCCTGTGCCACCTGATTCAGCGCCTTGCCATTGATACCCTCCATGTCATTGGGGATATTTATGACAGAGGTCCCAATGCGGCAGCCATCATGGATATTCTGGAACATTATCACTCTGTAGACATCCAGTGGGGGAACCACGACATCGCATGGATGGGGGCAGCGGCAGGATGTCAGGCACTCATTTGTAATGTGCTGCGTATCCAGACCCGCTACGCTAACTTAGATACCATCGAAGAAGACTATGGTATCAACCTGATCCCTCTGGCAACATTTGCCATGGATTGTTACGCTGATGACCCCTGCACACAGTTTGCGCCCAAAGGTACAGAAGGGGCATTGAGTGACAAGGATTTCCAGCTTATCGCTAAAATGCATAAAGCCATTTCTATTTTGCAGTGGAAAATGGAAGCCCAGATCATCAAACGTCATCCGGAATTCCACATGGAAAACAGACTGCTGTTGGATAAGATCGACTTTGAAAAAGGCACCATCAACATCGAAGGTGTGGAATATGAAATGAACGACATGAATTTCCCCACCGTAGACCCCAAAGACCCTTATGCCCTGACGGAAGAAGAACAGGAAGTAATGGACAAAGTCAAATCTTCTTTCGTAAACAGTGAAAAATTGCAGGAACATATCCGTGTGCTTTACAGCAAAGGTGCCATGTATAATATCTTCAACTCCAACCTGCTGTTCCACGGCGGTATTCCCATGAATGACGACGGTACACTGAAAACCGTTACATTCCGGGGCAAAAAATACAAAGGCAAAGATTATTTGGATGCTGTAGAACGGACAGCCAGAGAAGCATATTTCAATAAGCCTCATTCCGAAGCGAAACGTCAGTGTATGGATATCATGTGGTATCTGTGGTGTGGGGAAGATTCTCCACTGTTCGGCAAAAAGAAAATGACTACCTTCGAGCGGTATTTCATTGATGATAAGACTACCCATAAGGAAGTCAGCAACCCTTACTATACCTTGCGTAATGAGGAAAGTATCTGCCGTTATGTGCTGGAATCCTTCGGACTTGACCCGGATACTTCTCACATCGTCAATGGTCATGTGCCCGTCAAAGTGGTGAAAGGGGAAAGTCCCATCAAGGCAAACGGCAAGTTGTTCGTCATTGACGGCGGTTTTGCCAAAGCATATCAGAAGGTAACAGGTATCGCAGGCTATACATTGATTTACAACTCTCATGGTATGGTGCTGGTTAGCCACGAACCTTTCGTATCCACAGAAGTTGCCATTGCGGAAGAAAAGGACATCCTGTCCTCTACAGTAGCGCTTCAGTATACTCAGGATCGTATCCGTGTGAGAGATACAGACATCGGTAAGAAGCTTCAGGAAAGCATTGACGAACTGGAAAAGCTCCTCTATGCGTACCAGAACGGTATCATCAAAGAGCAGTAATTGCATAAAATCAGAACAGAAGTCAGAATGTGTTCATTCTGGCTTCTATTTTATGGAAAAAGCAGAACTTTTTCGGAAAATCTGCGTCTGAATAGGGGAAAAACAAAAGAGGAGGGAAAGCAATGAAACATTGCAAAGGAATATTGGCAGGATTGAGTCTTGTGATGGCAATGCCAACCATCGCATATGGCGCAGCGGCACAGCCGGCGAAAGTGTCCTTGGAAATCAACGGAACAGACCAAACACTGCAAAGTGTCTGCAATATTGGGGGAAATACTTATTTCCAGCTTCGAGAACTGGCATCTCTCATGTCAAAAGAAATACCCTTTGATGTGGGCTGGGATGCGTCTGCCCAGACCATTCTTCTGGAAAAGGGAAAAGCATATACGGGCTCTGTGCCGAAGATTAGTCAAACAACGCAGGAAGCGGTGGAGACAAAAACGCCAGTGATTTTATCTGGAGAAAGTCAAACCTTCGATACATATCGCATAGAAGGCTATACCTATTTCAAATTGCGCGATTTAGCGGATGCTTTGGGATTTTCTGTAGCATGGGACGATGCGGCTAATAAAATTTCTGTAACGACGGCAGACGTTTCCGGTCAGACACCCATTGCACCCAGCGCGTATCAGGATATGCTGGGACATGGCATGGATGTGGACTGGAGCAAGACCAATCAGGGTAGAGAAACCTATACAGAAAAAACAGCGGCTGATTTTGCGGCAGCAGGGGTAGACCATGTGCGTATCCGCATTGCTGATGATATTACACCGGAACTGCTGGAAGGTCTGGATAAACAGGTGGAAGATTGCTTAGAATATGGCATCATTCCCATCATTGCTTATCAGGCAGATGATTTCAAAAATGACCCTAGCGATAAAAATATGAAAAAAGCAGTGAAATGGTGGAAGGAAATGGCAGAGCATTTTGAGGATACATCTTATCTGCTTTCATTTGATCTGCTCATTGAAGCCACCGATGAACTGAATCAGGATTCTGAACGGCTCAATGATTACTTTGGGGAAGCTGTGACAGAAATCCGAAAAACCAATCCTGAAAGAATTATCATGATTTCACCACGCCTTCGTTCTGATGCGGCATATCTCCGTGAATTGGAAATTCCCAAAGACCATAATGGATATTTGATGGCTGAATGGCATTTTTACGCCGCAGGTCCCAGCAAGACCAATGAAAAGAAGTTATGGACAACAGGAACAGCAGAGGAGAAGCAGTTGATTCAGGATAAGATTCAGCTGGCACTTCAGTGGCAGGCGAAAACAGGTATTCCTGTCTGGGTAGGTGCGTGGATGCCGGGAGATTATAATGACGGTGACAATTATTCCATTGCGGAACAATGCGTATTCGCGGCGTATATGACAGAAAGTCTGGATGAGGCAGGCATTCCCTTTGCAGTTAATTCCGATACGAAGTTTTATGATCGGGAACAGCAGATGTGGTATGAGGAAATGCTGCCCCTACGGACACTTCTGTATGGATAAGATTGAAAATAGCAGAAAAAAAGCTCAGATATGAAATCTGAGCTTTTTGTATGTCTACAATATTTTATATATTTGGCTTTTGTACTTGAGAATACTTTTCTTTTGTAAATTCTTTCACGGAAATCCGTGTTTTATCTTTTGTAAAATGTTTTTATGACTTTCTCTTTCGTATGGTTTGGCTATTTTCTCTTTTGTATCTGGAATCTATGAGAGATTAAACTCTTTCTACACCAAGGGTTACTTTTTCACCGTTGATGTTCCATTCTTTGGTGTATTCGCCGCCTTTACCTGCGACAACTTCTACAGCCAGAACGTCTGCGGAGATATCGTTTGCAGCCAGTACTTCAGCGATCTTCGCGTTGCCGTCATGGTAAACACGGATGCGGTCTGTTACGTTGAAGTCAGCTTCTTTTCTCATGGTCTGTACTTTACTTACGATTTCACGAACGAAGCCTTCTTCTACCAGTTCAGGTGTCAGGTTGCCGTCCAGAACAACGGTCAGAGTGTTGTCACCACTGGATACGAAACCGTCTTTTTCAGCAGTGTCAACCAGTACGTCGTCCATTTCCAGAACAACTTCTTCACCTTCAACAGTGAATGTTGCTTTGCCGTCTGCACGCAGAGTGGCCATGAAAGCGGAGCCGTCTACTTCTTTCAGGTAAGCGCCGATAGCGGGTACCAGTTTGCCGTATTTTTTACCCAGTGTACGCAGCTGAGGTTTGAATGTGTAAGTGGTGAATGCTTCCACGTCGTCTGTGAAAGTGATGCCTTTCACATTCAGTTCGTCTGTGATGATGTCGCGGTACATTTCAGGCAGTTCTTTTTCTGCTTTTACATACATCATAGCCAGAGGCTGACGGTTTTTCAGGTTTGCAGCGTTTCTTGCCGCACGGCCTTCTACAACGACTTTCAGTACGAAGTCCATGTTTTCTTCCAGTTCTGTGTCAACCCATTCCGCATGGTATGCGGGCCAGTCGCACAGGTGTACGCTTTCGGGAGCGGAAGCGTCTACGTTTCTTACAAGGTTGCCATAGATTTCTTCTGCGATGAAAGGTGTGAAAGGAGCTGCCAGTTTTACCATGGTATCCAGTACAGTGAATAGAGTCATGTAAGCGTTTACTTTATCCTGTTCCATACCTTCCGCCCAGAAACGTTCACGGCTTCTTCTTACATACCAGTTGGACAGATCGTCTACAAATTCTGCCATTGCTCTTGCGGGTTCTGTCAGTTTGTAGTGTTCCAGACAATCGTCAACGTATTTATTCAGTGTCTGCAGCTTGGACAGGATCCATTTGTCCATAGGAGACAGTTTGTCATATTCCAGTTTGTGTTCTGTAGGGTTGAACTGGTCGATGTTCGCATACAGCACATAGAATGCGTATGTGTTCCACAGTGTACCCATGAATTTTCTCTGCAGTTCGCTTACAGCTTCGTCGTAGTAACGGCTAGGCAGCCAAGGCGCGCTGTTTGCGTAGAAGTACCAACGAACGGCGTCAGCACCCTGTTTGTTCAAAGCATCCCAAGGGTCAACAACGTTGCCTTTGTGTTTGGACATCTTCTGACCGTTCTTATCCTGAACGTGACCCAGAACGATACAGTTCTTGAAGGGTGCGCAGTCAAAGAGCAGTGTGCTTACTGCCAGCAGTGTGTAGAACCAGCCACGAGTCTGGTCAACAGCTTCACTGATGAAGTCAGCAGGGAAGTTTTCTTTGAAGATATCCTGATTTTCGAAGGGATAATGCCACTGTGCGAAAGGCATTGCACCACTGTCGAACCAGCAGTCGATTACTTCAGGTACTCTTGTCATCAGCTTGCCGCATTCAGGACATGTGATGTGAACGGCGTCGATGAAAGGTTTGTGCAGTTCGATGTTTTCAGGGCAGTCAGGAGACATTTCTTTCAGTTCCGCAATGCTGCCGATGGTGTGTCTGTGACCGCATTCGCATTCCCAGATAGGCAGTGGTGTGCCCCAATATCTTTCACGAGACAGACCCCAGTCGATAACGTTTTCCAGGAAGTTGCCGAAGCGACCTTCTTTGATGTTATCGGGATACCAGTTGATGGTGCGGTTGTTGCGAACCAGATTGTCACGCAGAGCGGTCATTTTGATGAACCATGTGCTTCTTGCGTAGTAGATCAGTGGCGTATCACATCTCCAGCAGAAAGGATAGTTGTGTTCGAAGGGGATTGCCGCGAACAGGGAACCGTCCTGTTCCATATATTCGATTACCTTAGGGTCAGCGTCTTTGACGAACATGCCTGCAAAAGGACCGGTTTCTTTTGTCATGTTACCGGAGTCGTCTACATACTGACGGAAAGGTACGTTGTAAGCGTTACATACACGAGCGTCGTCTTCACCGAATGCGCCTGCGGAGTGTACAACACCAGTACCATCTGTCAGTGTAACGTAAGAGTCGCATGTTACGATGAAAGCTTTCGGGTCGTTTTCCAGGAAGGAGAACAGGGGTTCATAACGCATGTATTCCAGTTCTTTACCTTTCATGGTTTCCAGAACTTCGTAGTTGCCTTCGCCCAGGATGGTATCCAGCAGAGCTTCTGCCATGATAGCAACATAGTCCTGATATTTAACTCTTGCGTAAGTTTCGTCTGCATTGACTGTCAAAGCTACGTTGGAAGGCAGTGTCCAGGGTGTTGTTGTCCAAGCCAGGAAGTATTCGTTTTCTTTGCCTTCTACTTTGAATTTTGCGATAACAGATGTTTCTTTTACATCTTTATAGCCCTGAGCTACTTCGTGAGAAGAAAGGGCAGTACCGCAGCGAGGGCAGTAGGGAACAACTTTGTGACCTTTATAAAGGAGACCTTTGTCCCAGATCTGTTTCAGTGCCCACCATTCGGATTCGATATATTCGTTATGGTAAGTAACATAAGGATGATCCATGTCAGCCCAGAAACCAACACGGTCACTCATGGCACGCCATTCTTTTTCGTAAGTCCAAACACTTTCTTTACATTTGCCGATGAAGGGTTCTACGCCGTAATCTTCGATCTGAGGTTTGCCGTCCAGACCCAGAGATTTTTCAACTTCCAGTTCAACAGGCAGACCGTGGGTATCCCAACCAGCTTTTCTCAGAACTTTGTAGCCTTTCATTGTTTTGTAACGAGGGATCAGGTCTTTGACCGCTCTTGTGATGATGTGGCCGATATGAGGTTTGCCGTTTGCTGTCGGGGGACCATCATAGAAAGTAAATACAGGAGCACCTTCTCTTGCTTTGATGCTCTTGCCGAAGATGTCATGTTCTTTCCAGAACTGTTCTGTCTGAACTTCTCTTTCCACAAAGTTCAGATTGGTAGGCACTTTGTCGTACATATTAATTCCTCCTTTGGTTTTGTTCTTTCTTTCTATGTGATACCAATTAAAAAAACCCATCCGTCACACAGGACGAATGGGCTCGCGGTACCACCTGATTTGACGGCACAAAAGACCGTCCACCTTATTGCATCACCATTATGATGCGTTCCCTTAACGCGGGACACGACAGAGTCTACTTGGTAAAACCGTTCGGTCTGCCACTCAGGAGTGATTTTCTACCGTTTCCTTGCGTCGGGCTTTCACCTGTCCCCGGCTCTCTGTCAGCATGAACAGAAATGGTATACTCTCTCCGTCAAAGTGTTTTTGCTATTCACGAGAGTTATTATATATTGTGCCTAAAAATTTGTAAAGCCCTTTTTGCACTTTTTCCTGCAAAATATGCAAGTATGTTGTATACTTGCAGACTGTATACATAAAATGGTGTAAATACAGGTGGTTTTACAGAAAAAATGGGGTAAAATTGCGGATTTTGTATGCAGATTACAAAAAAAGCCTGAATTTATTTGCTTTCTTTGGAGAAGTTGTGTATAATCAAACTGTTTATGAAAGTACAGGCAGTTGTTTCTGTCGTAAAAGTAAAGGAGATTAAAATGGAAGGTAGAGATTTGGCACTGCTGACGGACTTGTATGAACTGACCATGATGCAGGGCTACTTTGAAACAGGTTCTTACAAAAAGCAGGTAGTATTCGATTTGTTCTACAGAAAAAATCCCAGCGGCAACGGTTATGCCATTGCGGCAGGTCTGCAGCAGGCAATTGAATATATTCGCAACCTGCGCTTTACAGAAGATGATATTGCATATCTGGAAGGTCTGGGACTGTTCTCCAAAGACTTCATTGCGTATTTGAAAGATTTTCGTTTTACAGGTGAAATTTACGCCATCCCCGAAGGTACTGTGGTATTCCCTCATGAACCTTTGATGCGTGTAAAAGCGCCCATCGTGGAAGCCCAGCTGGTGGAAACAGCGCTGCTGAACATCATCAACCACCAGAGTTTGATCGCTACAAAAGCGGCTCGTGTGGTTTGGGCTGCACAGGGTGATCCCGTTATGGAATTTGGTCTGCGCCGCGCACAGGGACCTGACGCAGGTACTCTGGGTGCGAGAGCGGCTGTTATTGGCGGCTGCTGCGGTACCAGCAATGTGCTGACAGGCAAACAGTTTGGTGTGCCTGTAAAAGGTACCCATGCCCACAGCTGGGTTATGAGTTTCCCCGATGAACTGACAGCGTTCCGGGAATACGCTCGTCTGTTCCCCAATGCCTGCCTGCTGTTGGTAGACACTTACAACACACTGGAATCCGGTGTGCCAAACGCCATCAAAGTATTCAAGGAAATGCAGGCAAAAGGCATTGAACTGAAAAACTACGGCATTCGTCTGGACAGCGGCGACTTGGCTTATCTGTCCAAGAAAGCGAAAGAAATGCTGGAAGAAGCTGGTTTCCCTGACGCTGTTATCAGCGCGTCCAGTGACTTGGATGAAAACCTCATTGCCAGCCTGAAACTTCAGGGGGCGAAAATCAGCTTGTGGGGCGTTGGCACAAAACTCATCACCAGTGATGATTGCCCTGCCTTTGGCGGTGTGTATAAACTGGCGGCGGAAGAAGATGACAACGGCAAATTCATTCCCAAGATCAAACTGTCCAATAACCCGGAAAAAGTTACAAACCCCGGTATCAAGAAAGTATTCCGTATTTACGAAAAATCCACAGGCAAGATCAAAGCCGATCTGATCGCACTGGACGATGAAACCATTGATGAAAGCAAACCACTGGCAATCTATGACAGCAACGCAAAATGGAAAAATATGCGTCTGGAACCTGGCACATACAGAGTCAGAGAACTGCTGGTTCCTATTTTCGTGGATGGCAAACAGGTTTATGAAAGCCCTGCCACCATGGACATTCAGGCTTACTGTGATCAGGAAAAGGCATCTCTTTGGGACGAGCATCTGCGCTTGAATAATCCTCATATTGTGCCTGTAGACCTTTCTGATAAGCTGACACAGCTGAAAACAAAACTCATTGATAACATGAGCAAAAGATAATCACAAAGCAAAAAAAGAAAACCGAAAATTCCTGTGAAAAGGAATTTTCGGTTTTTTGATTGCATCAGTATTTTTCTTTAAAATCAGATTTGTCTACACCGCAAAGGGGGCATACCGGCAGTTTATCCTAAGAAGTTTTAGCGGGAACGCCATGTTCGGGATCGCCTTTGGCTTCGTTGTAAATATAACCGCAGATGGTACATTCATATTTTTTCATATCACAACAATCCTTTTTCATAATGTTGTTCTATATTGTGATACATTTCTGCCTCCAATATTATTTCAGAATGTCTTTCAGGAAGCTTTCCGCTTCAAAGCTTGCGCCCAGTCCCAGATAATCGGAAATGGTCTGACCGATGTCCGCAAAGGATTTACGCACGCCAAGGTCTACGCCTTCTTTCACATGTTTGCCGTATACCAGCAGAGGGGTGTATTCTCTGGAATGGTCGGTGCTGGGTGTGGTAGGGTCACAGCCATGGTCCGCGGTGATGAACAGGATATCATCTTCATGCATGGCGTCCATGATTTCCGGCAGTTTGCTGTCGAAGTATTCCAGTGCTTTTGCGTAGCCTTCCACGTCATTTCTATGACCATAGATCATGTCTGTATCTACCAGGTTTGTGAACAGAATGCCTTCAAATTCTTCTTTGGTATACAGAATGGTCTTTTCGATCCCGTCATTGTTATTGGTGGTGTGGTCTGCGCGTGTCATGCCGCGGTGTTCAAAGATGTCTTCGATTTTACCAATGGCTGTTACGTTCATGCCTTTTTCTTTCGCCAAGTCCAGAATGGTTACGCCAGTAGGTTCCAGAGAGAAATCCTTGCGGTTTTTGGTACGGGTGTAATTGCCGCTGGTACCAATGAAGGGGCGGGCAATGACACGGGCAACACCGTATTTCCCTGTCAGCAGTTTTCTGGCTGTTTCACAGATTTCGTAGAGTTTGTCTACAGGGATCACGTCTTCGTGGGCAGCAATCTGGAATACGCTGTCAGCGGAAGTATAAATGATAGGATAACCTGTTTTTACATGTTCATCCCCTAAATCCTGAATGATGACAGTACCGGAAGCGGCATAGTTGCCCAGAGTTTTGGTGCCGATGGCTTCTTCAAATTTGTCCATGATTTCTTTGGGGAAACCAGTTTCTGTGAAAGTGGGGAAGGGTTCTTTTGTCAGAACGCCGGCGATTTCCCAGTGACCTGTGGTGGTGTCTTTGCCGATGGATTTTTCACCCAGTTTGCAGTATGCGCCTTTGGGTGCGTCCACCTTGCCCAGCAGGTGGATGTCTTCCCCCTGAATGTTGCCCAGACCCAGTGCTGCCATGTTGGGCAGAGAAGTTTCGGGTCTTGCTTTTTTGATATTTACTAAGGTATTGCTGCCGACATCGCCGAAGTCCGCCGCGTCAGGCAGTTCGCCAATTCCTACGCTGTCCAATACAATAATAATTGCTCTTTTCAAATGAATCGCTTCCTTTCTCTATATGAATTTTGCTCTATATGAATTTTGCTTTATGCCGAAATGATGTTCAAAACCAATGGCGGCAGAGGTGCTTTTTCTGACGAGATGGTCAGTGCGGACTGGAAAATTTCCGCCGCGGATGCACAGACTTTGTCTGTGGCACTGTAAATGACTGCCAGCACTTCGCCGGTTTCAACATAATCACCGAGACGTTTTTTGGTGATGATGCCTGCGCCAAAATCCAAAGGCTGTTCCTTGAAAGCTCGTCCTGCACCAGTTTCCTGAGATGCTCGCCCGATTTTGGCTGTATCCATGTGAGTCAGATAACCGCTTTTTTCTGCCTTGACTTCCAGAGAACAAGGGGAAAGGGGCAGTAAGTCAGGCTGTTCGATGATGGCAGGATTCCCGCCTTGCTGGATAAGCAGTTCCCGGAATTTGGCGATGCCTGCGCCGTTGTCAATTTGCTGCTGCAGCAGGGCTTTGCCTTCGGCTTCTGTCTGGACACGTCCTGCCAAAAGGAGCATATGGGCGCCCAACAGCAGGGAAACTTCCAGCAAGTCACCTTTCACATTGCCTTTGAGGACTTCCATGGCTTCCATGACTTCTAAGGAATTGCCGATATACATGCCAAGAGGCTGATCCATGCCGCTGATGATGGCAGTGACCTTTCTGCCTACATGATGTCCCATTTCTACCATAATATGTGCCAATGCTTCCGCGTCTTTCTGTGTTTTCATAAAAGCGCCGCTGCCACATTTTACATCCAGTACGATGCCGTCTGCTCCGGCAGCGATTTTCTTGGACATGATGCTGGCGGCAATAAGGGGAATGCTGTCTACGGTGCCTGTTACATCCCGCAGGGCATAGAGTTTTTTGTCCGCAGGAGTCAGGTTATCCGTCTGGCTCATGAGTACCAAATGACTGGTTTTGCCATAAGTCAGTGCATTTTCTTCTGTTACGCCTACCTGAAAACCGGGAATGGATTCCAGTTTGTCAATGGTACCGCCGGAGAAGCCCAGACCACGACCGCTCATTTTCACCACAGGTACACCAAGAGAAGCTACCAATGGCGCAAGAATCAGAGTGGTGGTGTCGCCAACACCGCCGGTACTGTGTTTATCTACTTTGAAGCCAGGCAGACTGCTCAGGTCGAACAATGTGCCGGAGTGTGCCATTTCCATAGTCATCTGTGCCGTTTCTTCCGCGTCCATGCCGTTGAGCAAAATGGCCATGAGTAGGGCGGAAATCTGATAATCCGGCAGAGAACCGTCTGTAACGCCATGAATGAAGAAAGAAATTTCTTCTTTTGTCAGTTTTTGTTTGTCACGTTTTTTGATGATGATATCCTGAAAATCCATAAAATCCCTCCTTTTGATGGGAGCTCTCCCAAGGGTTAAAATGGGAACCACAAAATGGTATACCGCTACACATTTATCATACCATAATTCCAAGGAAAATACTATTCATTTATCATGGGCTTTTTTGTTGTGGGAAAAGAAAAAAAGGTTTATAATAAAATTAATTTGAATTTGAGAGAAAAGAGGGAGAAGACATGAAAAAAATCACAGCGGTATATTTCAGCCCTTGTGGTACCACAAAAACAGCCGTTTGTTCAGTGGCAGGTGGCATGGGGGAAATGGCAAAAGAAGCCGATCTGACACCTTTGTCTGCGGCAGAAACCGAAATTTCTCTGGGGGCGGAAGATGTTCTGGTCTGCGGTGTACCATCCTTTGGGGGCAGAGTACCTTTGACAGCGCTGGAACGAATCAAAAACCTTCGTGGCAATGGCACAGCGGCAGTGGCAGTGGTGACTTATGGCAATCGTGCCTTTGACGATACCTTTGCGGAATTGCAGGATGCCTTAGAAGCACAGGGATTTGTGGTGGTGGCAGGTGTTGCCGCTGTTACACAGCATTCCATTATGAATCAGTTTGGCGCTGGCAGACCAAACGGGGAAGATCAGGCACAGCTGCAGGCGTTTGGCAAGGAAATTGGGGAAAAACTGGCAGATGCGCCCAAACGCGCGGAACTGCCCGGCAACAGACCTTATCTGGAACGTCATGGAGGCGGTTTGGTACCTATGGTATCCGATGCCTGCAAGGGCTGCGGCAGATGTGTGACACACTGTCCCGTGGGTGCCATTCCCAAAGAGAATCCCAAAACAACGGACAAAGACCTTTGCGTATCCTGCATGGGCTGCATCAGCGTATGCACTCAGAAGGCGAGAAGTCTGCCGGAAGCAGCCATTTCTGCGTTGACAGAAAGACTTGGAAAAGTTTGCGCAGGCAGAAAGGAAAATCAGCTTTTTTTCTAAAAAACAGTGTGAAAATAAAGAAATAAAAAAAGAAAGCCGAAGCTTTCTAATAAATGCCCCATTTGCTGCGCAGTATTTACGGCGTCACAAATGGGGTGTTTTATGATATGGAAAAAATGGTGTTTATGGTTCCATTTCTTTTGTTACATCGGCTTCCTTTGCTTCCACAAATCTGATGAGGTCCTCAGGATTTAATATGATCTGTTCGCCCCGCATACCAGCACTGACTGCGATTTCATCAAACAGTATGGCTGTTTCATCAATGAATGTAGGATATTTTTTTTTCATACCAATGGGCGAGCATCCGCCGCGGATATATCCTGTTAGTCCCAGCAGTTCTTTGACATGAGTCATTTCCAGTTTTTTATTGCCGGAAACGGCTGCCGCTTTTTTCAGATCCAGTTCCATATCCACAGGAATACAGAAAACCAGTATGCCTGTTTTATCGCCGCGGGTCACTAGGGTTTTGAATACCTGTTCCGCCGGAATTCCCACCTGCTCTGCCGCGTGAAGCCCAGACAGATTGTTTTCGTCGTATTCATAAGATGCGGTGCGGTAAGAAATACCTGCCACATCCAGCTGCCGCATGGCGTTGGTTTTGACGGTATCGCCACTTGCTTTTTTCAAGTTTCTCACATTCCTTTCTGATATAAAAACGGCAGTCCATACCTTTGGTACGAACCGCCGTCATGTCAATCGTCCAGTAATATAAATCCATAATCCTGTCCCGTTCTGGCAGAAATAAAGTTATTGGCTTCATAGTCACTGTTGACATGGGTGACCTGCCATACGCCGTCAATTTTATAAGCCACATAACGGGAGCCATTTGTCAGCACCATATAGAAATACTGATCGGTGCCGCACTGATAGTAAATCTGGCTTTCATCGGTAATCAGGCGTTTGGAAATCATGGTATTGACTAAATTCTGGTCCCTGCGGACAATATAGCTTTTCCAAACCGCCAGATTATAATCCGGCAGAAGTTCTGGATTGAAGTCGGGGAGGGCACGATTGATACTGGTGACAGGATAATACACATTTTGCAGGTTGGTGTATACCACTTCCCAGAAGTTATTGTCATTGCGCAGCACATGCTGTTTCACATCCGCTGTATTTTTCTTGCTGGAAAATGTTACGACAGCGTATTTATTGTCTTTGCGGATTTCCCTTACAAAATAGTCTTCCAGACTGCCTTCATAAAGTCCTACAAAGTTCAAAATTCTGCCATATTCTGCAGAAGCGGAGGAAAGACGTCCCATGGTGCCATGGTTTTGGTTATATCTTGCCAGCAAGCGGTTATAGCTTACGGAGGAAATCTGACCAGCCCGTCCTGCCGCGGAGGACAAAAGATATGTGCCGTCTGCCTGTTTGGAAGCGGCAAATACACAAAGATTCATACTTTCCGCAGGCACTTCCGCGCCTTCATATTCTGCCAAATCTCTGCCGTTTATCAGAAGGATTTCATAATCATCGGCAGACAGACCGCTTTCCAGATAGCCATTGCTTACCAATGTATCTGTTGTGACAGGCTGTCCCGTATAATAAGCGTAGAGTTTGCCGTTTTTGCAGATCCAGCCCAGTTTTGTCCCCAGATCATTGTACGCGCTTTGTCCGGCGGAGGCAACAGACTTCAGATTGTTGAGCTGCATGGTGTTTTCGCTCTGCCAGAAAGGCTTGGTGTCCGCCACAGGTTCTCTTTTGGCTGGATTGGACACCGGTGCTTTTGGACTTTCTTCTTCTGTATGTATGCTGGGAGCAATGAGCCCCACTTCACTTTCTTCCGGTGCGCCGATGGGGATATTTTCTTCTGCGGTCACATCCTCATCTGGAAGATTCGTTTCTATATTTTGTTGTGTGTCCTGCTCGGGAGAGTCTGTTTTGGGCACTTCTTCCTTGCCGTCAAAATGACAGCCGCTTACCAGAAAAACACAGACACCCGCCAGCAGGCAGACAGATCTGAATTTTTTATTGCTCACAATAATCATCCTTTTTGTCTACAATGGCTGCATAAACAGATTGCAGTTCCGCGTCATGGGTCTGCAAAATCTCAGACAGACGCTGTTCCATGGCTTCCGGTTCTTCCAAGAAGGAAAATGTTACAACCCAGACCGGATTCAAATGACCTTCTTCTTCCTCCACAGTATCCACCATATCCTGCAGCGCATCCGCATCATAGTAGTCAAAAATCGCGTCATACTCCCAGTCTTCCGCTTCTTTTTCGCAGCCCAGAGCCATGTGCACTACGATACCGTCAGCTGTTTCTTCGGCATAGATTCGATCCAGCAGACTTTCCTTACCGCTTACGGTGTAGCAGCCAAGCTCTTTTGTTAAAAAACCACTTTCTTTTTCCTTTAACATCAATACGATTGCAGCTTCTTCCATGGGATTCTCCTTCTTTTCATACTCATACTATTCTAGCAATTATACTACAAAATTCGGCTGTTTGCAAGAAATCCCCCCGGGTTTGCCCGTTGGAAAAGGCAGGAATTGGGCTTTCTTCCGCCAATTTTAATGATATGACGCAAAAATTAAGAAATTGTTCCGTTTTTCTTAAAAAAGAATGTTTGTTATTTGGGAAGGGGTTGGATTTTTCTTCAGATGAAACAAAAAAAGAATGAAAATCCCATCAGATTTTCATTCTTAAATAACAATATTTTTTAGCCAAACAGTTTCCAATCTTCCTCCGTTAATCCCGGCTGCATTGCCATATTAACAGCTTTGGCGATGATGTCTGCCAGCCGGTCTACCACCGCATCCACTTCTTTGGGCGTTACAAACATGTTTTCCGCCGCGGGGGTCAAAAGTTCTGTAATCAGGCGGTATTTATCTTCCGATTCCATATCCATAAGCATTTGATAAAAGGGGGATTGTTTCTCTGTCTGGTTCCGCATTTCTGTTAACATCCGATCCATGGTATCATTGACCAATGTTGCGGCATCTACCACTGTGGGCACACCAATGGCAATGACAGGTACTCCCAATGTTTCCTCACTGAGCATTTTCCGTTTATTGCCCACACCTGCACCGGGCGCCAGCCCTGTATCGGAAAGCTGGATAGCCGCATTGATACGGCTGGTCTTTCTGGCTGCCAGTGCGTCAATGGCAATGACCAAGTCTGGATGCATTTTTTCTACGATACCTTTAACGATTTCTCCGGTTTCAATGCCTGTAATGCCCATAACACCAGGACTTACGGCGGCTACAGGGCGAACCGCCTGCGCCATGGCATCTGGCAGCGTTTCCCTTAGGTGTCTGGTGACCAATACCCGGGAGACTACTTTAGGACCCAGAGCGTCTGGTGTGATATTCCAGTTGCCTAGTCCGACAATCAGCACCGTTCCATGTTTTTTTGGTTTTGCCAGATGCCGCAGTTCTTTGGAAAGCACTGCGGCGATGCTGCTGTGGCTTTCTGGATCGTTTTCTTTCAGTTTTCTGGCTTCCAGTGTGATATAACTGCCCATGGGTTTGCCCATAGTCTGACTGCCCTGTTCTGTCAAAATATGGACACGGGTCAGTTCGTAGTCTTCCGTATGACAGGTTTCCACTTGTACACCATCAGGTTCTCCCGCTTCTTCCCGTCCTTCCCGCGCCATTTCTCTGGCTTCAATGGCCAAATCTGTCCGTACGGTAAATTTTTCCGTGGTCTGTTTGTCTTTTCGTTCCATATTTTCACCGTCTTCCTGTATTTTCCCTTATTTTTTCCGCAGTTTTGAAATATATTCATTGACTTATGGGGAATCATCAGGTAGAATATATGGTGTTGAATTAACCACGGGCTATTTGCATGACAAAATATGCCCAACCGTGTCGGAGGAGTACCGTCCTCAAAGGTGGTTAATATGTAGTAAAGAAAAAGCGATATTCCCCAAATATCGGACGAAGAAAAAAACCACAAAAAAGAATTTTTAGGAGGAAAGCAAATTGGCTAATATCAAATCTGCAAAGAAAAGAATCAAAGTGATCAACAAAAAAACATTGAGAAATAAAATGATCAAATCTCAGGTTAAAACAGCAATGAAGAAAGTAATCGTAGCTGTAAACGCTGGTGACAAAGACGCTGCTGCAGTTGCACTGAAAGGCGCAACTTCCGCAATCGACAGAGCTTATATCAAAGGCATTTACCACAAAAATTCCGCAGCGAGAAAGAAATCCTCTCTGACAAAACTGGTAAACAGCTTATAATTTCAAGCAATCTAAGAGGATACCCCATCTGGCGGTATCCTTTTTTCTATGTTTTTATGAAGGGAGCGCATTCAAATGACAGAAAGACAAAAACGAGTAGAAGAAAATCATAAAAAAGGCTATAACTGCGCACAGGCTGTGGCATGCGCTTACAGCGATCTGTTTGGCGTAGATGAAAAAGAAGCATTCCGTGCGGTAGAGTGTTTTGGACGTGGTATGGGGGTTATGGGCACTTGTGGCGCTGTTTCCGCCATGGCTTATCTGGTTGGTCTGAAAGTTTCTGATGCTAATCTGGAAAACCCCAAAACAAAAGTAAGCTGCTACAACACATTCAAACCTATGAGTGAAGCATTCGCCGCAAAAAACCAGTCCACCCTCTGCAGTGAACTGAAGGGTCTGGGGACAGGCGTTGTTTTGAGAAGCTGTCCTGGCTGTATGGCAGACGCTGCGGAAATCATTGAAGAACATCTGCTTCAGGAAAGCAAATAATTTTTCCGTGGAAAATCTTCTTATTTATATGTAATCTGGAAATAGAAACACCCCATTTATCGAACAGCAGGAGATGCTGTGTCATAAATGGGGTGTTTTTTGCAAAAATCAGTGTAAATCGGCATTTCCTTAAGGTTTGCGTGCCTCTTTTGCCATTACCGGCGGATGTTTTTTCAGAAATTGTGCCGCGTCTATTTTGGAAAGCAGTACCGCGGCGAAAATCAGTATACAGCCTAGTATCACTTTCGGTGTGACAGGTTCTGCCAGAAACCACACGGAAAAGAGAAATCCGAACAAGGATTCCAGAGAAAGAAGGATAGCGGTCGCTGTTTCAGAGGTATAACGCTGTGCCACATTCTGGATGGTAAAAGCCAGAACAGTGTTTGGTATGATCAGATACAGCAGGCTGCCAAAGGTCAAAAGAGAACAGCTCTGCGGAATCCCCTTTGTCAGAACAGTGGTGACGGCTGCCAATACCCCTGCGGAAAGAAACTGAAAGAAGGACAGGCGGATCGGGTCCTCGTTTCTGGCAAAAATGCCCACCAATACAATCTGCAAAGCAAAGAGGAAAGCAAATCCAATGGAAAGTCCTTCGCCAAGCCCAATGGTCAGGCTTTCGTTGAGGCTGATGCATCCAATGCCAGCCAATGTCAAAAGGGCAGCCAGCATTTCTCGGCTGTTCAGCCGTTTTTTCAATAAAAAACAGCTCAAAAAAGGAACAAACATTACATAAGACGCAATGAGGAAAGACTGTTTGCCGGGCGTTGTGCGATCCAGACCTGCCAGTTGGACAGAAAGCCCCACAAACTGCAAAATACCCAGCAACAGTCCTTTTTTGGCAACATTTCTAGTGGTATGCCGCAGACTGCGGCAAAATATCAGTCCTAAACAGAGGGCAGAACCCAAAAAACGGAATGCCAGTATGGTAAAAGGCGGATATTCTGCCAGCGCGAATTTTCCTGCCAGAAAACCACCGCCCCAGATAGCGGCTGCTAAGAGCAGCCCCAGATTTGCCAATATGGATTGTTGTTTTGCGGACATGCCAGCCCCTCCCTTCGTTTGTGCCAGTATAGCATGAATCTATGCGGGATACAATAAATTTAACAAAATTAAATATATTGAAAATATGTATGATCTGCTATACAATGGAAGGGGAGGTGAAATGGATGAAGAATACCAGAATCGGTGAGAAAATCGCGGAATATCGGCGGAAAAATGGTCTGACTTTACGGGATTTCGCAAAACAGACCAATTTAAGCACAGCGTTGTTGAGCCAGCTGGAACGGAACATGGGAAATCCTACATTAAATATATTGTCGACGCTGGCAGAGGCAATGGGTATTTCCCTGTCGGAACTGGTGGAACAAAAAGTGGAAAACGCTGAAATGATCCTGCGGAAAGAACAGCGGAAAACCATAGTCATGCATCAGGGACAGACCATGTATGATGTTTTGGCGTGCGATACATGTCATGCCAATCTGGAACTGCTGCTGATGACACTGGAAGGAAATTCTCAAACATCCAATGGATTTACACAGCATATGCAGGAGGAGGAAGTGGCTTATGTCCTGCAGGGGGAAGTGATCATTGACTTGGAAGGAGAGTCTTTTGTGCTGCGGGAGGAAGATACCATCCGTATTTTGCCGGGGCGGAAACATCGCCTGCGGAATCATACAGACAAAGAAGTGAAAGTACTGTTTGTAAAATGCAGAGCATAAAAAACCGATGTTTTGAAAACATCGGTTTTTTGTATCAAGAGATTATTTTACGTCTACATAAATGGGATTGCTGGTGCCGCAGACAACGCCGTCGCGAACGGTGGCAATGCGGATATAGAACCCCTGATTGTCTGCCAGAGAAATACCGAAGGCATGAGGATAATTCCAGTACCATTGGTTATTATTGAGTGTTGTGTTTTTCACTTGCTGATAATTGCCGCCCTCTTCGGAGGCGATATAAATGTAGTAATAATCGGCGTCATAAACGGGTTCCCAAAGGAAATAGGTGTATCCGTTTTCCATTTTATAGGAAATATTTCTGGGTGCTCCTGGTTCATAGACATAGTTTTTCATGCCGCTGATAGGTAGATTCATGGTCCGATGCACTGCCAGAACTTTTTCTATGGGAATGGCGAAATATTGGTTTTCGCTGTAAGAAGAACACATGCCGATGACTTGCCCAGATTCATTGAACAGACCGCCGCCGCTGCTGCCGTGGGCAATGGGAGCTGTCATGGAAATGATGTCATCGGTATATCCGTTTACGGTGCCAGTGCTGGAAACATTGCGTTTGCCTTTGGGAGAACCGATAGCGGTTACTTTTTCTCCGGCGGTGATGCTGTAAGAAGGAGTAACAGGATGAAGGTCCTGCTGATCAATCTGCAGCAAAGCAATGTCTGCCTGAGGGTCCAGACCCACAACGGTAATAGCCCCTGCGTAAATGGTGCCATCATTGAATATGATCTGAGCGGTGGAAGCATTTTCGATGACATGGAAGTTAGTGGCAATGAGTCCGTTTTCCGACAGGACAATGCCGCTGCCTTGGATTTTATTGGTCTGGATATATACCACCGAGTCTGCGGTGGTATATGCCGGTGTGGCAGGAACGCCGCCTCTTTGGATAGATACGGTATAAGTATCGGCATTCCAGCTGACAGATGCGCCGCTGTAGTCTGCCATAAAACGCAGAGGAACCATGGTGACATCATCAATGATCCGCGGTGCCGCGTCTAATACCACCTGAGTATTGTTGACGGTAGCATAAGCGTTGTTGATGGTCAGAAGCATGGTGGTGTCAGAGTCTTTTGCGGTGATGGAACGGTCAGTGTCGTTCCAGACAACTTCATAACCAAGCGGTTCCATAATATCACGCATAGGAACCAACACCCGATCGTTTTCAATGACAGGGGCATGACGACAGGACAAGGGAGTACCGTCCAGCTGTACGGTCACATCTTTTGCAAAAGCGGGTACCGTGGTTCCTAACAGAAATAACAGTCCTAACAGAACACTATGTTTGATTTGTTTCAAAGAATCACATCCTTTCCTATGCTTTTCAGTATAGCAATAGAACAGCAAAAAGAAAAGAGGACAAAGAAAATTGCAAAGAAAACGTAAAATCCTGAAGTATCTGACGTCGTTGCTTTTCTACTTAAAATGTGGTATGCTGTTACCCACAAGAAGCAGACAGGAGGAAGAAAAGATGTTTGAGAGAGTATTGACAGAAGGCGATTTTGAAAAAGTTTATCCCATTCTTGCCCAGAGTTTCCCAGAATCGGAACTGCGTGCCAAGGAAGATCAGCTTGCCCTGCTTCAAAATGAGAGATATCGTTTGTATGCCATAAAAGATGAAAAAGAAAAAACAGGCGGTGTCATTGCTGCGTGGGAATTGCCGGATGACCTGCTGTATGTGGATCACTTCGCTATTTTGCCGGAAAAAAGAAATCATGGATTTGGCGGAGAAGTATTGGATGTATTTTTGAAATGGAAAAAGAAAAAAGTCGTATTGGAAGTGGAATTGCCCGAAGATGCCATTACGCGAAGACGTATCGGATTTTACAAACGTCATGGCTTCGCGTGGAACGATTATCCTTATATGCAGCCGCCTATGCGTAAAGGGCAGAAGCCCTTTGCATTGCGCCTGATGACAAAACCGGCAGCCCTTGATGCGGAAACTTATGAACAATATCGTTCTTCCATCCATCAAATGGTATATGGTTACACAGGAGAGGATTTGGGCAGATTGAACAAATAAACATATACATTGTGCATGAATTCAGTCAGGAATTTCAAGAATTAACTTGTTGAAACTCAATAAATGTATTTGTTTTTGAAAAATAGGTCAGAAAAAAAGAGGGTTTTTTCCGCAAAGGGAGAATAATAACATCATAAACATAAAGCATTAGCTTTACTGCAACACAATCTAACAAATACGAAAAGGTATATCACCAACATTATGAAGGGGGAGATTGCGATGGTTCAGATTCTTGCAGGCGAAAAAGGTGAAGGTAAAACAAAGAAACTCATTGCAATGGCAAATGAAGCGGGCAAAACCGCAAAAGGCAGCGTTGTTTTTGTAGACGATGACAACAGCCGCATGTATGATCTGCATTATAGTGTTCGTTTTGTAGATACACCGAAGTTTATTATGGAAGACCCTCAGGTTTTCAGAGGATTTGTTTGTGGTATCCTTTCTCAGAATAGCGATATTGAAAAAATCTATATTGACGGTCTGAATCATATTGTTGATAGAGTCAGTGACGCGGATTTCGTGAAGTTTATTGAAGAACTGGAAAAGACTTCTGTGGAAGCTGAAACAGATATGATTATGATCATCAGTCGCAAACAGGATTTACTTCCCGCGGAAGTACAGAAGTATCTGGTTTGATTTGTAATCACAAAAGACTGTATTCATTTGGAATACAGTCTTTTTTTGTGCTTCTTTTATGTCCTACAAAGAAAAACAAAAGAAAAGATATGGGGAAAAACCAAGAGGAATAACATGTTCGATACAATGGATGTATGACATGAAAAAGATTGGTTTTTCAAGGTTTTATGAAAAAATTACATGGAAAAATGGCTATAAAATGTGGTATGATTGTATATAATCAGAAACATGATGGGCTGTTCTTTACTTTTTGTCTGTTGCTATGGTAAAATAGAAAATAATATTGCGTATATTGTATGCATGAAATGAAACTCTTTGGCAGTATGCCGATTTTTTATCAAATATATAAAGAAAGGTGAGAGAATATGAACAAATTCCAGGAAATGTATCAGGCAAAATGCAAATCCCCTGAAGAAGTTGCTATGTATGTAAAATCCGGTGACGTTTGCGCATGTCCCACAGGTTTGGAAGAACCTACCGCTATTTGTGAAGCAGTTGCCGCAAGAGCGATGAGAGGCGAACTGACAGGTGTGGTACACCACGCAACACTGTCTGTAAAAGGCGGTCCCTTCATGAAACCCGAACTGAAAGGCAAATATGAATATGTATCCTGGTTTACAGGCGGTCCTGGCAGAAAAGGCATCCAGGAAGGTATTCATACTTATATCCCTTGTAACTACAGCACAATCCCCGGCTACTGGAGAGATGTTCAGCCCAGACTGAATGTTTTCTATGCGGAAGTATCTCCCATGGACAAGCATGGTTACTTCAGCTGCCCTATGGCTGGCGCGGAAGTTGTAGCAATGCGTGAAAAAGCTGATATCATCCTGCTGGATGTAAACGATCAGATGCCTCGTGTTATGGGTGACTGTCTGATCCATATCTCTCAGGTAACAGCTCTGTGCGAATCCTCCAGACCTCTGCTGGTTCTGAATAACCCTCCTCTGTCCGATGACGATAAGAAGATCGGTCAGATGATCGCTGACGAAGTTTGCGACGGCGCAACTTTGCAGCTGGGTATCGGCGGTATCCCCAACGCTGTTGGTGTTCTGCTGAAAGACAAAAAAGATCTGGGTCTGCACACAGAAATGTTCACAGACAGCATGGTTGACCTGCTGGAATGCGGCGCAGTAACCAATATGAAAAAACCTATCCACGTTGGTAAAACTGTTGCAACTCTGGCTTGGGGCTCCAAGAAAATGTACGACTTCATGGATGACAACCCGGCTTTTGAAATGTACCCTGTAAGCTATATCAACAATCCTGCTGTAATCGCGCAGCATGACAATTTTGTATCCGTTAACTCCTGTATCGAAGTTGACTTGTTTGGTCAGGTTTGCTCCGAATCTATCGGTACAAAACATTACAGCGGTTCCGGCGGTCAGCTGGACTTCGTAAGAGGTGCCAACATGTCCAAAGGCGGTAAAGGCTTCATCGCAATGCTTTCCACCACAAAAGGCGGCACTATCTCCAAAATCAAACCCATTCTGACACCTGGTTCCATCGTAACTACACCCAGAAACGAAGTGGACTTCCTGGTAACAGAAAACGGTATCGTTCGTCTGAAAGGTCAGACAGCTAGCCAGAGAGCAAAAATGATCATTTCCCTGGCTGCACCTCAGTTCAGAGAAGAACTGGAATACGAAGCAAAGAAAATGAATCTGATCATCTGATCTGGAATATCCGCGAAACAAAAGTCTCGGTTTTCGGGGCTGCTTCATAAGAAAACGAAAAAGGCTGGAATCTTTTGATTCCAGCCTTTTTATGAATCCGTAAGACAGGATAAAACAAAATCAAGAGGAATATCCATTTTCTCTGCCGTTTCTTCTGGGGATAAGCCTTCTTGGATAAACCTTTGGACAACTGTGCCTAAAGTTTCCCCAACTTCGATCATGTGCTTGTCTGGGTCATAAAAACGAATGACCCGTTGTCCCCAACGGTGTTCAAACAATTCATGAACATAGCTGATTTCAAAGGATTTCAGATGATTGCAGAAAGTATCCATGTCATCTTCCTCAAAATACAGTTCTCCGGCGTTATTTGGCAGGTGAACATTGTCTGTTCTGATAAAGGATTTCCATGTATCCATGGTCTGTAATACAACACCGCCGGTGAGTGTCACATTTGCGCCGAAATCAGCCACAATATCCAATCCCAAAACCTCATGGTAGAATTGTTTGCTTTTTTCCATATCCGTCACTGCCAGTAATGTGCTTGTATATTTCATGTTTTCCCAACTCCTAACAATAATGTACTTTTATCAAAACAAGAAAAATAAAGGCAATGCGGGGATACAAAGACAGTAGAGAAAAAGTAGTATCCCATAAAGTCCGCCCATGAGGGACCCGAAAAACAGAAATCCCATGAAAAACAGGTTTGCCAGAACAGAAGGAACTTTGGACCAAAAGCCTTTATATGCCCAGCAAAGGAACAGGCAGCTGTAAAAACCGACCCACATAAGGGAATACGGGTTTACAGATGACTGCAGGGATAGATAGAATTGGGCGAAAGCCAGAGCGGGAAAAAGAAATGTCAGCAGAAATACTGCGATTTTTACCCATAGATGGGTGTTTGCCCATGTTTTGATATTGTGCATAGCCAGACCTCCTTTTTGGAAAAAAATCCCTTTTTTTTAGTATAGCAGAAGGGATTTCGTTTGACAATGATATACGGATATGCTATCTTTGTGGTAGGAATTTTACGGAAGGATTTGTGAGAGAAACGGAAGGGAGAAACGATTGTGAGAGCAAGCTGGGACGAGTATTTTATGGAGATTGCGGAAATTGTCAAGACCAGAGCCACATGCCTGCGCAGACAGGTGGGAGCGGTCATTGTCAAAGATAACCGCATCATTACGACAGGGTATAATGGTGCCCCCGCGGGTCTGAAACACTGTACAGAAATGGGTGGCTGTGAACGTCAGCGTCTGGGGATTCCATCCGGTGAACGTCATGAACTTTGCCGTGCTCTCCACGCGGAGCAGAACGCCATCATTCAGGCGGCAAAACTGGGGATTTCTACGGAAGGCGCTACCATTTATATTACATTGCAGCCTTGTGTCATTTGTGCGAAAATGCTCATCAACGCAGGCATCAAACGCATTGTGCATAAAGGGGAATATCCTGATGAACTGTCCAGAAAGATTCTGGAAGAAGCGGATATTGAAGTGGTGAAAATGGACTGAGCATTTTTATCAACGAAGAACATCAAAGACTGACTCGCGTCTGTGTTTTACGACAGAATGTGAGTCAGTTTTTTGTGTGAAATCAAAGGTTTTCGTTTGCCAGCCAGAGATTTTTATTGTATAATATTTTATTAGTGATTTCTTGAGAACAGGGGTGAAAAGCTTTGGCAGCAAAAGGGAGCAGCACGGGACGAAAAACAACGGCAAAGTCCCCTGCGGTGAAGAAAACAGGCAGCAAAAGCACAAAAACGACTGCAAAATCAACAGCGAAAAAAGCGAATACGACAAAAAATACAAAATCTGCACCCAAACGGGAAACCACCCGTATGCCGGAAAGCAGAGATCGATTTGGTGACAGTATTTTAGACGAAGTGATACTGATCGTTATCATCGTCATCTCGGCGGTGGTTTTCATCAGCCAGATCACCAGCAAAATGGGGATCGTCGGTCAGGTCATTGGGGGATTTTTTCAGGGACTTTTGGGGGTCAGCGGCGTACTTCTGCCGGTACTGGTCATCATTTACTGTGTCTGGATGCTTATATCTGAAGAGCGGAAATGGCCTTTGGTGCGTGCCTTTGGGGGCGCATTGTTCCTGTTGACAGTGGCATCAGCGGCATATTTGTTCCATCCATTGAATGTTTCCGCCGATCTTGGATTTGCGAAAAAAGCCATGGAGCTTTTTGACAGCGGTTCTTTGACAAACGGCGGTTTGATCGGTGGACTTTTCGGCGGCGGACTTTTTGGACTTCTGGACGCATTGGGCAGTGTCATTGTTCTGTTGGCAATGCTGGTGATTTCCCTGATTCTGGCAACGGGACGATCTTTCTTCGGCGCCATGGGCACACTGGCAGACCACCAGAAAGTCAGAAGACAGGTACGCAATGAAAAAATCAAAAATAAAGCTGACCGCATCCGTCAGGAAGAAAAAATAGAAGCGGCACGACAGGAAAAACAGGAAGCAAAACGCCGCCGTGTGATGAATAAAGAAGATTTCAACATTGAGCTTCATGAAGTGGAAGCGGCAGAGCATCCCGAAGTCAAAGAAACGGTTTTCCGTCAGAAAAAGCAGGATTACAGCGTGAAAAAACGGGAGCCTATTTACGACTTTGTCAAAGAAAACGAAATGCCTGTGGAAGAACCCAAACGGGACTTCAATGTGGTATTCGGCGGAAAATTGCAGGTGGATGAACTGGAACAGGGTACACAGATGCCACCTAGTTCGCCGGAACGCTTCAGAGTGGTAGAACCGCTGAAAGAAGCAGCCAATAAACAGGAACCTGTGGAAATGACAGAGGAAGAAGCTGTTTACGAAAAAATATTCGGTGAAGATAATACCGTAGAAAATATGGCAGAAGAAACAACGGAAACAGCATGGGATATGGAATCTCAAGCAGCGGCTCTTGCGGCGGAAGCCATGCGGGCAGCGGAAGAAAAAACAGACATCCATTTCACGGAATTGGAGGAAACAGAAGAATCTGTACTGCCGGAAATGGACATGCCGGAAATGGAAGAACCTATGACAGAACCCTTTGTGGAAGAAGTTCCTCCTGTGGAGGAAGAAATGCCAGTGGCAGAGCCTGCAAAACAGGAAACAACAAAACCAGAAGCCCAGAAAGAAGGGGCACAGCAGGCAGCTCCTGCGGAACCGGCGGAAAAGCCTTATGTGTTCCCGCCTATCAATTTGCTGGGACGTGATCCCGGCAACAGTGGCGGTTCTGGTATTCTAGAACAGCAGAAAAACGGCAGAAAACTGGAAATGACACTGAAAAGCTTTGGTGTAGAAGCACGTGTTATCAATGTCAGCGCGGGTCCTACCGTTACACGATATGAAGTTTCTCCCAGTCAGGGGGTCAAGGTCAGCAAGATCGTTAATTTGGCAGACGATATCGCCCTGAATCTGGCAGCCAGTGGCATTCGTATCGAAGCGCCCATTCCTGGTAAAGCGGCGGTAGGTATTGAAGTGCCAAACAAAGAAACCAAGTCCGTATATCTGCGGACTGTGTTGGAAAGTGACGCTTTCCGCAAACATCCCTCCAAACTGGCGTTTGCTTTAGGGGAAGATATCACAGGCAATCCCATTGTGACAGATATTGCGAAAATGCCCCACCTGCTCATTGCCGGCGCAACAGGCAGTGGTAAGAGTGTCTGCATCAATACACTGATCACAAGCATTTTGTATAAGGCAGACCCGAAGGAAGTCAAACTCCTTTTGGTGGACCCGAAAGTGGTGGAACTCAGTGTATATAACGGTATCCCTCACTTGCTCATTCCCGTTGTCACCGACCCGAAAAAAGCATCGGCGGCGCTGAACTGGGCAGTGAGAGAAATGCTGGAAAGATACAATGACTTTGCGGCATGCGGTGTCCGTGACATCAAAGGCTTTAATGCCATGAAAGAAGAAAAAGGGGAATCGGAAGCAAAAATGCCCCAGATCGTTATTATCATCGATGAATTGGCAGACTTGATGATGGCGGCACCCGGCGAAGTGGAAGATTCTATCTGCCGTTTGGCACAGATGGCTCGTGCGGCGGGTATGCACCTGATCATCGCAACCCAGCGTCCTTCTGTAGACGTTATCACTGGCGTTATCAAAGCAAATATTCCTTCCCGTCTGGCATTTGCCGTTTCCTCCGGCATTGACTCCCGTACCATTTTGGATATGGTTGGCGCAGAAAAACTGTTGGGCAAAGGGGACATGCTGTTCTATCCTTCCGGTCAGTCCAAACCTTCCCGTATCCAGGGGGCTTTTGTGACAGATAAAGAAGTGGAACAGATTGTGGACTTCCTGCGCAAAAGCAGCCGCCCCGGATACACACAGGAAATGGTGGATCAAATCACGGCAGTTGCAAAAACCGCCGGCGGCCCCAGCGAGGAAACAGACGAGTTTTTCGAGCAGGCAGTGGACTTGATTCTGGAAAAAGAAAAGGCTTCTGTTTCCATGCTCCAGCGTCAGTTCCGCATTGGCTATAACCGTGCGGCAAGGCTCATGGATGAACTGGAAAGAAGGGGACTGGTTGGACCGGAAGAAGGCAGTAAGCCAAGAAAAGTCCTCATCACCAGAGCACAGTGGGAGGAAATGCTTTCTCCCTCAGAAGAACAGGAATAAAATAAATTTCATGCAGGTTACACATTGACAAATTTCGTAGGATATAGTACCATTTCTTTGGAGTCATATGACTGACGGAAGTGGAGTAACCACATGGAGTATGACAGAATTGATGCCGACCGTCTGGGCGATTACGCTTGGACTGTCGGCTTTTTTTCAAAGTATGACAGGCAAGCGCAAGGACATATTGGAATCGGAGAGAGGAGTTTTTGAAGATGAAAACAGATTTGCAGATTGCACAGGAATGCACCATGGAACCCATTACCGCCATTGCGGCGAAAGCTGGCATCCCCGAAGAATATGTGGAATGTTATGGCAAGTATAAAGCCAAAGTTAGTGATAAATATTATAACCAGATCAAAGACAGACCCGACGCGAAACTGATTCTGGTAACAGCTGTAAACCCTACACCCGCTGGGGAAGGCAAAACCACAGTTACCATTGGTCTGACACAGGCCCTCCAGCAGATGGGCAAAAACGCTCTGACATGCCTGAGAGAACCCTCTCTGGGTCCCTGCATGGGTGTCAAAGGCGGCGCAGCCGGCGGCGGCTATGCACAGGTAGTGCCTATGGAAGACATCAACCTGCATTTTACTGGTGATCTCCATGCCATCACAACAGCAAACAACCTGTTGGCTTCTATGGTGGACAACCATATCCAGCAGGGCAATGAACTGAACATCGACCCCAGAAGAATCGCTTGGAAAAGAGTTGTAGACCTGAACGACAGACAGCTCCGTCATGTCATCTCCGGTCTGGGCGGCAAAGTAAATGGTGTTCCCAGAGAAGATAGCTTCCAGATCACCGTTGCTTCTGAAATCATGGCAATCTTCTGTCTGGCAAACGACCTGCATGACCTGAAAGAAATGCTGGGTAAAATCATCGTTGGCTATACTTATGATGATGAACCTGTAACAGCAAAACAGATTGGTGCAGACGGCGCTATGACAGTTCTGCTGAAAGATGCTCTCCAGCCCAACTTGGTACAGACACTGGAACATACACCTGCATTCATCCATGGCGGTCCTTTCGCAAACATCGCTCACGGCTGCAACAGCGTGCGTGCTACAAAATTTGCTATGAAACTGGCTGACTATGTGGTAACAGAAGCTGGCTTCGGCGCTGACTTGGGTGCGGAAAAATTCTTCGACATCAAATGCAGAAAAGCAGGTCTGAAACCTGACGCAGTTGTACTGGTTGCGACTGTTCGTGCGCTGAAATACAACGGCGGCGTTGCGAAAGCGGACCTGAGCAATGAAAATCTGGACGCACTGGCAAAAGGTTTCGTAAACCTGGAAAAACACATTGAAAATATCCAGAAATATGGCGTACCTGTTGTGGTTACACTGAACCACTTTGTTGCGGATACAGACGCGGAAGTGGCTTATGTGAAAGAACGCTGTGAAAAAATGGGCGCAACATTCGCAGTAGCGAAAGTATGGGCTGACGGCGGCGAAGGCGGCAAAGCGCTGGCTGAAAAAGTGCTGGAAACACTGGAAACAAAAGAAAGCAATTTCCATGTGCTCTATGAAGACAACCTGTCTATCGAAGAAAAGATCAACAAAGTATGTAAAGAAATCTATGGCGCAGGTCATGTAAGCTTCACAGCGGCAGCGAAGAAAACACTGGCGCAGATCGAAAAACTGGGCTTTGAACATTTCCCTGTATGTATCGCAAAAACACAGTACTCCCTGTCTGACGATCCTAAGGTGCTGGGTCGTCCGGAAGGTTTTGAAGTAACGGTAAAAGAAATCCGCATTTCCGCTGGCGCAGGCTTTATTGTTGCTCTGCTGGGCGACGTTATGACAATGCCCGGTCTGCCTAAGAAACCTGCGGCACTGAACATCGACATTGACGCTGACGGCAACATTGTTGGTCTGTTCTAATCAATCAAAAATATAAAGGAGTTATGCTATGAAGGCACAACGCATCGACGGAAAAACTATTTCCGATCAGATCAAAGAAGAAGCTGCCTTGGAAGCACAAGCATTACAGCGGCAGGGGATTACCCCCTGCCTTGCTGTAGTTTTGGTGGGGAATGACCCTGCTTCCATGGTATATGTAAATAATAAGAAAAAGGCTTGTGAAAAAGTGGGTATCCTCTCCCGTTCCTACGAACTGCCGGAGGATACAGAAGAAAAAGACCTGCTGGCACTGGTGGAACAGCTGAATATGGACAATAGTGTCCATGGGGTGTTGGTACAGCTGCCTTTGCCCCCTCAGATTGATGAGGAAAAAGTGATTCTGGCTATCGACCCTAAAAAAGATGTGGATTGTTTCCATCCTTTGAATGTAGGTCTTGTTCAGACTGGACAGAAGGGGTTTGTGCCCTGCACTCCTGCTGGTGTGCTGGAACTCATCGAACGCAGCGGTCACACCATCGAAGGCAAACGCTGTGTAGTCATTGGACGGAGCCATAACGTAGGTAAACCCACCGCTATGCTGCTTTTGCAGAAAAATGGCACTGTTACTATTTGCCATTCCAAAACACAGAACCTGACAGAAATCTGCAAAGAAGCGGATATTCTGGTGAGCGCAGTTGGCAAGCTTCATACGGTCACCAAAGATATGGTGAAAGAAGGGGCTGTTGTCATTGACGTGGGCATGAACCGCAATGAAAATGGAAAACTTTGCGGCGACGTGGATTTTGATGACGTTTGCGAAGTGGCTGGAGCTGTTTCTCCTGTGCCTGGCGGTGTAGGACTCATGACCGTTGCCATGCTCATGAAAAACTGCATCACAGCGGCAAAACTGCAGAACGGATTGTAAAAATGGGAATATCATTGACGTGTAAAAACGTGGATGATATTCTTTTTTTATAAAGATAATGGGGAGAAAATATTTTGGAAGCGGAGGTGCTGCATTTGAAAAGACGGAATTTGTTGTCATGTTTTTTATTGCTGTGTTTCTGTATGGTTTTCCAAAGTGGGTGCGGCGCAGAAACCAAAGATGATGCAAGTGATGTTGCCGACATGAAATTGATCTGTGAAGAAACTATATCACCCAATGAAGATGATGCCGCATCGGAAGCGGATTTGGTGTTTTATACCATAAAGGTATATCAGGGGCAGGAAAATCAAATTGTCGTATGTTCTGAATCCAATTCCGCTTTCTTTGAGCCATTGCAGCAGGAAATGGCGTATGACAGAGAAATCACAGAAGACGATATCGATATACAATGGACAACAATCATGGGGAATCCGGAACCGACAGAGGAAGATCAGCTGGCAATTGCCCATGTGTCTGTTTTGGAAGATGGAACATCCATTGGCGAGTGGAAAATCAGCTTTGTCAATCAGGGGATAGAGTGGATTGAAGCAGGTTTGCAGTGACACATGTGCAAACGGATTGAAAAAGGTATCTGTTTCAAAGAGAAAATCCAGCGGCATGGACAGAACTGCTGGAAAAATACACAAATTCAGCGGAAAACATAGATTTTTTGCAAAAAGTATAGTATACTCATAGGATAGAAAAAGAAGCGGAACAGAGTTTCGGGGCATTTTCACAAGAAAACAAAGAAAGCTGAAAACCTTCTTATGCAGAGGGTTCCGGCTTTCTTATTTTTGCTAAGATTGTATTTTGTATGTTTTCTTCTGAAGACAGCCATCGCAATTCCTCTTAAGAAAATAACGAAAAAACCAATGTTTTCTTAAGAGGAATTTGCTGTTGTTCCGCTTCCTTTATGAGAATAGAAGTTTGTAAGGAGGAAACCAATGAAAGGAACGGTAGCATTTACCTCTTTGGGCTGTGACAAAAACCGCGTAGACAGTGAAGTCATGCTGGGTTTGTTGCAGGAGAGAGGATATCAGGCAGTAGCGGACGAAGCGGAGGCAGATATCATTGTGGTCAATACCTGCTGTTTCATCCGGGACGCGCTGGAAGAAAGCATTGAAACCATTCTGGAAATGGCGAAATATAAAACAGAAGGCAAGTGCAAAGGTCTCATTGTGGCAGGCTGTCTGGGACAGCGTTACGAAGCGGAATTTTTTGATGAGATTCCCGAAGTAGACGCTATCTTGGGTACTGCCGCTTATGAAGAAGTGGCAGATGCCGCTGACAGGATTCTGGGAGGCGAACACACCTTCAAATGTCTGGAAGATATCGACAAGCCTATGAAGGACGAAAACGGGAAACTCCGTGTTCTTTCCACAGCGCCTTATTTCGCTTATCTGAAAATTTCCGAAGGCTGTGATAACCACTGCACTTACTGTGTCATTCCCAAAATGCGTGGCAAACACAGAAGCCGCACCATGGAAAGTCTGGTGGAAGAAGCGGAAATCCTTGCAAAACAGGGCGTGAAAGAACTGGTCATCGTGGCACAGGATACTTCCATTTACGGCAGAGACCTGTACGGTGAACCGAAACTCCATGAACTGCTGGAAAAACTGGCGGCAGTGGAAGGTATCCAGTGGATTCGTCTGCTGTACTGCTATCCCGAAACACTGACACAGGAAACCATCGACGTTATGGCGAAAAATGAAAAAATCTGTCATTATATCGACATGCCTATCCAGCATGGATGTGATACGGTGCTGAAACGCATGGGCAGAAAAAGCAGTCAGGATCTGATTCGCCAGACCGTGAAAAAACTTCGTGACGCTATGCCGGATATTGCTATCCGCACCACACTGATTGTGGGCTTCCCCGGAGAAACAGAGGAAGAATTCGCGGACTTGCAGAAATTTGTGGAAGAAATGCGTTTTGACCGTCTGGGTGTATTCTGTTACTCTCAGGAGGAAGGCACTCCTGCGGCAAAAATGGAAAACCAGATCGACGAGGAAGTAAAAGAAGAACGGCAGAGAATCATCATGGATATCCAGAAAAACATTGCCGCATCCCTGTGTCAGCAGGAAGTGGGTAAAACACTGGAAGTATTGGTGGAAGGCAAACTGCCGGAAGAAAATGTATACTGCGGCCGTACCCGTTGGGACGCGCCGGATATTGACGGCATGGTATTTTTCCATGCGGAGGAAGAAGCCTATTCCGGGGACTTCGTTTCCGTGAAAATCAATGAAGCCGGGGACTATGATTTGATGGGAGATGTAGTTTATGCAGATGAATTTACCGAATAAGCTGACAACCATGCGGGTGATTCTCATTCCCGTATTCCTGTTGGTGCTGTTCCTCATGGAGGAACCTATGAATCGCTATATTGCCACAGGGATTTTCATTGTGGCATCCCTGACGGACTTTTTGGATGGTCATATTGCAAGAAAGTATAATCTGGTAAGTAATTTTGGGAAATTTATGGACCCTCTGGCAGACAAACTGCTGGTGATGTCCGCGCTGGTATCCATGGTAGCAATGGAAGACCTGCCTGCATGGGTAGTTATCGTGATTCTGGCAAGAGAATTTGCCATTACCGGATTCCGTACTCTTGCCATGGAAGCCAATATTGTCATGGCGGCAAGCTGGTGGGGCAAAATCAAGACAACCACACAGATGATTATGATTATTCTGGTGCTGCTGCAGCTGCCTTTTGCGGCAATGCCCATGATCGAAAACATTCTGGTAGGTCTGGCAGTATTCTTTACCATTGTGTCCGGTGTGGACTATATTGTGAAAAATAAACAGGTTCTGAAAGGATAATCTATGGGAAAAATCAGAATGGCAACGGCGGCAAATGCCAAAGCAATTTTGGACATCTACGCCCCTTATATCGAACATACCAACATTACCTTTGAATATGTGGTGCCCACAGAAGCGGAATTTGCTGGCAGAATCAAGGAGATTCTGGAGAAATATCCTTTTTTGGTCTATGAGGAAGATGGCGTCATCGGCGGGTATGCCTATGCTCATCAGTTCATGGTGCGGGCGGCTTCCCAGTGGGGAGCAGAGCTTTCTGTTTATCTGGCACCTGCTTTCCAGAAAAAAGGACTGGGCAAAGCCTTTTACCGTGCTCTGATGGATATTCTGCGCCTGCAGAATGTGGAAAAGGTCTATGGCTGTATCGAAGCCACCAACCGTGCCAGCTATGTGCTCCACACTAGTCTTGGTTTTGTGGAAACGGCGGTATTTCCTCGTTGTGCCTTCAAGCATGGCAAATGGCTTGGGCTTATGTGGCTGGAAAAACCCATGGTGGAACGGCGGGAACCACTGCCTTTCCAGAAGGTATGGGATGTGGACGAAACAAAAATTGCGGAAATTTTGGAGAACCGCTCCAAAGAAGTCCGCAGTTAAAACAGACGGAAACCAGACTCTGGTTTCCGTTTTTTTCTTTGGGAAATTGCAATTTCCCTTTCTTTTCGGTACAATGATACCAGTATGACCCAAAAGGAGGAATGGTTTTGGAACGGCAGATCACATGGACAAAAAACGGCATTGGCATCATAGAAGCGGAACAGCGGCAAGGCGTTGTGCCTGCTTTTTTGGCAGAGGAAGTTGTGGAAAAAATTGCGGCATTTCACAGCTCCGTACCCGGCTATGCAGTGACACCCCTTGCGGAATTGTCTGCAAGGGCAAAGGAACTGGGACTGGGAAATCTTTTTGTGAAGGATGAATCCCACCGCTTTGGACTCAATGCTTTCAAAGGATTGGGCGGCGTTTATGCCGTTTCCAAAGTCATTTGCGAAAAATTGGGACTGGATTTGGAAAAAGCGGATTTTTCTCAGATTTGCTCAGAAGAAAATAAGGAAAAAATCAAAGATATGGTGTTCATCACTGCCACCGACGGTAACCATGGCAAAGGCGTTGCTTGGGCGGCGAAGAAATTCGGCTGTCAGGCTTATGTGTACATGCCCAAAGGCACAGTGGAAAGCCGCGTGCAGGCAATCCGTGATGTGGGTGCCACAGAAGTTCTGGTGACAGATTATTTTTACGACGATACTGTCCGCATGGCAAACAAAAGAGCGGAAGAAAACGGCTGGACTATGGTGCAGGATACAGCTTGGGAAGGCTATGAAAAAATCCCCACTTACATCGTGCAGGGCTATACCACACTGGCAAAAGAAGCAGTGGAACAGCTCAAGGAAAAAGGCGTAGATGCACCGGATGTGGTGATTTTGCAGGCTGGCGTTGGTGCTTTCGCTGGTGGTGTGCTGGGGTATCTGGTAAACCATTACGGCGAAAAACTGCCCAAAGTCATCATTGCGGAACCGGATACCGTAGCGTGTATTTTTGAATCAGCGAAAATCAATGACGGCAAACCCCATGCGTCCACAGGCAGCTGTGAAACGGTCATGGCGGGGCTGAACTGCGCGGAACCCTGTCTGGTGACGTATCCCACACTGCGGGATTTCCCCGTGGCGTATGCCGCATGCCCTGATTTTGTGACGGAAGAAGGCATGTGGCTGTTGGGAAAACCTTTGGCAGGGGATGACAAAGTCGTTTCTGGGGAGTCCGGTGCCGTTGGTATGGGGCTTTTGTATGAATTGACACAAAATTCCGATTTGGCGGAACTCAAAGCCAGACTGGGACTGGATGAAAAGAGTGTGGTACTCCTCATCAGTACCGAAGGCAACACAGACCCTGACCATTACGCAGAGGTGCTGGCAAAAGAAACCTTGTAAGAAAGGCAAAAGAGGCGTATCATATCAGAAGATAACTTTTTGGAGGTGCAGAAATGAAAGCGGAAATCATTGCAGTGGGAACGGAAATCCTGCTGGGAGATATTTTGAATACAAATGCCCAGTATCTGTCCAAAGAACTGGCACAGCTGGGCATTGAAGTTTATTTTCAGACAGTGGTAGGGGATAACCCCAAACGGCTGAAAGATACCATTTTTCAGGCATTTTCCCGTGCGGACCTGATCATCACCACAGGTGGACTTGGCCCCACAGAAGATGACCTGACAAAAGAAACAGCGGCGGAATATTTCGGAGAAGAACTGGTGCTGGATGAAAGAGCACTGGGCAGAATCCAGAAATATTTCAAACGTACAGGCAGAACCATGACAGAAAACAACCGGAAACAGGCTATGGTGCCTAAGGAACACGGCGTTGTGCTTTACAATGACAACGGTACTGCCCCCGGCATCATCATGGAGAAAAACGGCAAAATCATTGCCATGCTGCCCGGCCCTCCTAAGGAAACCATGCCCATGTTTGAAAATCAGGTGAAACCTTATTTGCAGAAAAAACAGGAATATACTTTCGTTTCCGAAATCCTGCGTGTGGCAAGTGTAGGGGAAAGCGCCATGGAAACATTGGTAAAGGACATCATTGATGCCCAGACAAACCCCACCATTGCTCCTTACGCAAAATATGGCGAATCCATCCTGCGTATCACAGCAAAGGCAAAATCCGAAGAAGAAGCCCATGAGCTCATTGCGCCTGTAAAAGCGGCGTTGAGAGAGCGTCTGGGCAACGCTGTTTACGCCGAAGGAGAAACCAATATGCAGACCGTTGTGGCACAGATGCTGCTGGATGAGAAAAAGACCATTGCTGTGGCGGAATCCTGCACAGGCGGTTTGGTGACCTCCGCTTTGGTGGAATATCCCGGCATTTCCGAAGTGCTGCTGGAAGGCTGCGTGACCTATACCAATGAAGCGAAAATGCGTCGTTTGGGCGTGAAAGCGGAAACACTGGACAAATACACCGCTGTGAGCAGAGAAGTGGCTGCGGAAATGGCGGAAGGTGTGGCGAAAACCAGCGGCGCATCCATTGGCGTTTCCACCACAGGCATTGCCGGCCCAGACGGCGGCACAGAAGAAAAACCTGTGGGTTTGGTTTACATTGGTATCCATGTAAATGGCAAAACAACAGTGACAGAATACCGCTATACAGGCAAACGGAACCAGATTCGGGAACGTGCCGCTTTCTATGCATTGGATTTACTGCGGAAGGCGTTGCAGGATGAAGCATAAGGGAGATCTGCTGCTGTTTCTGGCAGCGTTCATTGGCGGCAGTGGCTTTATCAGCAGCAAATATCTATTGGATTGGGGCTATACCCCTTATCAGGTGATTTTTGGCAGATTTCTGGTGGCAGCCCTTTGTCTGGGGATTTTCTACTGGAAAGCATGGAAAAATATTACCAAAGCAGAATGGAAAGTGGGCAGCATATTGGGATTGCTTTTGGCGGCGACGTTCCTACTATTGACTTTGGGATTGCAGTATACGACACCATCCGTCAATGCTTTTCTATGCAACACACAGGCGGTGGTAGTGCCTTTTATCTGCTGGTTCGTTTTTCGGCAGAAACCGGCGGTCAGCGTGATTCTGGCAGCAGTGGTAACGGTCATTGGTGTTGCCATGCTGTCTGTGACAGATGGACTGCGGCTGGACTTGGGGGCGGTACTGTCCTTTGGGGCATCCATCGCTTTTTCCATGCAAATGGCGCTCATGGGGCGGATGATCGCCGCCTGTGATTCGGTACATATCGCATTGGTGGAAAATGCGGTTGTGGCAGTCCTTGCGTTTTTCATTTCCCTGATGATGGGCGGGGATGTGCCGCCTCTTTCTCTGGGAGCGGTAGGAAATTTCCTCAACGCAGGTATCCTCTGCACTGGGGTGTATTTTGTGCTCCAATCTGTGGGACAGCGTTATACCTCAGCCAGTAAAACAGCCCTTATCATTACAACAGAATCTATTTTCGCGGCAGTGATTTCAGCGGTGCTTTATGGAGAACGGCTGACCCTGCGGGGATATGTGGGCTGTATCCTGATTTTTGGGGCAGTATTGTTGGCAGAAGCCCCATTTGGGACGAAAAAAGCGGTTGACAGTCTTGGCAAAATCGAGTAAAATGAGAACATAAGTTCGATTTATTTGGAAAGGTGGTTGCGGCATGGCAGCAGCAAAAGCAAAAGACAGCAAAGACGAAATCAAATTTGAAGATAAACAAAAAGCATTGGACGCGGCTCTGAGCCAGATTGAAAAACAGTTCGGCAAAGGTGCCGTTATGAAACTGGGTGACGACAGCGCGAAAATGAATGTGGAAGTGGTTCCCACAGGCTCTTTGAGTCTGGATATCGCGCTGGGTGTAGGTGGTGTACCTAAGGGCAGAATCATCGAAGTATATGGCCCGGAATCCTCCGGTAAAACCACCGTTGCACTGCACATGGTAGCGGAAGTGCAGAAACGCGGCGGCATTGCCGGCTACATAGACGCGGAACACGCTATGGACCCTACTTACGCAAAGGCTTTGGGCGTAGATATTGACAATCTGTATATTTCCCAGCCTGACGACGGCGAACAGGCGCTGGAAATCGCCGAAACTATGGTACGCAGCGGCGCTATTGACATTGTCATCGTGGACTCTGTTGCGGCTCTGGTTCCTCGTGCGGAAATCGAAGGGGAAATGGGGGATTCCCACATGGGGCTCCAGGCAAGACTTATGAGCCAGGCCCTGCGGAAACTGACTGGTATCACCAAGAAATCCAACTGTACGGTGGTATTCATCAACCAGCTGCGTGAAAAGATTGGTGTCACATTCGGTAATCCTGAAACCACGACTGGTGGCCGTGCCCTGAAGTTCTACGCTTCGATCCGTATCGACATCCGTAAGTCTGATGTCATCAAACAGGGTACAGACTTTGTGGGGAACCGTGTGAAAGTAAAAATCGCCAAAAACAAAGTTGCCCCTCCCTTCAAGACTGCGGAATTTGACATTGTTTATGGTCAGGGTATTTCCAAAGAAGGGGATATTCTGGATTTGGCGGCAGAAGTGGATATCGTAAACAAGAGCGGCGCATGGTACGCTTATGGGGAAACCCGTATCGGTCAGGGACGTGAAAACGCCAAAACATTCCTGAAGGAACATCCTGATATGTGCCGGGATATCGAAAACAAAGTCCGTGAACACTATGGTCTGCCTACATTGACAGACGGCGTTATGGAAACAGCTGTGGAAGAAGAAGCGGAACCCAGACTGGACTTGGATGTGGAATAAACAGAGAAATTTTGTGGAAATCTCTTGAGGAAAAACAGGAATCTGTGGATAGGTTCCTATTGAGAAAATGAATGAGAAAATACGGGAGCCGAAAGCCTTGAAACAATAAGGCATTCGGCTCTCTTTGTTTTCTGCTGGAGTTGTCATGAAGCCCACCTTTTTAAGGACTGTGGTAAGGCAGAAGCGAAGAAAAACAGTGCCAAAACCCCGCAAATATGCTATAATCAAATTATTCCAATCATATTAGCAAGAAAAGGGGATTGACTGCCATGACACTGACCCGTAAAATCTTGACAGACAGACAGACAGACAGACAGACAGACAGACAGACAGACAGACAGACAGACAGACAGACAGACAGACAGACAGACAGACAGACAGAATAGTTCTGTCTACTTTTGCTGTAAAAAAATATATCAAACCACAAGACGTATTGTGTCCATGTTTTTATGGACAAAATACGTCTTTTTTGC
>JALFWW010000012.1 GCA_022786605.1 Clostridia bacterium | reverse complement strand
TGTTCCTGCCAGAAGTTCTGGCTATCCTCCGGTTTTTTCGAAACCGGCAAACTCTTGTCATTTTATCAGCGACTTTGTCGCTGTTGAATTGACTATGGGTTGTAAGTTTATTTCTGCTGTTTAGTTTTCAAGGATCAGTCTTATTTGTTGCTCACACCGTTTACGGTGTCAGCTTTTTTATTCTATCAGGCTTGTTTCATTCTGTCAAGTACTTTTTCAAGAACTTTTCAATTGTTTTTGAAAGCAAGCTTTCTGATATTCTATTTTGTTGCATCGTTTTCTCAGCGACGCCTGATTATCTTACCAAACTTTCTCTCTGTCGTCAAGTACTTTTTTAAGTACTTTTTATTTCTTCGATGCTTTTATTTTGCGTTCCATCTGCCGGAGCAGTGGTGCTTGCATATATTACCAAGATTCTCTCACTTCGTCAAGTACTTTATCTCGTACATTTCGAGACTTTTTTATTTTATTTAGGAAAAGAGTGCTTCTTTATATAGAAGCACTCTCCCATCCTCACGCTTTGGAGTTCTTTGTTTTCTGCTGCTTTTCAGCCTGTTTGCCGTTGGATTTGCAGTGATCCATGCTGTATTCCTGGGCAAATTCTGTTCTGTTCATGCCTTTTTCCTGTTTCTTTTCATTGCTTTTCTTCATGTTTTCCATGTTTTGAAACCTCCCCGGTCTATAGTTGCAAGTCCGTTTTTCCTTGCAATCCTAGTATGACCCGTTTGGTTTTGTTTATACACGTTTTTCTTGGCACTCCAGCAAATATCTTTTTTTGTACTTTCTCGCCGCGTATTTCTGTATCTTCCGATAGATCACCGGATTCATCAATCCGCCTGCGGCACCTACCACTGGCAGACCCTGAATAAACTTCGCCGTCAGCATGGTCATAGACAGGCTCGCCGCTGTTTTTTCGATTTCCTCGGAAAACACATAAGACATAGATGCTTTCCCGTTCTTCCGAATCCATTCCTCTACTTCTCCATCTGCTTCACTGCGATTTTCAGGAGAAGCCAGCGCTCCACGGATGAGCCGCAGCAAAAATACGCGTTCTGCTTCTGTTTCATAGCTGTATCCATAACTTGTTGCCGTTTCATACAGTCCTTTCATCAATACACCAATAAAAAGAGGAATATCCGGCAGACCAACGCCCAAAAGTCCCAATCCAACGCCTTCCGCTGTGGTAATACACGCATTGACCAACCCACTTTTCTTGGCAAGCCGATCAACTTTTCTCACTGACTGTCCTGTTGGTTTTTTCTGTACCCGAAAATCATTTACGGAAAACTCCAAACTCAAGTCCTCTTTACGGAATGTTTTTTCCACCACGGCTGTGCCCTTTTCAAATACCAGATAAAAAGCTTTGGTAAAAGCTTTATTTAATGTATCCACCAGTTTCGGCGGAATTTTTTCTTTTATTTTGCCTTTTACGCTCTCTAGCTTTTCATTTTCCTTTTTGGGTTCTTCCCGCAGAAAACGATCTTCCTTTCGCTTGATCTTCCCCAGTTCTCTCTCAATACCGTCTTTTATCTTCATATTCCATCACCTTCCGTTTCTTCTATATAAAAAGAGGAAAGCCTCCATTTAGTCAGAACGCTTTCCTCTCCAATGTTATCCTTTTATGTTATTTCTGATCTTTGGGTGGTTCTTTATGGAGAACTCCTGTCAGATCTGTGTCAGCAAAATTTGTTTTCATTTTGGTATCTGCCTGTACGTTCTGGAATTTGTAGTAATCCATCACGCCAAGGTTACCACTGCGCAAAGCATCTGCCATAGCCATAGGCACCTGCGCTTCCGCTTCCACAACTTTTGCTTTCATGCGTTCTACTTCCGCTTTCATTTCCTGTTCCATAGCGATTGCTGTTGCACGACGTTCTTCTGCTTTCGCCTGGGCAATCTGTTTGTCGGCTTCTGCCTGCTGAATCTGCAGATGTGCGCCAATGTTTCTGCCGATATCCACATCCGCAATATCAATAGAAAGGATTTCAAATGCGGTTCCGCTGTCCAGACCTTTTGCCAAAACGGTTCTGGAAATCAAATCAGGATTTTCCAGTACGCTCTTATGGCTCTGGGAAGAACCTACCGTTGTTACGATACCTTCCCCAACTCTGGCAATGATGGTTTCTTCACCGGCACCGCCCACCAGTCTGCCAAGGTTCGCTCTTACCGTAACCTTCGCAATAACCTTTACTTCGATACCGTCGATAGCCACAGCAGAAATCCAAGGTGTTTCGATAATTTTCGGTGTTACACTCATACGCACCGCTTCAAATACGTTTCTCCCTGCCAGGTCAATGGCAGCCGCCCGCTCAAAGGACAAGTCCAAATTTGCTCTGTGTGCCGCAATGAGGGCATCTACGACGTTATCCACACGACCGCCGGAAAGCAAATGTGATTCCAACTGGTTGGCATTGACATTCATACCGGCTTTCTGGGCTTTGATGAGAGGACGGATGATTTTATCTGCCCGTACCCGACGGAGCCGCATCCCAACCAAAGAAAAGATGCTGACTTTTACGCCAGCGGAAATGGCTGAAATCCAAAGTCCCAAAGGCACAAAACTCAAAAAGATCACAACAACGACTAAAATCAATATAATTGGCACAATGAACGCCAGAATATCAAATCCCATACTGATTCATCCCCTTTTTCCTTGTTTACTTAACACTCTGCCACTGTAACGATTTTCCCCTGTATCTGTGTCACACGCACACGTTTTCCCCGGTCGATGAAATCTCCATTGGAACATACATCCACCATTTTCCCCTGGAAATCAGCCACTCCAAAGGGACGCAGTGCTGTCTGTGTCACACCTTCTGCCCCCAGCAAGCCCTGCAATGTACTTTCGTCAAAATCCTGAGCTTCCTGTTTGTCCCGCAGAACGACCTTATTATAAAAACCGCTCTTTTTCGCTAGGACGATCATCAGCGCAAAAGCAATGACCAGCAAAACAACCGTAATCAAAAACGCCGTGATGCCATAAACCTTTGCCACCAGAAATGCCGTTCCTAAAAGACAGACACTGCCCAAAATACCAAAAACACCGAATCCAGGAATCAGCATTTCCGCAAATACCAGCGCCAATCCAACGATGCAAAGCAGGATAATCCAAGGCAGCATAAGCTCCACCTTCCTTTCCCAACAACATGCCCTTTTCCCAAGAAAAATGTACATCCATTTTTCTCCATGGAAAGCATATCTTTTTTACCAAAAAGCAAATGTTTTCGATGCATCTATTGTATCATACAGAAAGACAAATGTATATCTGTTTTATAAAGATTAAAAAATGCGTAAGAATCCAAAAAAAGTAGTTTCCCGGCTTTGGGGCATCTTCATAAGAAAACAAAAAAAGCCAAAATCCTTATGATGACAAAGGATTCCGGCTTTCTGATGATTATTGAGATTTTATTTGATATACTTTCTTCTGAAGACAGCCGTCGCACTTCCCCTTTAAAAATCAAGAAAAAGAAAATCAATGTTTTCTTAAGGGGAAGTTGCTTTCGGAAACTGCCTTTTTTTCATATTCATACAGTTTCTTCTGTTCAGACCGCCTCTTTTGTCACAGGAACCAGAATTCGTTCCCCCGCACGGATACGCTCTGAACGCATCTGGTTTAATTTTTGGATTTTATCAACCATATGTTCGGTTTTTTCTCCGTCTGCTTTATACGCTGCCGCAATGTCCCAGAGGGTATCGCCGGAATGAATCAGAACGGATTCATAGTAGACTTCCCCTGTTTTCTGTGTCTGTGCCCCCATTGCGATGGTTCCAATGCCTGTGACCAATACAATTGTCAGCAGGATCAAAAAATTCTTTCTTGCTTTTCTGGATCTTCTTACCATACGTCTTCTTTTTCTTCCGTCCATGTTCACCCCTCCTAAATACCGAACATATTTTCTATTTGTTCTTATCATATACGAACATTAGTTCTTTGTCAACTACTTTTTATACTTTAACGAACACAGGTTTGATTTTGTTCCCTTCCTATGTTACAATATGGTTACATCTATTTTTCTGCCCATTGGGCAATATACAAGGAAGTGAATACATGAACGATTTATCCGCAAAACAGCAGCAGATTTTAGAATATATGAAAGCAGAAGTACGGGAAAAAGGCTATCCGCCTTCCGTCCGTGAAATTTGTGAAGCCGTCGGTCTGAAGTCCACCTCCACAGTACACGGTCATCTGGCACGTCTGGAGAAAAAAGGCTATATCCGCCGGGACCCTACCAAACCTCGTGCCATTGAAATTCTGGACGAAGCGCCCCACAATCCCGATCTTCCCACAAGAGAATTGGTACAGGTACCAATCGTCGGCAACATCACCGCCGGCACTCCCATTCTTGCCGTGGAAAACATTGAAGATACCTTCCCTGTTCCCGTGGATTATGTCCATAACGATACGGTGTTTATGCTGAAAGTTCGTGGGGATAGTATGATAGAGGCTGGTATTTTCGATAAGGACTTGATCCTTGTTCGCCAGCAGAGCAACGCCTCCAATGGTGACATCGTTGTTGCCCTCATCGAAGACTATGCCACCGTCAAAACATTTTTCAGAGAAAAAGACTTTGTTCGCCTCCAGCCCCAGAACGCATCTATGAATCCCATCATCGTGCGTGATGTGACAATCTTGGGCAAAGTCATCGGTCTATTCAGAAAATTCTAAGGAGTGAAATTATGTTCGGTTATGTGAAAATCGGCGCCGCTGTTCCCCAGCTGAAACTTGCCGATTGTATTTCCAATAAAGAAGAAATCCTCAAGCTGATCCGTGAAGCAAACGAAAAAGGCATCCGTGTCCTGACTTTCCCGGAACTGGCACTGACAGGCTACACCTGTGGTGACTTGTTCTTCCAGCTTCCTCTCATTCAGGCAGCGGAACAGTCCGTGAAAGAAATCGCCGCTGAAACAGCCGCACTGGATATGGTCATCGCCATCGGTGTTCCCGTTATGGCGGACAACCAGACTTTTAACTGTGTTGCGGTTCTCCATCAGGGCAGAATCCTTGGTCTGGTTCCCAAGACCTTTATCCCCAACTACAGCGAATTTTATGAAGAACGCTGGTTTGCATCCGCAGGCGATTTGATCAGTGAAGAAATTTCCTACGCAGGTCAGATGGTTCCCATTGGCGCGGACCTGCTCTTTGCAGCCGACGGCATTCCTTTCCTGAAAATCGGTGTGGAAATCTGTGAAGACCTGTGGGTACCTATTCCTCCCAGCTCTTACCAGAGCCTTTATGGCGCTACACTGCTGCTGAACGCTTCTGCCAGCAACGAACTGGCAGGCAAACCCCAGTACCGTCACCAGCTGGTTTCCCAGCAGTCCTCCCGCTGTCTTGCCGCTTATGTATACGCGTCCGCAGGCATCGGCGAATCCACACAGGACGCTGTTTTCAGCGGTCACAGCCTGATTTGCGAAAACGGTTCTCTCCTTTGTGAAACAGACGTATTCCGTCGGGACAGTCAGCTCATCGCGGCAGATATCGACTTGGAAATCCTTGCTAATGAACGCCGCCGCCATACCACATTCATGGAACAGCTTTCTCAGCCCGAAGCACAGCGTTTCTATCGTGAAATCCATTTCCCCATGACAGAATCTCCTCTGGGCAAACTGGATCGTCATGTTTCTCCGGCACCTTTCACACCGGATGATGCCCATCTGGACGCGCGCTGTCAGAACATCTTCCAGATTCAGGTAACTGGTCTGGCACGCCGTATGGAACATGCTCACGCGAACACATTGGTTATCGGTATTTCCGGCGGTCTGGATTCCACATTGGCACTGCTGGTTGCGGCAAAAGCCTGCGACTATCTTGGTCTGTCCAGAGATCATGTTCTGGGCGTTACCATGCCCGGATTCGGTACCACCGACCGTACCTATAACAACGCACTGGAACTGATGCGTTCTCTTGGCATCCAGATGAAAGAAATCTCCATCAAAAACGCCGCGCTCCAGCATTTCGCAGACATCGAACATGACCCCGAAATCCATGATGTCACATACGAAAACACACAGGCACGTGAACGTACCCAGATTCTCATGGATCTGGCGAACAAAACAAACGGTCTGGTTGTGGGTACCGGGGACCTGTCCGAACTGGCACTGGGCTGGGCAACTTATAATGGCGACCATATGTCTATGTATGGCGTTAACGCCGGCGTACCCAAAACACTGGTACGGGTACTGGTAAACTGGGTGGCTCATTCCAAAGAAGTGGATGAAACTGCTTCCCGCATCCTGCTGGATGTACTGGATACCCCCATCAGCCCCGAACTTCTGCCTCCTGATAAAGACGGCAAGATCAATCAGAAAACAGAAGACCTTGTTGGACCTTATGAACTCCACGACTTCTTCCTGTTCCACATCCTTCGTTTCGGCTTCCGTCCTTCCAAAGTGCTGTATCTGGCAGAAATCGCTTTCGACGGCAGTTATGATCGAGAAACACTGCTGAAATGGCTGAAAAACTTCTATCGCCGTTTCTTCGTGCAGCAGTTCAAACGCTCCTGTCTGCCGGATGGTCCCAAAGTTGGTGCTCTCTGCCTGTCTCCCCGCAGCGACTGGCGGATGCCTTCCGATGCTTTCAACCGTGTATGGATGGAAGAAGTGGAAAAACTGTAATCCTGATAAAATCAAATACAGAACCGGTACCTGTTCTGTATTTTTATTTTCACACAAAAAATGGAATCCTAAAAAGGATTCCATTTTTTATAAATCTTTGATTTTCATTTGATCCATGTCGCTGTTCTTTTTCTTTTTCCGTCGAATAATAACATAAATCAGCAGATACACAATGGTACCAATATTCCCCACAAACAAAGACAAAAAGAAATTCACCACTTTTGTCTGAAATAACGCAAAATAAGAGCCTACAGCAAATGAGAATATAGGTAAAATCAAACCCAGCCACTTATTCTCTTTCCGACAGAGAAAAATCTACAACAAAATAAACAGCGCAAAAGGCACCAACCATACCATCAATAATATCCATAGTAATACACTATCCGTCATTGCCATTTCTATTTCTCTCCTTTCTCTTTCCGATATGCTGTAATGAGCAGCTTCGCCGTATCAAAATCCAGTTTATCATCCATAGCAAGCTCTTTGATGAGCCGCACATAAGGCTCCTGTTCTTTCTGTTCCGTCAACTGTATTTTCTGGATCAGTTTATCCAGCCGCAATCTCACCGTAGGATAGGTAACGCCATAAATCCCCGCAATTTCTTTCAAAGAACCTGAAGCCATTACAAAATTCTTGATAAATGCCAAATCTTCTTCTTCCAACTGCATGATCCAATCCGGTATTCGTTCCACATCCTCACCACCTTTCATATTATTAAAATAACATTTAATATTATTAAAGTCAATATATATTTTTATTTTCACATTATTGATTCTATTTTTTATTTTTCAACATATACTAGTGATAAAAACGACAGGAGTGTCAATCATGCAAAATCCCAATGTGAAATATCTGAAAACCCCACAGGGGGACATTGCTGTTTTTTCACTGGAGCATAACCGTTTGTGGTGCCGCAGACAGACTACCGATGGCAGATACACCCCCTTTTGTATCGCGGAAGGTGTTTCCGCCTTTTCCCTTTGCCAATATGAATCCTATACATATCTGCTCTATCCCACCACCGACGGGCGGCTCATATTATCCGCCTCCTCTGATCTGATGCAGTGGGAACCACGCCCTTTGTGGCAGGCAGGTGACAAACGATGGCAAAACACTTATTGTTTTATGGCACCACAAAAAGACGCTTTCCATCTTTTCTACGGCGTATCCCAACCTCAGAGCGGCAATGCCATTTTGGAATACGCTCTGTTCCAGAAAGGACAGTGGCAGCCGCCTTATCAAATCGACCATTTTCTGCCGCTGCCGGGAGCGCCTTTTCTGGGACGCAGATTGGGAGAAAATCATGTAATTTTATATTATCGTTCCCATCGCAGCACCATCAGTGCCCGAGAAATCCTTCTTTCTCCTTTTACCATGGGCAGCCTTTCTCCTCTCATTCAGACAGGAGGCACCTGCACGGATTTTTCCATTCTGGAAGACAACCAGCAGATGCATATTCTCTATCTCAGCCGGAACCTGTTCCGCAATCAGGTGGTTTATCGCTGCAAACAGGGTTCTTCTATGGGACGTCCCTTCGTCCTCTGGGAAAGCAGTTCTGCCTGTGATCATTGTCTGATCTATCGCCAACAGGATAAAATCATACTTTTCTGGTGCGCAAATGGTCTGCCCATGCGATGCGTCTGTGAAAACGGCACTTCCATTGGTCCTGTGGAACGCTGTACATTCCCCTTCCCCCTGCAAAGTCTGAAAGGGGAATTCATCGGTACATCTGACCCCTTCTCCGCCGAAGCCATTGGGGACAGACAGAACAATTACCATCCTGCTATTTTCTCAGAAAATATCCCTATTTCACAGCCCCAGTTATACGCCGCTTCCACGCCCGCCTCATCACCAGTACGGGAAGAAGAAAATAACGAACTGGAGGAACTGCGGGCACTTCTTTCCCAGCGCAATGAAGAAATTTCCGCAGTCAACGCAAAATGGAAAGCCCAAGTGGATGCTTTGCAGGAAAAATTGGCTGCTTATGAAAAAAATGAAACAACAGAAAACGATACACCTTAACACAAATACCCCTTTTTCGGAAACAAAGAAAGCTGAAATCCTTACATGATGAAGGGTTCCAGCTTTCTTGTTTTTACGAAGATTTTGTCTCCTATATTTTCTTATGTGGAATCTGCGTTTTAAAAAATTCTATTTTTCCTTTCTCATTCGCCAAAGAACAGTTCCATGTCTTCTTCCACAGTACCAATGCCTGCGATACCGAAGTTTTCCACCAGCACTTTTGCCACATTGGGAGAAAGGAATGCGGGCAGTGTGGGACCCAGATGGATATTCTTCACACCCAGATACAGCAGTGCCAGCAATACGATAACCGCTTTCTGTTCATACCAAGCAATATTATATACGATGGGCAGATCGTTGATATCTTCCAAACCGAATACTTCTTTCAGTTTCAGGGCAATCACTGCCAGAGAGTAGCTGTCATTGCACTGACCGGCATCCAATACACGAGGGATGCCATTGATGTCGCCCAAGTCCAGTTTATTGTATTTGTATTTCGCACAGCCTGCTGTGAGGATCACAGTATCTTTGGGCAGGGCTTTTGCGAAATCTGTATAGTAATTCCGTTTGGGACTGCGGCCGTCACAGCCAGCCATCACTACAAATTTCTTGATGGCGCCGCTCTTTACGGCTTCTACAATCTTGTCTGCCAGTGCCAATACCTGATGGTGTGCGAAACCGCCAACGATTTCACCTGTTTCTAGCTCTGTAGGGGCGGGGCACTGTTTCGCGTGAGCGATCAATGCGGAGAAATCTTTTTCTTCCCCAACACCGCCGGGAATGTGTTTACATCCAGGGAAACCAACAGCGCCAGTGGTATAAATGCGGTCTTTGTAACTTTCCAAAGGAGGTACCAGACAGTTTGTTGTCAGCAGCACAGGACCGTTGAATGCTTCAAATTCTTCTTTCTGTTTCCACCATGCGTTGCCGTAGTTGCCTGCAAAGTGGCTGTATTTCTGAAATGCGGGATAGTAATGCGCAGGCAGCATTTCAGAGTGTGTATATACGTCTACCCCTGTGCCTTCTGTCTGCTTCAGCAGCATTTCCAAATCTCTCAGGTCGTGACCAGAAACAAGAATACCAGGATTTTTCCGTACACCCAAATCCACTTTTGTGATCTGTGGGTTGCCATAAGCACTTGTATTTGCTTCATCCAGCATCGCCATAGCGTCTACGCCGTATTTGCCTGTTTCCATGGTCAGTGCCACAAGCGCTTCCACATCCAGACTGTCATCCAGTGTTTTTGCCAATGTTTCCTGCAAAAAGGCATCAATGGCTTCGCTTTCTTTCCCTAATGCGTTGGCATGTTTGCTGTAAGCAGCCATCCCTTTCAGACCATATACGATCATTTCACGCAGACTGCGGATATCTTCATTTTCTGTGGATAAAACGCCTACCTGCGCCGCTTTTTCCGCAAATGTTTCTTCTGCTCCATTCCATTTTGCGGCTTCTGGCAAACCAGCGTCGCTGCCCAGTTCCGCCAGCAGTGCTTCTTTACAAGCCAGTGTTTCCACAATGCGTCTTGTAATTTTTTCATCATCAAAATTTGCGTTTGTAATGGTGATAAACAAATTTTCTGTCACCAGATGATTCACATCGGTTCCAACTTTTTTACCTGCTTTCCGCAGCTTTGTCGCCACATGGGAAAGTCCTTTTGTCACATAAATCAATAAATCCTGCAAGCCTGCTGTCTGCGCGGTTTTTCCGCATACCCCCACTCTTGTGCAGCCTTTGCAGCCTGCTGTTTCCTGACACTGAAAACAAAACATATTCATCATTCTTCGCTCCTTTTCATTCTCTATTTTTATCCTTCCAAAGGAAAAATAACGGTTAGCAACATTTTGAAGGCTTCCTGTCCGTAAACGGCATGCGGTTTGCCTGCCGGCATCACTAAGGTTTCCCCTTCTCGCAAAACAAATTCCTTGCCATCTACCGTAAATCTCCCTGTTCCTTCCAATACTGTCACCATGGCATCCCCATGAGATGCATGGGTGCTGATTTCTTCATCCTTGTCAAATGCAAATATGGTCAAACTCACCGCTTTATTCTGTGCCAATGTTTTGCTGACAACCTGCCCTGGCTGGATACTGACCTGCTCTGCCAAACACAGTATATTTTCCTGTGGAATGTTTTTGATATATCCCATGGTTTCTGCCTCCTTTTGAATTCCTATTGTTTTTCTATGACTCTATTTTATGATAAACAGAAATTCATTTCCGTTGTTTTTCCAACAAAAAAAACGAAATAAAAAAAGTAACTTCCCCTTAAGAAAACATTGATTTTTCTTTTCCTTGATTTCTTAAGGGGAATTGCGACGGCTGTCTTCATAAGAAAACAGAACATATAAAATCTGAACAAAATAAGAAAGCCAAAATCCTTTGTAATCATAAGGATTTTGGCTTTCTTTGTTTTCTTATGAAGATGCCCCCAAAGAAGTATTTCTTTTTAGAAATACTTCTGATCAAAATCTTATTTCAAGTAAATAATGGACGTACACTGCCCCGCTCTTCCAACTGACTTGGTACCAACGCTTTTTTGGGGTATACGTCTCCTGCCCACATCTGCTCCAGCCAGTACAGCGCCGCTTCTGCCATTTCCTGCCGCATAATCTGCACCGCCGTCAAGGGGATACCATAACAATCCTGTTGTCTTGTGATGCTGCAAGTCACAACACTCATATCCTCTGGAATAGATATACCCATTTCCCGCAGGGTATACACAACCGCACCAGCAGATACGCCTGCCCCCAAAAGCAAAGCTGTTGGGCTGAGCCGGTCACACATGTCTTTCAAAGACGATCTCACTTCTTCCGGTGTGCCTCCATACTCCACTATGCTGCCAACTTCGCCTCTGCATGACATGGCATGCAAAAAAGCAAAAATCTGCATTTCAAACAAAGCCGCTTCTTTTTTGTTTTTGCTTCCCACAAAAGCAATCTGACGATGTCCCTGAGCAAAAAGATGGGTCAATGCCAGTTCAATGGATAATGTATGATGCGGTACCACACTGTAATACTTACTGTCATCAGGTCCATTGCCCAAAAATACAATATTGGGCGTATATGCCTCCATCTGGCGGATCACATGTTCTGAAAATACGCCGATGGCAATGATTCCCTGCAATTCTCTGTCAGTTCCCTTGCCCGTGTAACTCTCCGAAAAAAACAAAGGTACTGTTTCCAGATTTCTGGCAAAACATGCCTGCTCTACGGCGTTTTTCAAAATCATATAATACCATTCTTCCGATGTTTCCTGTATATCCATCTGGGCAATGCCCACGCAGTATTTCCTGTTTTCCTTTTTCGTATTTTTTTCTGCGTTTTTTCTCTGAGGTTTCACATAGCCCAGCTGCCGCGCCGCCTGTCGGATTTTTTCCCGTGTTTGATGTGTCACCGATAATGTAGCATCTTCTTGTAATACCCGGGAAACCGTGGAAGGCGATACACCAGCCAATGCCGCAATATCTTTTAATGTTGCCATATTTTCTCCCTTATTCCGTATACAAATATTCTACAAAATTATACTATAAATTCAAAGCATTGAAAAGCGTTCAAAGGAAAACTTTTCTGATAATTGCCTAATTTTTCCCAAAAAAACAGACTGTATGTCATCCATACAGTCTATCTTTTCCATTATCCACGATATTATTCAAAAGGATAACGAATCCCCCACGCTTCCCGCAGGCTGTCCATCTGTTCCATCATCCGCAGAATCTCTCTGTGAGGCATCTGTTCACATTCGATTTTGCCTTCTCGGATAGCCGCCATAGATGCACGCACCTCATCTTCAAAACCGGTGATCTGTTCCGGCATATCAATGGCTTCCACCAGTTTCCGGTCGTTGTCATAAATGCAGACACGGTCAACATTGTTGATGTTTTCCGCCACCAGATATCCTTTAGAACCATAAACAATGCCAAACTGTTCTGTGGGTCCCAGCATACCGCTGTGAGCGATGGCCATTTTGCCGTTTTTGTATGTAAGGATAATGGCATTTTGCGCATCCACACCCGTTTCCGTTTTTACACAGGAAGAAGTGATGCTTGCCACTTCATCCCCCAAAATCATGGCAATGAAAGACAACGGATAAATCCCCACATCCAGCAGTGCGCCTCCTGCCAGTTCCGGGTCTGTCAAACGGCGTACATGCTGGATATTATATCCCAGATTTGCCGTCACAAAATTCACTTCCCCAATTTTGCCAGCCGCAATGGCATCATCAATGATCTTTCTGGAAGGCATATACCTTGTCCAAATGGCTTCTCCCACAAAAACGCCTTTTTCTTTGGATAGTTCCAGAATTTCTTTCGCCTGAGCAGCGTTTGCCGTAAAGGCTTTTTCACACAATACAGGTTTCCCATGTTCCAGACACATTTTCATATACATATAATGATGGGAATGAGGTACCGCAATATAAATCAGTTCCACATCCGGGTCTTTCGCCAGTTCTTCATAGGAGCCATATGCTCTTGGAATCCCAAATTTTTCCGCAAATGCCTTTGCCCGTCCCAAATCTCTGGACGCAACGGCATAACACTGGGCGTCATCCATATGATTGATGGTATACGCCATTTTTTCCGCAATATTCCCAGGACCCAAAATACCGATTTTCATTTAAAAACCTCCTCTTTGTCTTTGATGAAATACATATCTGTAGTATATCACATCATCATTTTCCCCTCAATGCCTTTGCCCGCTTCCATGTCTGCCTGTATGTCTTTTCCCATTCCTCCGGTGTATCTTCTGCATACATTTCCAGAAAAAGTTCAAACCGATAAGGAATGGATTCTTTTTTCGGTGGAAAAACAACAGGACCGCCTTTGACCATCACACCATCTAGTTCATGGCGACAGACCATATCATCCAAAAACGCCAATCGCCAACATCCGCCTATAAATTCTCGCAAGGGTATATGCAACGGCAATTTTTTTCCTGCTCTCACAGATGCCCGAAACAACGTCCCGTATCCCCTCATCCAAGGTATTTTTTTCATCTCTCATCCCCCATTCATTTTGACATTGTACCATAGAATTTTATTTTTCCACAAGAAAAAAGCCCACAGCTTTCGGCTTCTGGGCTTCTCTTTCTGTTTTATGCTTCCGGTTTTTCATTCAATACCCAAAGGGCATAATCTACATATACATTGCAGGAAAGCAGCAGCGCTTCCTCATCCACATCAAACAAACCATGGTGATGGGCAACGGCTGTATGAGGGTCTTTTACGTTTCTGGTACCCACAAAAGCATACATACCTCTTGTCACCGCCAGATAATCCGCATAATCATCGGCACCCAACGCTTTCTGGAAATCAGAAATGATGTTTTCTTTCTGGAAGATGGGTGCCGCAACGGCTGTTACTTCTTCCACCGCCTGTGTATCGTTTACCAACGGTGCCGCAAAATCCAGAAATTCCACTTCCGCTTCCGCACCGTACAATGCGGCTGTTTCCTTTGCGATTTTTACCACACGGTCATTGGTAAATTTCCGCACGTCCGGCAGAAAACTGCGGGTAGTGCCTTCCAGTACCGCATGTTCCGCTACGATATTATACTGAGTGCCTGCCTGTAATTTGCCAACACCTACCACAACGGTTTCCAGCGGGTCTGTATTTCTGGAAACGATGGTCTGCAACTGCACCACAATCTGAGACGCGATATACAAAGCATCTACCCCAAGCTGTGGTGTGGAAACGTGAGCGCCTTTCCCATGAATCTTGATCTTAAAGTAATCACAGCTGGCATTCTGAGGACCTGGTGTCAGAGAAATCTTACCGCTGTCAATACGGCTTGTCACATGGGCACCAAATATTCTGGTAACTCCCTCCAGCAATCCTGCCTGCACAAACTGTCTGGCGCCCTGTCCGATTTCTTCCGCCTGCTGGAAGAACAGACGCACCTGACCGGAAAATTCGTTTTCTTTTGCTTTCAGGATTTTCGCCGCTGTCAGCAATGTTGCCGTATGGGCGTCATGTCCGCAGGCATGACAAACGCCTGCGTTCTGGGAATGGTAAGGCACTTCTTTCAAGTCCTCCATTGCCAGCGCGTCAATATCCGCTCTCAGGGCAACGGTTACGCCATCCCCAGACTTCTTCCCATCAATCCAGCCGTAAACACCCGTTTCTCCAATACGCTGATGGGGGATTCCCATGCTGTCCAGTTCCCCTTCGATTTTCTTACAGGTTTCATATTCCTTGAGGCTTACTTCTGGGTGTGCGTGAAAATGCCGCCGCAATTCTGTCAAATATGCTTTTTCTTCCAAGATATAAGGTTTTACTGCCATGTTTTTTCATCCTTTCCCACGATTCAAGGAAAACAGGTCGGTAGTATCCGACCTGTCATTCTTCGGTTATTATTCTGCTGCACCTTCCCATGCGCATACAAATGCGCCCTGATATTCGTCTTCAATGGTTTTCTGTACTTCCGGTGTCTGATATGCTTCTACGATTTTTTTGTATACTTCGTTGTCTTTATCTTCTGTACGAGCAACAATGACGTTTACCAGATCAGGCACTGCCGCGTTTGTTTCGGGGTTTACATCTTCCACAAAGATGGTGTCTGTCACAGGGTTCAAACCTGCTGTGAAGGCATTGCCGCCATTGATGATGGCTGCGGCACAGTCAGGCAGGATGTTCGCCAGTGTTGCGGATTCTGCTTCTATGATTTCAATCTGTTTGTTATATTTGGTGATGTCAGCTTTTGTAGGAACAACGCCTTTCGCGGGGTCACATTCAATGATTCCCGCTGTTTCCAGCAGTTTCAGCGCACGACCGCCGTTTGTCAGGTCGCTGGGGATAGCAATGACGTCACCGTCTTTGATATCTTCAATGGAAGAAATTTTGTCTTTGTTGTTGTAGATGCCCAGAGGCGCAATGATAGTATCACCGATATCTACAATGTCATAACCTTTCTGCTGAATATCATTTGCCAGAAATGCTTTATGCTGGAAGGCGTTCAGATCGATTTCGCCGTCATTCAGGGCACGGTTGGGTGCTGCGTAGTCTGTGAATTTCACCAGTTCCACCTGAATGCCGTCATCTGCCAGCAGTTCATTGATAGTATCCCATTGAGCATTATATTCCCCAACCACACCAACTTTTACAACGGTGGTTGCACCGCTGTCTGCTGTTGTTTCCTTTGTGTCCGCACTGCCGCCGCAAGCGGTCAGAGATACGGTTGCTACTGTTGCCAAAGCTGCTGCAATCCATTTTTTCGCGTTTTTCTTCATAGTTTTCTACTCCCTTTCTTTTCTCTCAAAATTATTTATGCTCTATATCCTTAAAATAGTTTCCCATTTCAAAGCAATGGTCAATGTGTGGTTTTCCGAATAACAAAATTCCCCACACCCTGGATCACACTGATGATGATCAGAATGATGATAACAGTTACCCAAATCATGTCACGATAACCCATCTGGTAGCCATAACGGATGGCAAAGTCCCCCAGACCGCCGGCACCAATGGCACCAGCCATGGCTGTGATACCGATGAGGCTGACAAATGTAATCATGGTCACACGGGTGATACCAGGGATACTTTCTTTCAGATACACGCTGAAAATCATTTCCAGCGGAGAAAATCCCATGGAAGCGCTGGCTTCCACCAGACCGTAGTCCACATCCGCCAGTACGGATTCAATCTGTCTGGCGAAGAATGGAACCGTTCCCGCAATGAGTGCCACATAAGAACCGGTAACGCCGGAACCTGTTCCCACCAGCGCACGGCTTACAGGAATCAGCAGCACCATCAGGATGATAAAAGGGATGGAACGGATCACGTCGATGATTTTATCCAGAATTTTATACAATACCGAGTTTGCCATGATGCCGTCGCTTTTGGTAACGATAAGCAGCACCCCCAGAAACAGACCTAACACAAAGGCAATGACACCAGAGATGACTAGCATCTGGAAGGTCTGCCCGATACATTTGATAAGTTCCGAACCTAATTTTTCCAGATTCGGCGCGATTTCATATAAAATATTCATGCCTTAATAACCTCCAGTTCTACTTTTCTTTCCGCGATATACGCCAATGCTTTTTCCATATTTTCCGGTTTTCCGCTGAGGGTCACCACCAGTTTCCCGATGGTCTTGCCTTTCAGAATGTCAATGTTGCCGTAAATGATATTGGCTTTCACATCAAAGGCTTCTGCCAGATAAGAAATCACCGGTTCCCCCGCGTTGTTGGCAGAATAAGTCAACATCACCATTTTTTCGCCTTCCTGCAGTTTCGTCAGGTCGTTGCCCTGTTCAATGAGTTCATAAATCTTATCCACATTGCCGGCGGTGCTGATGAAGTCTTTTGTGACTTTTTCTCTGGGATGAACGAATACATCCTCTGTTGCGCCTTCTTCTACCACACGTCCCAGCTCCATGATGGCTACACGGTCGCAAATATCTTTGACCACTGCCATTTCGTGAGTGATGACCACAATGGTGATACCCAGTTTTTCATTGACCTGTTTCAGCAGATGTAAAATGGATTTTGTGGTCTGTGGGTCAAGTGCGCTGGTGGCTTCGTCACAAAGCAGCACTTTGGGGTCATTCGCCAATGCTCTGGCAATGGCGACTCTCTGTTTCTGCCCACCGGAAAGCTGGGAAGGATAAGCGTCTTTTTTATCAGACAACCCAACCAGTTCCAGCAGGGATAATATTTTCTTATGTTTTTCTTCTTTGGATAAATTGCTTTTCTTCAGAGGGAACGCAATGTTGTCATATACCGTTCTGGAACGAAGCAGATTGAAATGCTGGAAAATCATGCCGATCTTTCTGCGCACTTCCCGCAACTGTTTCTCATCCAGCTTGGTCAGCTCTGTACCGTCTACGGTTACAGTGCCTTCTGTAGGATGCTCCAACAAATTGATGCATCGTACCAGTGTAGATTTTCCGGCACCGGAAAACCCGATGATGCCAAAAATCTCCCCCTGTTCAATATCCAAACTGACCTCCCTTACGGCGTGGACTTCTCCGCTGCCGGTGCGGAAGGTTTTGCTTACCTTCTCTAACTTTATCATGTGTATGTTCTCCTTTCGGCAATAAAAAAAGCTTCCGTCCTATTGCATATTCATGCACATTAGGACGAAAGCGTAAATTCGTGGTACCACCTAAATTCATCTGCTCCTCACAAAGCAGACCTCAACAAGTACGGCCGTTAAAATAACGGATTATACTCTGGCACTGTAACGGGTGCACCCGTTATGATCTAACCAACCAGCTCGACCATACGACTCCAAGACCATCTTCATCAACATATCCCTGCTTCCTTCACACCAACTGGAAACTCTCTGAAAGGTATTCTGCCAACTACTCTTCTTTTCTTCGTCTTTGTTCTTTTTGAAAAGTTGTTCCTATTGTAATGCCGTTTTTTTCTTTTGTCAATGGTTTTTTATTATTTTTTCGCATGTTTTTTTATTCATTCAGGACGAAATTTCATTCACACCTGGATTTCCGTCGTTTCCATGATTTTATGCTCCGCGTTGCCCAGCAGATCTCTTTTGCCATAATCAAAGAGCACCGCCTTTTTCTCCTCATCACCCAAAACTTCCAGATGGGTCTGGCGAATAGCCTCTTTATTGCTCTTATAATGGGGCAGGCATTTCTGCCACAGATCAGGATTGCCATAAAAAGCAAAAACTTTATCATGCCACTGTTCTTCATTGGTGACCGTCATCCATGCTGGCAGTTTTTTAGGCTTTTCGTGGAGGGCAATATCGAACTTCATTTCCCACTGCAATTTCCGTTTTTCCACCTTGGGATTCTGTTCCACAAACCGCCATAACACATCAAAAAGTCCCATTCTGGATACCCCCAGATAGTGATAATTCTCCCCTATCCAGAACTGGGATAACGCTTCAAAAAAGGCAAAGGGACTTTCATAGAGCGGCACCAGGTATGCAAGGGTATGCAAAAATCTTCCGCTGTTGTAATAGGTTTCCACCATTTCTTCCACATACTTCAGCCGCAGGGTATCGGCATAGGGCAGTTCATGGGTGGTCAGCACTTCATAAGGTGCCGTGTCGTGATAAACGATTTCAAATTCCTCCTGTTTCTGATGGAGCATGGAGCCTTTCAGCACTTTCAAAAATCCCAGCTGTAACTGCTCTGGATGGAGTGCATAAACATCATTGAAAGAACGCCCAAAAGAGTTATAATCCTCATAGGGGAGCCCCGCAATCAAATCCAAGTGTTGATGGATATTTCCACCATCTTTGATCTGCTGTACGATTTCTGACAACGCCGCAAAATCCACATTTCGATTGATGGCACGAATGGTCTGTGGATTGGTAGACTGGACACCGATTTCAAACTGGAACAGCCCTTTTCGCACCGTTTTCAGGAAATCAATGGTTTCCTGATCGATCAAATCCGCTGTAATTTCAAAATGGAAATTGGTGACACCATTGTCATGTTCATGGAGATATTTCCAAATTGCCATGGCATGACTTTTTTTGCAGTTGAATGTACGGTCGATGAATTTCACCTGCGGCACATTCTTGTCCAAAAATTTCTGCAAATCTGGCAGCACCTTATCCAATGGCACGAATCGTACGCCGTTTTCCACGGAAGACAAGCAGTATCCGCAATGATAAGGGCACCCTCTGGAGGATTCGTAATAAATGATCTGATTCCGCACATCACTGAAATCTTCTTCATAAGGAAATGGCAGAAGCGCCAAATCCATAGGGTGCATCTGGGGTGTGGAGAAAATCTCCTCTCCCTGCCGATAAGTCAGACTTTCGATTTCCCCTAATGTAGCCGGATTTCCTGTGTTCAGATGTTCCAGATATTTTGTAAAAACAAGTTCCCCCTCTCCCCGTATGACAAAATCCACAGTCGGATTTTCCCGCAGGAACGTTTCGCTTTCGTAGCTCACTTCCGGTCCGCCAAAACCAATGACACAGTCCGGCATGATCTTTTTCAGAATGGGACAAAGCTGCCGCAGCATCTCCACATTCCAGATATAACAAGAAAACAGAACCACATCAGGCTGTTTACGGAACAATTCCTCCGCAATGAAATCCAGTCGCTGATTGATGGTAAATTCCATGGTTTCCACATGATGTTTCCGGTTATTATGTTGAAAACGGGACAGATAACGCAATGCCAGATTAGAATGGATATATTTTGCGTTTAACGCCGCCAAAATCACTTTTTTCAAAAAAATTCCTCTTTTCTTTCCGATTTTTCTTTCATTCTAAGGCAAATCCAGAAAAATGGCAAATAAAAAGCCTCCTTCTTCTTTCCTAAAAAAGAGAACTCCCATCTGCTCTAGGAGTTCTCCTTTCCTGTTACGCAATTTCTGCCACTTCATAAACGCCCTGATCCAGATACCATGTACCATCCATGAGCGTCATGGATGTTTTGGCCAGCTTTGTTTTGTAGTCAAATTCATCAAAATCGAAGGTAATGTCCGCTTTGGTTGGGCTGATCTGATTCACCTGCACACTGTTGAAATCTACAATGATGGGCATGCCTTTACCGCCGTTATTCATATTCACATATAACTGCCCATCCACTTCCTTGAAATAGGGTTCTTCACTATAAACATCACTCTGCATAAAATGCTGAATCCGCTCTTCACTGGAATAGGTTCTGCGCAGGAGTTTTTCCAGATCCGCCACTGTCTTATAAGTATCAGAAACAGCAGGGAAATACTTCTGACCTGTTTCTTCCCAAATCAAAGAGCATTGATGACTATATTCACTGTCCCCCTGTAATCCTGCATTAAATATAAATTCGATTTCCAAATCCCGTTCCAGCAGTTCCTGCGCCACCGCCTTCAGTTCTGTATTCATTTCTGCGGCTTCTTCTGAAATCATATCCAGATTCCCTACAGAAAACTGCGTTCCATCAAAAACGATCTCTCCTGTCAAATATCCAAATACTTTCCCTTCCGGCACTCCCTCATATACCGCTCCTAAGGATACCGAAAAGAAGATATTGGATTTTGCCACATCAAAATCTATCAGATTGCCTACCTGCAAAGCTTTGATTTCCCTGCCCTCCGGCAGATCCAGTTTGAACTGCCGTTCTTTTTTCTCATTGATTTTGTATGTTACCGTATTATTTTTGATTTCTGTCTGAATTGCATCATCAAAGAGATTTTGGAAAACGGTATTGTCGAATACATGATCCTGGAAAACATAAGGCTCTTTCCCGTCTGTTGTCAAAACATGGAGCGTATCCACATCCACACCTGTTCCGCTGTCAGTGTTGAAGCTGACTGCAATTTCCTTGATATCATCACCGGTATAATCTCCATAGGCAATTTCCGGCAAAATGCGCCGTGGTGTCGCATAATCAGCATCAATATAAGACGCATCCCCGTCAAAAGAAACCACAACACCTCTGGGCTGCAGTCCATAAAGGAAAATTCTTTCCTGCGGAATGGAAGCAATCAGGTGATAAGGCTGTTTAAAGGCAAATTCTGAATTGCTGGGTTCCACCGCTTCATTGACAAAAACCCTTCTGGAATCTTTCCAGTATTCCACATTTTTTTCCAACATTTCAAATGTCGTACGCAAAGGCACATAAATCTGACCGTCAATCTCCACTGTTTTCCCACCATGTTCTTTCACGCTCTGTCCATGGATGACCGCATCAAATCTGCTCTCTTGATACTCTCCGGCAAAAGCCGGTACTGCCGTCATCAAAGACATCACAACTGTCAATGATAATACTTTACAAAATCTTTTTTTCATAAACAGTCCCCCCTATCCTTGTCCAATGCCATTTTGTTCATCATAGCATACAATCATTGCCAAAGAATTTCTTTTCCTTTACCAAATAATTACATAATTATAATATTTCTTGAAATCATATAGAATTTTTTGCCATTTTTCTGCAATTCAAACAGTATTTTTGTCATACAACATTCCTTTTTACAGCAAAACTTCTATCTCGCTATCATAAATTTTTTTATTTTTATTTATAAATTAGAAAATATTTCCATTTTTGTTTTTTCCATCCTCCACTTTTTCCCCAAATCCCCACCGCCTCCATCAAATACCATTTAGTGGTTTATGACATATTTCTCCTTATCCCCCATCGCAGTGTGCATACTTTGCATATTTTCATTCAATAAAATCTTTTTCACTTGTCCAAAATGCCTGTTTTACAAATATCCCAGAAAAACTATAGTAATTAAATATTTTCTGTGCTATACTATCACACACTGCATCCCCCTTTGAGAAAACAGAATGATGCAATCAAGTTACCCAAAACAAACAAAAAGGAAAGAGAGGTATTACTATGAAGAAAAAAGCACTGCCCTGCCTGGTATTGGCAGCAGTCATGGCAAGCAGTTCCCTTCCCAGTGCTTATGCCGAAGAAACCAAAAACGATGCGGTTTCTGCACCGGGCTCGGAAAATGCTACAGAAGCGGAAACACCGCCAAATACAACAGAAACAGATTCAGATGTATCTGATGATCTTATCCAATCCCCTCCCCCTTCCACAGAAGAAGGCGAAGAAAAAAACGATGAAGATCAAGGGGATCACACAGAAAACATTGTGCCTCCTGTCGTAGAACAGCCTGCGGAAAACCCTTCTGAGGGAGAACACACAGAAGATGCAACACTTCCTGAAGCAGACACAGAAAAAGTGGAAGAAAAAGTGGAAAAACCTGTACTTTCTCTGGCAGCTGTAGACAGTACAAGTACCATTTCTGTCCGCATTTATATGGATTATCCTCTGTCGTTGGAAACCATTGAAAAACAGAATATCAAAATGACTGTTTCCTCTGCCGACACCAATGACGAAGTACCCGCATCCATTTCCTATACATACCTGGATGAAACCGGCAGCGAATGTGCCAAAGATGATCTGGTGACAGCCATCGATATTGTCGCTTCCGATCTGCCTGCCGGTACCGCTGACAGTATATATAACATTGCTGTAACCGGAGACGGCTACCGTACTTATACATACAGCGCACTTTCTTTGGAGGAATACGCGAAAATCATCACCATCGGCGCCAAAGAAAGTACCTTTACACTTGGGGATGTGAATGGAGATGGAAGGGTCAATGAGGATGACCAGCATTTGGTGGAAGCAGCCTTGGGCACTGAAAACGAAGCTTATGACCTGAATAAAGACGGCATTGTCAACATTGTGGATATTTCCTATGTAAACCGCGGCATGATGGTTCAGGGCACCGGCAAAGCCATTGCACAGAATGGTGCCATGGTATCCCGTGCCATTGTAGAAAACATCGATGTGGATAAAACCGACTTATCTGAAATCCAGATTTCCGAAGATAAATCCATCAGCAATTTGTTCACAGGAGAAGAAACCCTTACATTCAGCAAAAAAGACAGTGACACAGCCATCTCTCCTGAGTCACCTCTGGAAATCCCCATCGCCTTTAACGAAGGCGTCACCATGAGTGAGGTGCAGATCGCCACACCTGCTGATGGTGGTATTGAGTATTTCAATCTGGTTCTGGAAGTAGAGGAAGATGGCAAGGTCGTTACAGAAACCATTCCTTACGGCAAACTGACTACAGCTGCTCGTTCCACCCGTGACGATGAAAATGTACTGGTGGTAAACCTCGGTTCCCGTAAAGTGGTGAAAAAAATCACCATTCAGGTTACCAAAACAGAAAACGACGAAACAGCTGTCATCAAACAGGTGGCTTTTGTGGAAAACGCACTGACAAAAGCGCCAGAAGCAGAAGCGGTCAAACCTCAGAATGTTTCCATTACTGCTGGCAGCAAAAGTGCATCCCTTTCCTGGGATACCATGGCAAACGTAACAGGATATAAAGTTTATTATGGCACCAGCCAGAATGGTATGACACAGGCGCAATCCACCGAAAGCAACCACATCACCATCAGCGGTCTGGATAATCTGAAAAAATATTATTTCGTTGTGGTAGGTACCAGCGGCGAATGGGAAAGCGCCACTTCTGCCATTGTATCTGCTACCCCTGTACCAGACAGCAAGCCTCTGGCTCCTACGACTTTGCAGGTGACTTCCATGGATTCCGCTCTGCGCTTCAGCTGGGGCAACACAGAAAATGCCTTGGGATATCTGGTATACTACCGCGAAAAAGGCACTGCCGACTGGATTTCCTCTGACGTTGGCAACACTACTTCTCTGACTGTTGGCAACCTGACCAATGGCGTTACATACGAATTTTGCGTAGAAGCCTATAATCAGGCAGGAATCAGTCCTCGCTCCGTTGTAGCGGAAGGCGCGCCCAAAGCACAGGTCATCAACGGACCTGCCCTGCCTACAGAAAATCGTATCTCCAACGAACTGATCACCGTGCGTCCTGACAGTGGCGCCGCAGGCAATGTCAACAAAAATGAGTGCCCTAACTTCCAGATCAGTCATGTATTGGACGGCAATTATGCCACATTCTGGCAGTCTGGCGCTTGGTGGAAAGACCAATCTTTTACTTTTGACTTTGCGGAACCACAGAACATGAACTACATGATCTACGTTCCCAGACAGGGTGATATCAGCTATACCACAGGTATGCGCGGCTACAGCGCAACCACTTACCGCAAAACATCCGACGGCAATTTTGAAGAAATCCAGACCATCAGCGGCAACATCACAGCCAAAGTCACCAAAGACGGCACTGGCTATCTGGTATTAGAACTGCCCGAGTCTGATGACATTTCCAGAGTCAGAGTCAGTGTAGCTCAGTTGGAAGGCGCAAAATCTGTTACATTGTCTGAAGCGGCTTTCTACCATTTGGATCAGACACCTGCGGAAATCGCTGATCTTTTTGCGAACAATACATTCACTGAATTGAAATACAGCAAAGAAGAAACACTTGAAAAAATTGAAGCCCTTCGCAGCAAAGTAGAAAACACAAACGCGTTCTATCTGAACAAAGATATGATGCTGCGCGAATTAAATGATGCCAAAGCACTGGCAGAAGGTACCAAACTAGACGTACAGACAGGTTTCCAGTCCCGCAGCACAGCTGCAGACAGTGCTTATGGTCAAACCGCAAGCGTACTGCAGCCCCTTGGCGTTGCAGCTTCTTCCGGCAGTGATGTTGTGATTTACGCGGATATTCCCGCCGGTGAAACCGTCACCATCATACCTACGCAGTATTATGCAGATTACAACGCATGGAAAGGCAAAGGCATCCAGCTGCAGTCCGGCAGAAATATCCTTTCCATAGAACAGATCGCTTCTGTATCCACAGAAAAAGGTGGCGCACTGTATCTGACTTACAGCGGTTCTCATGCAGACGAAATCGCACTGCGTGTGGCAGCTGATAACGTCACCAGTGTCAAAACACCTATGCTGGAACTGTCTGACTGGTATGAACTGTCTGAATCCGCAAGAAAAGAAAAAATCGCTGCTTATGTGGCAGAAGTAAACACATATGTACAGACAAACAGCAACCGTCTGGGACAGACCAGCATCCGCAATCATACAGATATTGCAACTCCCAGCTTCCTGCTGTCCATCCCTGTAAAAGAAGTCGCAAACGGTCTGACAACAGAATCCCTTTACAACGCCATCCTTGCCTGGGAAGACGTTTCTTATGTGGTAAATACCACACAGGGCATTGTAGATGGCAATAAAGATTCTTATAAATATCCCATGGAAAGCCGCCAGAACATCCGCTATATGCGTATGTTTGGTTCTGCTTTCATGTACGCAGCCGGCGATCATATCGGCATCGGCTATGGCTCTGCAGCCCCTCTGGTGAAAGGTACTCCTGTTTCCATGCTTTCTGAAGAAGCTGACACAAACAATCTTTATGGCTGGGGCATTGCCCATGAAATCGGTCATAACATGGATAAACTGGGCAGAACAGAAATCACCAACAATCTGTATTCCCTTATGGTACAAAGCTATGACGGCGGTGATATGACTTCATTTGTCACTCGTCTGGAAAGTGAAGACAAATATCCTGTCATCTTCCAGAAAGTCGCGGAAGGACGTCCTGGTGCAGCCAATAATGTTTTCGTACAGCTTGGCATGTACTGGCAGCTGCATCTGGCTTATGATAACGCCGAAAGCCCTATGGATTTCTATAACCAGTTCTTCAAGCTTTGGAAATCCAATGCTTATAAAGACGGCAATGACTATGACAATCGTGTTGCCCTCATCGCGTCCGAAGTTGCCCAGAAAGACCTGACAGAATTCTTTACCCGTTGGGGTATGGAACTGACAGAGGGTACAAAGAGCAAACTGAAATCTTATGACAAAGAAGACAGAGCCATCTGGTATCTGAACGATAACTCCCGTCGCAACCGTCTGGAAGGCACCGGCGTTGCAAATGGTACACTAACACTGGATTCCGTTGCGGCAACCAATTCTGTTGAATCCAATGGTCAGGATGTGACACTGACATTCTCCCATACAGACGGAGAAAACATTCTGGGCTACGAAATCCTGAAAAATGGCAAATCCATTGCCTTTACAACAGAAAACACATTCACCGAACATATCGGTACCGCGAATAACACTGTATTGACCTATTCTGTTCGTGCCGTAGACAAACAGGGCAACATTTCCGAAGCCACAGAAACACAGCAGGTGCGTATCTCTTATGATAACGTACTGGACGCAGATCTGTATGACCTTTCCCAGTCCGGCACGACCGCAACTGTGACCATGAAAAACGATAAGCCACAGTCTGTCAGCGGTATCAAACTGACGGGTGTTTCCCATGTGGAAAGCATCACCGCAGTTCTGACTACAAATGTGGGCGGTGTTTCCAAAGAAACCACATTGACACTGACACAGAATATGGCAAACGACGGCAGCACATTCAAAGCATACTTCACCAAACCCGGTGCAAGCGCGGAAGACAGCCGTATCTGGACTTACGACATCACCAAACTGGAACTGCAAAATGTTCCCGAAGGCACTTCCCTGCAGCTGATCAGCGCAGTCAACGATGACGTGGCTTTCCTGCAGGATGGCGCCGCTATCGGCAGACTGCGTACAGATTATCAGTGGGGCGATACTTCCGAAGAAGTGATCCCTGCCGGTTCTCTGGTCATCGTCGGCACCTATGTAGGCGATCCCAGATATAACTATGTGCAGATCAACGGCGAATACACTATTCGTGATCTGGCAACAGGTACGGAGCGTAAAGAAACCAGACCTGTCAGCGGGGATACTTATCTCTTTGCGGAAATCCCTCTGGACGGTGAAGTGAGCCTCATCAGCAACGGCATGTTTGTATATGTCATCAACGAAGAGGCAGAAGGCGAATTGCAGCACGATCATGTGGATTGTGACAATCCCAGCGCACTGCCTGATCGCATCCAAGCCGTATTGTATCGCACAGACAGCAGCTCCAGCGCAGATGGTCGTATTACCGCACAGACATTGTGGATTTCTTCTCCCGATGCGGACGGTATGCCCTCCATCTCTCTGGAACATCATGAATAAGGAGGAACCTACCCATGAAAAAAACATATACACTCTGGGCAGGCGCTTTGGTGGCATCTTTGCTGATGTCCACCACTGCCTTTGCCGCAGGTCCCAGCGTGATCATCCAGCGGGATAACGACAGCAATAACGCTCGTCTGTATCTGACAGGTGTTTCCGATGATATCACAAGCGCTGAGATTTCACTGACATCTAAACAAAACCTGGAAAATACCCATTTCCTGGGCTATGAAAACCTGGCTTACAGCCATCACACAGAAAAAGATGGAACCTTGACCATCTATGCGGATGCGCTCTCCGCCATGGAAAAACAAAATGATCAGATTTATCTGGGAAATCTGACAATTCCGAATGATGTATCCTTCACAGGTGTGTCTAAGCTGATCACACTGAACAGCAAAGATGCCGCCACTGCCTATGCACAGGTAGCCCTGTCTGATGACGGCAGCAATAATAGTGGAGATGGGGATAATGGCAACGGCGGCGGCTCCAACGGCGGCGGCTCCAATAGCGGCGGCAGTTCCAGCAGCAACAATAACAGACCAACTGGAACCACCGGACGCCCTGCCATCAAAGGCGATCAGACCAATGGTATGATCATCGCAAACAATGACGGCAGTGTATCCATCCAGCCCCACAATGGATATGAAGTACGTGACGTATTAGTTAACGGTGTTTCTCAGGGCGCTGTACATCAACTGCTGCATCTGAAATCTACTGACGTGGTAGAAGTCGTTTTCGCACCTGTGCAGCAGCCCTCTACAGGTTCTACGAACTTCAGCGATGTACCCGCAAACCAGTGGTATGCGCCTGCGGTTTCCTATGTAACCCAAAGAGGTCTGTTCTCCGGTGTCAGCGAAACACAGTTCGCTCCTCATCAGTCCATGACAAGAGGCATGCTTGTTTCCGTGCTTTACCGATTCAACGGTACTTCTCACACAGGCACCAGTCCCTTTACTGATGTTTCCAGCGGCGCATGGTATGGCAACGCAGTCAGCTGGGCTTACGCAAACAATCTAGTATCCGGTGTCAGCGATACATCTTTCGCTCCCAACACGCCCATCACAAGAGAACAGGCGGCAGTTATGCTGGCAAGATACCTGAAATTCTCCGGCATTGCTTTAGAAAATGGCACACCTGATTTCCATGATACCGCTTCCATCAGCGGATATGCCAAAGAAAGCGTAGGCGCTATGCAGAAAGCAGGTCTGCTGTCCGGTGATAACGCAGGGAACTTCCATCCAGACGCCCAGATCACCCGTGCGGAAATCGCTTCTATCTTCATGCGTCTGTGCCAGAAATACGGCATTTGATTCCTTGTTTCGCATCATAGATAAAAAGATAGTGCGTTCGTGACTGCTTCATAAAAAACAAAGATACCTGGATTTCTCATCATACGAAGGATTCCAGGTATCTTATTTTTTACTGAGATTTTATAAACAATGTTTTTTCCTTTTCTTGATTTCTTAGGGAAAATCGCCATGGCTGCCTTCAAAAAAACAGATCAAATAAAATTGAGGTGAAATAAGAAAGCTGAAATCCTTTGTGTAGCAAAGATTTCAGCTTTCCTTGTTTTCTTATGCAGATGCCCATAAGGCAAGTCCACTTTTCACATCGCCTTTTTACCATCATCTACATTTATACATTCCAAAGATGTTCTCTATGGTCAAAAACCTCTTTGATATCCGCTTTATTGTTCACCAAATCGCCAACTACCATCACCTTTGCTTTGGATGCCACTGCATTTTCCAGTTCCGCAATCAAGCCATTGATGACAGTCGCGTCTTTTTGTTTGTGATCTACCATTTCCAGATATTTTTCACATGCTTTCTGCAATTTCTGATTCGGCAGACTGGATGCCGCGCCACAGAGATAAAAGGCATCCAATTTGAATTTTTCATCTACAACAATCTGCCTGATTTTTGCGACGAGTTTTTCCTGCATTTGTTTATTGCTATCCATATTCCATCGCTCCCATCTTACATTTTTTTCAATATTATTGTTACAAACGCTTTTCCCAAAGAAAGCGGACGAAAATAAATCCGTCCGCCTTCCCATGGCTAAAGTAATGAATGATTGATCAGAAATCTTTTTGCAGACAAATTATTCGCCAGGATGTTTTCTGTCTTTGAAAGAAGATTCCTGAGGACCTCTCTGGTCTTTCTTCGCAATATACAGACTGCCGATACCTCTGCCGCACAGGATCGGAGGTTCGCATGCCGTTGCTGCTGTTTCAGGTGTTGCTACGCCGGAAAGGTCAGCGTCTGTTCTGTCCAGCTGTGTCGCTACTTTCCATGCTTCAAATCTGCAAGTATAGGACTGGTTACCTACTTTTTCGATCCAGCCATGATATTCCATAAAGTCACCTACATACACAGGTGCCAAAAATTCTACCTTTTCATAGCCCAGGAACAGACTGATGTCACCGTCTACATAAACCATCAGTTCTGTACCTACGTCGCCCCACTGTTCCACGATTCTCGCACCGTTTACCAGACCGCCAACATAATGTGCGTCTTTTGCGCTCATCATCAGATGATGTACCACTTTTTTACCTACCATAATGGATTCCTCCTTATTTCTGTTCATTGGATTTCTCAATTCAGAATTTTTTCAAATCAAAAGCTGTGGCAATTATTCACCGGGATGTTTTCTGTCTTTGAAAGAAGATTCCTGAGGACCTCTCTGGTCTTTCTTCGCAATGTACAGGCTGCCTGTCGCTCTGCCGCACAGTACAGGAGGTTCGCATGCAGTTGCTGCTGTTTCAGGTGTTGCTACGCCAGAAAGGTCAGCGTCTGTTCTGTCCAGCTGTGTCGCTACTTTCCATGCTTCAAACTTACATGTATAAGACTGGTTGCCTACTTTTTCGATCCAGCCATGATATTCCATAAAGTCACCTACATATACGGGTGCCAGGAATTCAATGTTTTCATAACCCAGGAACAGGCTGATGTCACCGTCTACATAAACCATCAGTTCTGTACCTACGTCGCCCCACTGGTCCACGATTCTCGCGCCATTTACCAGACCGCCAACATAATGTGCATCTTTTGCGCTCATCATCAGATGATGTACCACTTTTTTACCTACCATAATCATTTCCTCCTTATTTCAATCAAGTCATTTGTCATTTATTCTTTTTTTCATTTTTTATTTATAAGCAAGCTTTTCACAAAAACCTTCAAACCGTGTTTTTGTAAGAAATCCCCCATTTTACCGCCCATTTTTCTTGTTTCACTTTTCAAAAAACCTCCGCTGCTGGAACCAGCAGCATTTTTAGGAACCATTCATCCTATGGAAACAAATGCTCCTGTGGTCGTTCTTTGCCCCTTTTTAAGCATATAGTACAAAACCAAGAATCAGATATGCAATCGCCGAGAAAATACCCGCGATCAAACCAAATGGAATCTGGCTGGTTGCATGTTTAAAGTTATCACAGCCTGTAGAAGCAGATGTCAGAATCGTTGCGTCTGAGTAGAAGCAGCAGTGGCTTCCCCAAACACCCGCAGCGGCTACGGCACCGATGGTTACACCGATGTCACCGCCCAAAGCGATTGTGATTGGAGCAACGATAGGCAGTGCGATGATGTACATGCCCCAGTTGATACCCATGATGAATTCTGTACATGCAAACACCAGGAATACAGTGATCGGCAGCAGTGGCAGAGAAATATTTCTTACCGCTACGTCGATAACATAATCGATAAAGCCAACCTGCTGGCTCGCGTTTGCGAAACAGAATGCCAGAATCATCAGCAGGATAGGCATAACCATGTTCTTCAAACCTTCAACAACTGCGTCAGCATATTCTTCGGGGTCCATGCCCTGGAATACAAAGAATACAAAGCCCAGCAAAATCGCGATGATGATACCAATCTGCATATTGAAATCAAACATACAGATAGCGCCAATCAGGATAAGGATAGGTACAAAGAAATTACGAAGTTTGGGTTTCTTGCAGGATTTCATTTCATCTTCTACATCGTCTTCAAACTCTACCATTTCTTTGCCGGCACGAATGTCAATCTTTTCAGATCCCGGAGGTGCCAAAGGACCGCCGGCGGCAACTCTCTCATAGGCTTTTTTCATAGGACCGAATTTGGGGATGATACCCAAAATAACCAGTACCAGTACGATCAGTGTTGAAATCGCATAAAAGTTGAAAGGAACTGTTTTCATGTATGTTGTCAGCTGCTGACCTTCTTCTGCCAGACCATTGGCAACCATCAAACCGCCAATGAACACCGCCCATGTGGAAATGGGGTTCAGAACAGTAACTGGCGCCGCTGTCGTGTCAATTACGTAAGAAGTCATTTCTCTGGGAACTTTATATCTGTCTGTTACTGGTGTCATAGCGATACCGGATGTCAGCGAACTCAGATAGTCATCCATGGAAAACAGGGCAGAACAAAGCATCGTACCAAACAACGCTGTTTTTTCCGATTTTGCTTTGGACGCTACAAACTTACCAAACGCAATACCGCCGCCATTTTTTTCAATAACCGCTACCAAGCTGCCCATCAGACCACAAACAATGATCAAAAACGCAATATCTTCATCCATCATTGTTGTCTGCGCAATATTCGCAAATTCCACGATGAAATTTTGTTTATGAACCATGATACAGCATAAAAGAACAGCCAGCGTCAACCCTTCTACGATTCTTTTTGTCTTAAAGATAAAGAAAATCATGAATGCAGCCGGAATACATGTTAAGATACCGAAATCATCAGGATTATCAGGTACCAATATACCTACTAAAGCAAATCCCACAAACAACGCTATGTAAAAAATAAACGTTCGTTTCATTTGATCTTTCTTTTGTGCTTCTCGTACACTTTCCATAGGCCAATCCTCCCTTTTATCTTAAATAGAGGTCTTTTTGATAATTCACTTCTTTCCTTTCGGCATTCCGAAGCAAGATACTTGCCTCGGAATGCAACCCATATATTTTATTTCAGTCTTGATTTTTCAATCAGTCATTCAGCTTCTGAACAGTTTTTCGCCATCAGGCAGTTCTACATCCAGAGGCATCGCAATTTTGGAAACATTCAGCATGTGGATATAGTCTACGTTACCTGCCAGAATGTTGTTGCCCCATGTACCGCAGCCTTCAGATACCGCAGGAGACAAACCATTTGTTGCGGGACCCCATGCGTCAGGTGTAGGCTGGTTTACAAGCAGACGTGCTACAGGAATTCTTTCGCCGGCATATTTGATATGTTCTTTGTCGTTTGTGAACAGCCCAGCTGTATGACCGATACCGCCAGCTTCTTCCATATTTCTTACTGCCATTTCCACAGCGTTTTCGAATGTATCATAGTCCTTCAGTACCACAACGGGCCCCATGATTTCTTTACACATGATGTCTTCTTTCCCAACGCCTTCTATCTTCAGACCCAGAACTTTTGTTTCCGCGGGGATTTCAAAACCAGCTGCACGCGCGATAACATCCGCGTCTTTCCCAACCAGATCGGAATTGATCTTGCCGTTGCTGAAAAGAGCCGCTCTGAATTTTTCAACATCTGCTTTGTCTTCGTAAATCAAAATGCCTTCATCCCGCAGGGCTTTGAAGAAATCTTTTTCTTCTTCCTGAGGATACAGCATCAAGTTGTCACCGTCACAAAGGATACCATTATCACTGCCAACCGCGATGAATGTTTTCTTCGCCGCGTCTACCAGATCATAACCTCTGTCCAGAATGACGGGAGGGTTGCCTGGACCAACGCCGTAAGCAGGTGTACCGCTGGAATAAGCTGCTTTTGTCAGCCCAGGACCACCAGTTGCGATAACCAGATCACATTTTTCCATCAGTTCTGCGGATTTTTCAATGGTGATATCTTCAATGATCTGAATCAGATCCGCAGGTGCGCCGCATTTTACCAATGCTTCACGCATCAGTTCCACAGTTCTTGTGGAAGTCTGTTCTGCACGGGGTGCAGGTGTGATAACCAGCGCGTTTTTGCCCTTCAGTGCGTGCATGGCGTTGCCCAAAGGTGTAACAGTAGGGTTGGTTGCGGGTGTAACCGCGCCGATCACGCCAATGGGATGGGCAACTTCGATGATGCCTTCTTCAGGAATTTCTCTAATGACACCAACGGATTTTTTATCTTTCAGATAAGCCCAGAAAGCTGTGGGAGTATCTGTATTTTTGCCAATTTTGTCCTCATATTTACCAAGTCTGGTTTCTTCTACAGCCATCTTTGCCAAAGGTTCTGCGTTTAAGTAAATCACCTTCGCAATTTCAAAAACCAGTTTGTCGACCTGTTCCTGTGTATAGTCTAAAATCTGCGCCTGCGCTTTGCGGGCAGCATCAATTCTTTCTTGAATCGTCATAATTTGTTCATCCTCCTTTATACCATTCTCCAATGGACATTTCTTTCGCTCATGCCATCGGGAGGGCTATAAAAAGTTCCCCGCATGGGAACAATCAACGCCACGCGGGGAAACTATCAATTCTGTCCCATGTTTATTTTATTTCATCGCTGCTCTTGTATCAGCCAGAGATGCATCCATCCGTTCGATTACCTTCGCAATCTGGTCTTCTGTGATAACCGCTGCGGGTTCGAAACGTACACATTTTGCGTTAACCAGTGTACCGGCTGTGATAACTTTACGAGCAAACATGCCTTTCGCTACTTCATAACCGATTTCGGAAGTCTTGAATTCAACTGCCAGCATCAAACCGATACCACGTACATCGTCAATCAGATCAGGATATTTTTCTTTCAGTTTATCCAGACCTTCTTTGATGATAGCACCTTTCTTCGCGCATTCGCCTGGAATGTCATGGTCGATCATGTATTTGATGGTTGCCAGTGCCGCGGAACAACATACGGGGTTGCCGCCGAATGTAGGAGAGCCCAGCAGCCAAGGGTTGTCAACCAGTTCCTGTGTCCACATATGAGGACGGCAGATCAGACCTGTGATTGGCATAATACCGCCACCAAATGCTTTACCGAATGTGAGGATATCGGGAACGATGCCTTCGCCTTCGCATCTGAACATATGACCTGTACGACCCATACCAGTCTGGATTTCGTCGCAAATCAATGCTACACCGTATTCGTCACAGATCGCTCTGATTTCTTTCAGGTAGCCTTCAGGAGGAATGATGATACCAGCTTCGCCCTGAACAGGTTCTACGATGAAGGCTGCAACTTTTTCGCCGACTGCGATCAGGTTTCTGATGGCTTTTCTAGCGTCTTCTGCATTACCGTATTCAACGTGAACAACCTGCTGTACCATTGGTGTGTAAGGTGTACGATATGTGCTCTTACCGCCCATGGAAACCGCACCCATGGATTTACCGTGGAACGCATTGACTGTGGATACGAACCAACGTCCGCCAGTTGCGATTCTCGCTAATTTCAGAGCCATTTCATTGGCTTCCGCGCCGCCGTTTGTGAAGAAGCAATACTGCAGGTCGCCAGGTGTGATTTCAGAAACGGCTTTTGCCAGATAGCCACGCAGGGGATCCAGCAGTTCCTGAGAATGCAGCGCCTGATGATCCAGCTGTGCTTTTACTGTGTCAGCAATGTACTGATTTCTATGACCACATGTATAAATACCGAAACCGCCAAGGCAGTCGATAAAATCTTCACCGTACAGATCCACTACGCTGCTGTCGTGGTCGGTCCATTCCAGCAGAGCCGCGTTTGTAGATACAGATTTACGATATTTCAGCCAGCCGGGGCTTACATAATTATCGAAATGGTGAATGGTTTCTTTTGTCATCAGTTCTTTATCTGCATCACTGATATCGTTAGAGTGAATATAGCCAAGGATTCTTTCCAGATATTTACTTGTTTCTTCGAATTGTTTCATATGTACGCCTCCTCATTCTTGTTTTTTACAATCGTCATCTTGATATCTTTCTAAACTGCGTCTGATGTGAGGCTTTTTCTCACATCTCTTTTTTTCGGTTAAGTTTTATCCCTCCGCCCTTCTTATTCTTCTACGGAATAATGACGTCATTTTCGGAGTATCACCTCATATCTGATTTGTAACAAAAAATTATGGAGATTGTATTTCATAACTTTTGTTTATTTGAACTTGCCGCAAGTCTGGAACCGCAGCAAACGCAAATGCTGTTTTACTGTTCTTTCACCATGCAGAGCAGCTGGACTCTGTTCTTGATGTTCAGTTTACGGTAAATATTCAAAATATGTTTTTTCACAGTGTTGCTGGAAATGACCATTTTGTCACAAATTTCTTTATTGCTGTAACCGCTTACCAGCAAATCCAGAATGTCACTTTCCTTTTTGGTCAGCCCGAATTGTTCCACCGCATCCTCAACAGAAATTTTGTCTTTATTCTTGGAAGCCGCTTCCTGTTCTTTATTGATCCGGTAAGCAAGATGGTTTTCAATCAGCTGGATTTTAAAGATATCCGCATACTTGAAGTCTTCCTTTCCTTTATTCTTATAGAAAGTGATGACTCCTAAAAACCGTTTATCATATGCCAGAACCAACTGCAGAGAATAGTGCCAGTTATTTACTTCATAAATGCTTTTGTAATACTCTGTCTGCACTCTTTTTTCATCTGGCATAAGGTCTGTTTCCCGGTAGACCATACTGCTTCCTGTTCCCAGTATTCCTTGACTGTAGTCAATGTGCTCATAAGCTTTGGAGTAATCCAAAGACGCATTGCTGTTGTAAGAAATACCCGAATCCAGTGAAATGCTGCCATCTCCTCTGGAAAGGTGGAATTCCGCACTGTCAAAATCAATGATCATTTTCAACTGTTCCAGAAGTTCTTTTCGCATGGCTGCAAAATCAGAATTTGTATGGATTTTATAGATAATGCTGTTCAAAATCATAAATTCATTATTGTCGATCGTGTTCATGATCGTTCCTCCCTCCACATTGTAACTCCAAGTTTCCTGTATATAATCTAATACATAACACCGAATCGCCTTTTGAAGACCAATGTGATTTCGGAAAAGCCAAGTAACCTCTGGTTTGAAAGTTTGTAAAGGATTTTCCTGACACTGAGCATGATTTGCTCCATCACGCATCCGTCAAATTGCACAATAAAATAAGCACTCTACACTAGTTAGGATGTATTATGTACAATTTACTTCTCTTTTTATGTTATTTATTATAATATATACACAACTTCGAGACAATCACTTCAATATACCATTTTTTTACTACTTTTGTACCATTTTAAGTACAATTTATTTATCGCCGTTTTATGCCTTGCGGCACAGACAAATGTCCGTAATAGTTATGAACAAAAGACTTTTTCATACTTATTTTCCTTTTTGATCCGCCTATTTTATCCCTTCCCAGCAAAACCAACAATTTTCAGGCTTTTGGCATAAAAATCCTAATCCTCTTTTTGTTTCGCAGCGCATTACATCCAAAAGTGTTGATTTTCCAACGAAAACGCGCATGCTCATCTTTCTGAATCTGAAACTTTCCAAAAAAATCTTTCGCAGAAAATGCCATTTCAACATAATATTGCGCATGGATGCACCCTTTTATCCTCTCCTTTGCTATTGTTGTCATACAAGTTTTTGTAATATTTTGTTGAAATATCATTTCCTTTCTTGTGTATCCGCCTATTCATACCATTTCTTGAAAAGTCCGTTCCTTTTTTCTCAGAAAACAAAGACTTCTCCATTTTGTTTTTGATCCCTCCTTATCATAGACTTCAGAAACATTTTAAAAGTCTGTTTCTTCCATCAATATTATAGATGTTCAGAAAAACTTTCAAAACAGACCTTCTTGCCTGCATCCCGTGGATTACTTTCGCCTAAAAGATCAGATTTACTTTTTGTGTTTTTCTCGTTAACTTTAGTTCTATTTTCCACACAATATTTCCTGCAAATCAAATGAACTTTTAAACTACAGAAAATATATTTTTTATAATGTGATACAAACAATTGTACCGCATCCAGAAAATTCATTTTTTGAAACATTCTGATTTTCTCTGTTTTTTACCACTGAAAAATATCCCCATTTCCATATATCTCACACAGGACCATACCGCCTGCTATGTTCAGCCAAATTCTGTTACATTTACAAGCGCATTCTCCTCATGTCCTTTCTGTAACCACTTTGGGCGGATATGTATCTTTGCCGAATATTTGGGGAGGTATGGAATGTTTCTTACAGCGATGATCAGCGTTACTTGGAGGACATCACCCGCAATAAATCCATCAGCAAACCCTCCTCAGCCAATTTTCATATTTCCAACACAACAGACAGATAACGGAAAATGCAATGGTCTTGACAAATAACAAAAAAACAGTATGGGAATAAATCTCATACTGTTTTTGTGCCACAGCTTTTTTCCTGCTGCCTAAATTCCATCTGCTGTGTGTCATATTCCCACACCCCAGATATGGATATCGTTTTGCAGGTATTATATAGTAGATTCACTTCATTTGCAGCTTCAATAAAATCGGCGTAAGCAGTGTAGTTCCAATGACAACCAACACAATGGCAGGAAAAAGCCGCAGCGAAATCAGTCCCATTTGAGAGCCTTTCTGTGCCACAATCAGCGCAACTTCTCCTCTGGATATCATCCCAATTCCCACCGACAGTGCTTCCGCATTTTCATATCCGCAAAATTTCGCGCCCAGTCCACATCCAATGACCTTGGATAATATGGCACCTATGAGCAGAACCAGCGAAAACACAAGTACGATGGAGGACATACCTGTCAATTCTGTTTTCATGCCGATTCCCGCGAAAAAAATAGGTGTAAAAAACATATACGATGTTATTCCAATGCGTGTCACAATATAATCCCTGATATCCGTCAAGTTACATAAAATCAGACCTGCAAAATACGCGCCTGTAATATCCGCTACACCAAAGAAAACTTCCGATATATATGATAACAGCAGACAGAAAGAAATAGCATATATAGCAATCCGTCGTTTTCCCTGCGGATGCTTTTTCTGGAAATACTGAAAAATCCGAAACACAATCCATCCGCAGACAGCAACAAATACAAAGAATAAAAGAATCTTGAGCGCAACCATACCAATATGGACTTCCGGTGATGATATTCCTGTAATGACCGTTAAAGCCAGAATTCCCAATATATCATCTATGATGGCAGCGCCTAAAATAGATGCTCCTATCCTTCCTTTGAGTTTTCCCATTTCCCGCAGAGTTTCCACAGTGATGCTGACAGACGTTGCTGTCAAAATCACGCCAACGAAGCATGTCTGCAAAAGCGCCTTCTGTGTAAAATCCGATGTATGAAAGAATATCCAGTAAATCCCTGCACCACAGAAAAACGGCACAGTGACACCAATGAACGCAATAACAAGAGAAGCTTTTCCCGCTTTTTTCAATTCATCAAATTCTGTGTCCAGCCCTGCCTGAAACATCAGCAAAATCACACCGATTTCCGCTGTCTGCATCAGAAAATCTGTTTCATGCAAAATACCCAGACAGCCCGGTCCCAATAAAATCCCTACCAGCAAAGCCCCAACCACCTGCGGCATATTGACTTTCTGAGATAACAGACCAAATATTTTCGTTGACAGCAAAATCACCGCAATGATGAATAAAAAATTGTAGGATTCCATACTTGAAACACCTCCCGCGCCCTTTGGCTCCATTTATAAAATATCTCTCAAACCCTTTTCATAAATTCTGTTCGCTCAAAGATATTTTTGATAGGTTAGCACTTCCTGAATATCTTTCTGATTATTCAGCAATGTGCCAGCCTGTTCTTTTTCTGTAAGAGAAAGCGCTGTTTCCAGTTCAAAAATCAACTTTTCTTTCACTTCCCATTGATCCTGTCCCATTTCCACCATCTTTAAATAGGTCTCACAGGCTTGTTTCAATTTTTCATTTGGTGTTCCGCCCGGAAATCCGCAAAAGAAAAACGCGTCCACTTTGAATTTTTCGTCTGCGACAATCTGTTTGATTTTGGAAAGCACATATTCTCTCGCCTGTATTTCTTCCATTCCCTCTCCTCCGATCTGCTGTTCATCTGTACCGTAGTCAAACCATAACTTCTATCCTTTGAAGCGTCTTTTCTCTGATAGAAAAAGAGCGGACAAATGATTTCGTCCGCCCTCCTTCTAAATATCGACACTTGTCAGATGGTTGTTTTTATTTCGGTTGTTTCGCCGGCTTATTCACCAGGATGTTTTCTGTCTTTGAAAGAAGATTCCTGAGGACCTCTCTGGTCTTTCTTTGCAATATACAGACTGCCTGTTGCTCTGCCGCACAGCACAGGAGGTTCGCAGGCTGTAGCCGCTGTATGCGGTGTTGCTACGTCGGAAAGGTCAGCGTCTGTTCTGTCCAGCTGTGTCGCAACTTTCCATGCTTCAAACTTACATGTATAGGACTGATTGCCTACTTTTTCGATCCAGCCATGATATTCCATAAAGTCACCTACATATACAGGTGCCAGAAATTCAATGTTTTCATAACCCAAGAACAGGCTGATGTCACCATCTACATAAACCATCAGTTCTGTACCTACGTCACCCCACTGTGTTACGATTCTTGCGCCATTTACCAAACCGCCAACATAATGCGCGTCTTTTGCGCTCATCATCAGATGATGTACCACTTTTTTACCTACCATAATATAATTCCTCCTTTATATATCTCGTGATTATTGATTGGGATATTTGTATTTTCCAAAGTCGCAATGCTACTTTTGAAAAAAATACCTTTCTGAAAAACAATACGTGAAGCCTTATTTGCCGAAGATTTCAGCCGCATCAGGCACCTTCACATCCAAAGGCAGTGCAATCTTGGACACATTCAGCATATGGATATAGTCTACATTACCTGCCAGAATGTTGTTGCCCCATGTACCACAGCCTTCAGAAACCGCGGGAGAGAGACCATTTGTCGCAGGTCCCCACGCATCAGGCGTCGGCTGATTCACCAGCAGTCTTGCCACAGGAATTCTTTCTCCCGCATAGCGGATATGTTCCTGATCATTGGTAAACAGCCCTGCTGTATGTCCAATACCGCCGGATTCTTCCATGTTTCTGACAGCCATATCCACCGCTTCTTCAAAGGTATCATAGCTTTTCAGTACAACAATGGGACCCATGATTTCTCTGCACATGATATCTTCTCTGCCAACGCCTTCAATTTTCACGGCAACGACTTTTGTATCCGCAGGAATGTCGAAACCTGCCGCCTTTGCAATGACATGAGCGTCCTTCCCTACCAGACCAGAATTGATTTTGCCGTCGCTGAACAATGCCGCACGGAATTTTTCCACATCTGCTTTTTCTTCATAAACCAGAATGCCTTCCTGTTTCAGCGCCGCAAAGAAATCTTTTTCTGTTTCCTGTGGATACAGCAGCAGATTATCACCATCACATAAAATACCATTATCGCTGCCAACAGCAACAAATGTCATTTTCGCTGCTTCCTGCAGATCATAACCTCTGTCCAGAATTACAGGGGGATTACCAGGGCCAACACCATATGCAGGTGTACCACTGGAGTATGCTGCTTTTGTCAGACCAGGTCCGCCTGTTGCGATAACCAGATCACAGCTTTCCATCAGTTCTCTGGATTTGTCAATGGTTGTATCCTGAATGACCTGAATCAGGTCCGCTGGCGCCCCATTTTTCACAAGGGCTTCCCGGATCAAATTGACTGTATCGGTCGTTGTTTTTTCAGCACGAGGCGCAGGTGTGATCACCAATGCGTTTTTGCCTTTCAGTGCATGCATGAAGTTGCCCAGAGGGGTAACTGTAGGATTGGTTGCGGGTGTGACCGCACCGATGACACCGATGGGATGTGCCACTTCAATGATGCCCTGTTCTGGAATCTCATTGATGATGCCAACGGACTTTTTGTCTTTCAGATAATCCCAGAATACAGCCGCTGTATCTGTATTTTTGCAGATTTTATCTTCAAATTTGCCAAGACCCGTTTCTTCTACTGCCAGCTTTGCCAGAGGAACCGCGTTTTCATAAATAATTTTTGCGCTTTCATAAACCAGTTTGTCAATTTGTTCCTGTGTATAATCTTTAATTTCCTCAAAAGCTTTTCGTGCATTGCGAATGGTTTCCTGAACTGTCATATTTTTGCTCCTTTCTAAAACAAAACAGATGTACACTTTTCAGATGTTTGCTTTCACTTTTTCCGTCAGTCTTCGCAGACAACACCTTCCTTCACTTCCATGGTGTAAGTGATATCCAATTCTTTTGCCCACTGAAGGTACTGTTCTACCTGTACGTCATCCAACATATCTGAAGAAATCAGACCATGCTGTGTAATCTTGTCATTGACGAACATTTTTGTGAAGAGGAACGCCCCCTGACCTGTCAGATACATTTCGCCGGACATTTTCGCTTTTTCATACGCTTCCACCAGACCAGGCGCAAATACATGCAGGTCTACCATAACATTTTTGCCGCCTTTCTGACCGTATGCTTCGCAGACAAAGGCGCCTTCATCCGCAATCAGACCTTCGTCAATGATTTCCTTGATTTCGTCAGGGTCCTTTGGAGCCGCAGGCACATGTGCCAAAACCAGATCAAAAGGAACCACTTTGTTGCCATTTACCACTTCTTCTTCACGTGAAAGCAAACCCGCTCTATAAATCGGTTCCGCAAATTCAATACCGATACCGCCGTATTTGAAATAAGCGTTTTTGCAGTTTTTGAAGTATTTTTCTCTATTGAAGCCAACATATACAGGTTCATCGTGAGCATGTTCCACCAATGTTACTTCACGGTTGCCCATTTCAGGCCATCTTCTTTTCACGGGTCTGCTAAAAGGTGTCGTTCTGATTTGCTGGCAGTTTTCAAAAGCATAAGCATCCTCTTCCATATCGCTCAGTGCTACCAGCGGAGACCACCAATAGGGCAGGAACCTTTTAGCTTCCACCCCTTCATACACCAGCATATTGATGGTATCGCATTCATCCAGCTCATTGACTGCCTTTCTCGCCATGACACACATGACGCCAGGCGCGGAACCAGTACCGATGATGGCTGTTGTGCCATTTTCCGCAAAACGTTTGCCATAGTCGTTGTACATGATTTTGATGCCTTCCAGCCAGTTATCCCGAGGGTCCTCACAGTCCGCAATGTTTTCGCAGGCAGCCAAGTCCTGATAGCAGGCTTTCACACGCAGAGCTGCTTCCAGTACATTTACGCCAAAATCCAAAGGCATTACATTTACGATCAGTTCACAGCCTTCCGCCGCTTCCACGATCGCATCAATATTTGTAGCATCTACCTGTTTGGGCACACCTTTTGTCATCAGGCTGCATACAGCTTCCGCCGCCGCCAAACTATAGTCCGCACAGATGATTTCCTGAACATTCGGTTCTTCATCCAGTTTTCTGCAAATTGTAGAACCCTGTACACCACAACCTAATACCATAACTTTTTTCATAATAAATCCTCCTTTTGATTCAATCTTCTATATCAACCGCAAAAGATATGATCGGTTCCATTTCCTTTGCAATTTCTTCGTTGTTTTTTCTTGGAACACTGCCATGCAATTCCAAAATACGCTCGTCCAATTTTTTGTTTCGTTCTTCCTGCAATATCGATACGCCAGCCCCTTCTGTCTTTTTGCCAATGAGTATAATGACAATACCCGCAGCAATCAGGATCAGCCCCATCCATTTACAAATATTCAGCATTCCATAGAAATTGCTGAACAGTCCTGTATGATACTCTTCCAGATAATACGCAACACCATAACTGCCTTCGTAAAAATACAGGAATACAAAACCAATCAGGGCAATGGCACCTGTCAGGAAAACATAAACACCAATATCAATCAGGTCCCCCAGTCCAAGTTTTGTTTTGGGATTCAAGGGATAGATTTCAGGGTCATCCAATACTCTGCCTTTATAAATCCATTTGCACAAAACATATGCAACCAAGCCCAAAAACAATACCGCGAAGCCAGTGATGAAATAATCTGCACCATTTGCATAAATGGCGAACATACAGATAAAAAATACACAAGCGCTTAAAATCAGAAGACCAAACTTGCCGCCAGGCATAACCGTAAGCCCCATTTTTTTCCGTTCTTCTACGGGGTAGCGCTTCCGCACTTTCACTACACATGCGATCAGCATCAGATACAGATAAAGCTGAATCGGTGTCGTTGCCATAACCAATGTGGCAAAATCAAACCGGCATGTAATGATTGTAAAGATTGCCAACAGGATAATCGACACAGTGGGGACCCCACGTTTGTCTACTTTTTTCATGATCTTCGGGAACATATGATCATCTGCCATAACGAAGAATGCTCTGGAACCATGGGCTATGTAAGAACAGAACATGGCACAGTTGGAAAGAATCGCAACGATGACAAACAATACCCCCGCCCAAGAACCTACATGCTGAATCAGCACATCTGCATAACCTATTTTGCCAGCGCCGGATTCTGTAGACCACGCAGACCAGGACCCAATAGCCGCCAGTGCCGCCAGTGTGGGCAGAATGTAACTTAGAGCCACAATAGGCTGTGAAAAGCGCATGGCTTTGGGAATGACCTGGGGATTATCCACTTCTTCTGCCATATTGGACATACATTCATATCCACAGTACATCCAGATAATGATTGCGATCCCGCCGCCAATGGAATGGAACAAACCTTCTTCTTGGTTAAAAAATGGCTGAATGGGATTATGATTCCAGTTCATAAAGCCGACAACCACGACTGCCGCAAAAGCAATCAGCACCAGAGCAATGAATACGGTTTCCAATTTTTCCAGCCACTCCAAGCCGATGATATTTATGACTGTAAACACCAATACAACCGCGATTTTGACCATGTAAGCGGTGGTTGGTGTCAATTCCATAATTTTCGCCGCATAGCCTGCAATCAAAGCGCAATACTGCGCTTGGCACAGCCATGTAGTCAATCCAGACCAAAAGCCAACTTGCCAACCCCAAAACTCACCAAAGGCTTCTCGTCCCCAAGAGTAAATACCACCTTCTGTAGGATAAATGGACCCTAACTCGCCCACCATTTCACAAAGAGGGAATGACCAAATAAAGGGAAAGATCAGCAACATCAACAGCGTCACTCCCGGACCGCTGGCGGAAATGGCCTCTTCAATCCCAAAGGCACCAGCAGCGACAAAGGAATAAATCAGCGCGATGACACCTATGGTTGACATTTTCGATTTTTTTAATGTTGTGGTACTTTTTTCGCTCATTACTTGCCTCCTTTGACTTCATATTGCCTCCATCATTTAAAGCTATATCTCAAAAGTCTGCTGCAGCTCACTTTTGTTTCTTCAGCGAAAAGAATGTTATATATCAAAATCAAATATAATTGACAACTTCAATTTCCCACTTCATCTAAAAATTTATATAAAAAAAGACAGAGGAAATCTATTCGCGTTAGATTTCCTCTGTCTTTTTGCCAGTTGGTTATCGCCTCATTGGCTCCATCTCAGGATGGTCTTTCCAGAGTTCCGTCAAACAGCCTTCTTTGTACCTGTCAGTTTCCCCGAAGCAAACGCTACTTGCTCCGGCTTTCCGCGTCGGTCCTTCTTTTTTCAGAAGCGTTTCAGACTGTTATCAGCCGGTCGTTTGTTTTATTTCATGGTCACATTATATCCAAGGCATATTAGACGCGCAAGTGACATTCTAAACATTTTTTCCCTTGGTGTATTGTAAATAATACACAGCTCAAAAAAAATACACACTTGCTCATGTATTTTATTCAAAACATCTGGAGTTGTGGTTTTTATTTATATATTTTTGGCATTCAAAAATTGTCCTCCCATGAAACACATCACTCTTCTTCTTTCTAATCATATTTTTATCCCGAAGTGCTATGTAATAATCCTTTCCTATTATAAGTGGATTTTGTTCAAAAGTATATTGCATACCGTATAGAGTATTGTTCTTTTATCGTGTACTTTCCAAAAATGATGTGCATCCATCACAGACGTTTGTCCACACCATCCAATCCTGTATATTCTGATGAAATTCCATACTCGAATCAATCATATCACTTTTCACATATTTTCCATTAAAAATATCTATCATTCAATTTGCATAAAAAAATCAGCCCCTGATCAGCAGTTATATCCAATCGTTTATTTGAAATCATTATATAACATTCCTAACGACATACTGCCTATATCAACTTGTCCTAATGAAAATACATCAAACTTTCATCTGCAAAAATCTGTTTTCACATATCCTACACATATATTTTTATAAAAAAGCCTCTGATCCTACGCTTTTCCTATTTGTATTTCTTATAAAATCACAGCAATCCATAATTATTTCTGATTATTTTAACGAAAAATCTCTTGTACTTTTTTTATTTTCTGAACTTCAATTTTCAAAAAAGGCTGTAACTTTTCCCTGTTTTTTTTGAAAAAATTTTCCTTCAAGCATTTTGTAAGATAAATTTCATTGTTTTCTCTATCTTTAAGTGCTACACTCAAATTATCAAATGATATTTGTTGGGAAATTCAGAAAGGGGAAATATGTATGAAAAAGTTTTTATTGCTTCCAGTTCTTTTATTCAGCCTGATTTTTTCCAGCTTCACCGCCTATGGCGCAACGTCCATAGCAAACGCTGTCACAACAGACATTGTGGCATCCATTGATGGTGCTCCCATTCCCTGCTATAACCTATTTGGCAAGGTGTGTATCTTTGCAGAGGACTTGGCGGACTATGGATTTAAAGTTTCTTATGACAACAATGAAAACAAATTATATATCAGTCGATATCATGAACTCAGCAAACCCATAACCGCAACCTATGTACCACCTCAAAACAGACCCATTGGCAGACTGGCATTTAAAGTCTATCCCAGCAACGTGGTCACGACTGTGAATGGCAACAAAATGTCCTCTTTCCGTGCGGACGGCAAAACACTGATCTACTTCAAAGCACTGGAACCTTATGGTGATGTGGTATGGAACGGAGAAACACGGACAGTCACTTACACCACCATTGCGCCATGGAAATACACTCTGCCTGACAGTGGCAAGGATACCTCCGCTAACATTTCTGATTTTTCTCTGACATTGACCAAAAACGCAGCTGGCGGTTTCGATGTTGCGGAGAAAAACATGCAATATATGACAGCTCCCACGCTCACTGGCGGCAATACGCCTTATGTAGCTTTTGAGATTTCTTTTGTAGGAGCCTTTACGGGTGCAACGACAGCAGCGGTAGAAAATTTTCTGTACGACGCACTGAATGCCAACTTGGATGAATGGCTCACCAATGATACCACATCCATCAATGAACACATGAAAGTCACCATCAACGGCGAACCTGTTCCGATCACATGGGTATCCAGACTGATCGGGAATGGTCATTCCGATTACAAATTTATCTTCGCGAAAAAAGTGAAAACATTAGATGACTTGCAGTCCATCTCCATTACATTTCAAGCTTAAAAATTTTGTATAAAAAAGACAGTGTGCATCTTCACACTGTCTTTTGCTTTGCTGTCTTATTCTTCTTCCAGTTTCAACACGCTCATAAATGCCTGCTGAGGTACTTCTACGCTGCCGATCTGGCGCATTCTCTTTTTCCCTTCCTTCTGTTTTTCCAACAGTTTTTTCTTACGGGAAATATCACCGCCGTAGCATTTCGCCAATACGTCTTTACGCAGAGCGCTGATGGTTTCTCTGGCAATGATCTTGCTGCCGATAGCCGCCTGAATGGGAACTTCAAACAAATGTCTGGGAATTTCTTTTTTCAGTTTTTCGCACATCTTTCTGCCCCGTTCCACAGCGGAATCCTTATGCACAATAAAGGACAGAGCATCCACAGGTTCTCTGTTTACCAGAATATCCAGTTTCACCAGTTCGCTTTCTTTGTAGCCCACCAGACTATAATCGAAGGACGCATAACCGCGGCTTCTGGATTTCAATACGTCAAAGAAGTCATAAATGATTTCATTCAGAGGCATTTCATAAATGAGCATGGCTCTGCTTTCATCCAGATATTCCATACTGATATAATCCCCACGACGCTGCTGACACAGTTCCATAATAGGTCCAATATAATCCTTAGGCAGCATGATTTCCGCCTTTACAATGGGTTCTTCCATTTTCAGGATACGAGCAGGGTCCGGCATATTGCTGGGATTGGACAGATCGAACTGGGTGCCGTCTGTCAGATATACTTTATAAATAACGCTGGGCGCGGTTGTTACCAGATCCAGATTATATTCTCTTTCCAGTCTTTCCTGAATGATTTCCAGATGCAAAAGCCCTAAGAAACCACAACGGAAACCAAAGCCCAGAGCCACAGATGTTTCCGGTTCAAAGAACAGAGAAGCGTCGTTGAGCTGCAATTTTTCCAGCGCGTCACGAAGGTCAGGATATTTTGCGCCATCCGCAGGGAACACACCGCAGTAAACCATAGGGTTTACTTTCTTATAGCCGGGCAGGGCTTCCGCGGTAGGTCTTGCCGCTTCTGTTACAGTATCACCCACACGGGTATCTGCCACGTTTTTGATGCTGGCAGTGAAATACCCTACCATACCGGCGTTCAGTTCTTCTACAGGCAGGAAACGACCGGGACCAAAAATACCAACTTCCACAACGTCAAATTCTTTGCCTGTTGCCATCATTTTCACTTTGGAACCTTTACGGATACTGCCGTCAAAGACACGCATCAGAACGATAACACCACGATACTGGTCATACACGCTATCGAAAATCAGTGCTTTCAAAGGCGCATCCACATCACCGCTGGGAGCGGGAATGTCTGTGATGACACGTTCCAGCACTTCTTCGATATTCACGCCGTTTTTAGCGGAAATTTCAGGCGCGTCTTCCGCAGGGATACCAATGATATCCTCAATTTCCTGTTTTGCCCAAGCAGGGTTTGCGCTGGGCAGGTCGATTTTATTGATAACGGGCAGGATTTCCAGATTGTTATCCAGTGCCAGATATACGTTTGCCAATGTCTGGGCTTCAATGCCCTGTGCCGCGTCAACGATCAAGATGGCACCTTCGCAGGCTGCCAGAGAGCGGGATACTTCATAGTTAAAGTCCACATGTCCCGGTGTATCAATGAGGTTAAATTCGTATTCCTCCCCATCTTTGGCACGGTAGATCAAACGAACTGCCTGAGACTTGATGGTGATGCCTCTTTCCCGTTCCAGGTCCATGTTATCCAGTACCTGTTCCTGCATTTCACGGTCTGTCAGCAGACCTGTTTTCTGGATCAATCTATCTGCCAATGTGGACTTACCGTGGTCGATATGTGCCACAATACAAAAGTTTCTGATATGACTTTGTCTGTCTTTGGACATCCATATTCCTCCTAAACCTCAATTATTTCTTTCACAAAAAAAGCTGCCCTTTTCCTTCGTATTCTCCGCAAAAAGCAACTTCTGTTTTCATCCAGTCTGGAAAAACGCCTGTTTCCCCATGATATTTTGCTTATTATATCATAGTTTTCCCCTCTGCGTCAAAAGAAACCTTTGCAAATAAGGCTTTTCCATGAAAAAAACAGAAACTTTCAGGGCACTTCCACGCAAAACAAAAACAGCCGGAATCCCTCTCAAAAAAGAATTCCGGCTATCTGTCCATCAGAAAAAATATCCGCTCACAGCTTCTTCTATGGAAAAATATTTTATTTCACAACATTTTCACAGAAATTCATGAGCATGGTTGCCGCTTCGGCTCTGGTTGCTTTGCCCTGCGGATTCAGTGTGCCGTTATCCATACCGCCCATGATGCCCGCGTTCACTGCCCAAGCCACAGCCGGTCTTGCGTAGTCTGAAATAGCTTCATAATCAGAATATTCTCTCGCTGCCATGCCGCCTTGGGTGGTGTCATAGTCTTTGAACTGGGCGTAGCGATACAACATTACCGCAAACTGTTCTCTGGTGATAAGATCGCCCACGCCGTAAGCACCATTGTCATAGCCTGCCACGATGCCGTTCGCGTTTGCCCAAAGGATCGCATCTGTGTACCACATATCCCCTTTTACGTCTGTAAAGGTATTGGCTTCTGCGCTTTCCTGCTGTCCTTCCACATTATACAGGACAACTGCCAGCATTTCTCTTGTCAGAGGGGTATTGGGTGCGAAAATATCTTCGCTCATACCGCTCATCAAGCCATTTTCCACCGCATAAAAAACGGCTTCATAGAACCAATCGCTTTCCTTCACATCCAAGAAAGAAATGGTTTCAGGTTCTTTGATTTCTTCTGTTTCTTCTGGTTCTTCCGGAACTTCTTCCGCTATTTTTTCCCACTTCGCGTAAACGGTAGTATCTTCCGTGAGATAAACCTCGTCGATTTTCTTTGTCAAATCTTCATCGGCATACCAGCCTACGAACTTATAACCTTCTTTTTTGGGAACATATTCGTCCAGATCAATGGTGCTGTATTCCCATTCGGTGACAGTGTCGATTTTACTGCCGCCGTTGGTGTCGAATTTCAAATCCCAGAAGAATACAGAACCGCCGGAGGATTTCTTTTTGACTGTTACGGTACATGTTGCTGTTTTGCCGCTGTCGTCATTTGCCGTTACTGTGATAACTGCTTTACCTTGGCTAATTGCCTTCACATTGCCGTTTTGGTCTACCGTTGCCACATCTTCGTTATCGCTTGACCATATTAAAGTCGGGTCATTGGCATTATCAGGGTTCACTGTAGCTGTCAGTTTTTCCTCTCTTCCGGTATAAAGAGAAAGCTCTGTTTTGTTCAGGCTAATACCTGTAACAAGCTGTTTTACTTCCACTTCACATATTGCCTTTGCTCCCTTTCCGTCTTCTGCTTCTGCCGTAATTACAGCTTCGCCTCGGCTAATTGCCTTCACTTCGCCTGTTTGACTGTCTACCGTTGCAACAGTATTATCACTGCTTGACCACATTACCGTTTTATTGGTAGCATTTGTTGGCTCTACTGTAGCAGTTAGAGTTTCAATATCTCCCACAGTAAGAGTTATGTTATTCTTGTTCAGCTTAACCTCGGCAACAGGAATAGCTTCGACAGTCAGCGTTGCAGCATGACTTGTTACGCTGCCATCGGCACCTGTTACAATACAGCGATATTGATAACCGCTCATATCCATTGTAGTAGTCCCCGTTGTATAGCTAGAAAGATTTGCACCATTAATATTCGTCCAACTACCTTCATTGCCGGTACTTTGCTGCCACTGATATGTCAAGTTATCACCGTCAGCAGAAATGGTAAATGTAGCAGAACTACCGTCGTTTACCCTCTGATTCTCCGGGTGCTGAGTAATAACAGTCATGTTTTTTGTTTCACTATGGAAATATTTTGTACCAGTCAACTGGTTGATAACTTCCTTGCTATTTGTAAACGGTGAGCCTTCCAGTGGAATCGAACTGTTTTTATCAGTGCCTGCATCAGCTGTAATAACCTTACCACTTGCCGGGGCAATGGTCAGGGTTCCACGCTCACTGTTGCTGGCACCTGCACCAATGCTCGCGCCAAGCTTCGAAGTCGCTGTGACAGTACCGCCGGTAATCGTGACATTGCCGCCTTTACCAGTGGCTCCGCCGCCGATCCCTGCTCCTGTTCCTGCATGGACACTAATGTCCCCGCCGCTAATGATGATCGTACCACCATCACCAAGATTGCCGCCGCCAATCCCCGCGCCACCAGTATTACTACTTGTAGAGTAATCAACATTGGCAATAACCGTGCCACCGGTAATCCGGATCGTGCCGTTATTATTCCCATATTTCGTACCAGCTCCCGATCCTCCTCCGATCCCTGCACTTGCCGCTTCCACCGTAATATCGATATTTCCGCCGTTGATGGTGATATTGCTGTCGTTTTGAGCCCCAGCGCCAGCCCCCATGCCCGCTCCGCTGGACGTAGAAATATGGATATGACCGCCATTTATAGTGATATCACCAGTACTGTTTCTTTCGCGACCACTTCCTATACCTGCTCCGTTACTTGAAGAGAGCCTGATGGTTCCACCATTAATAGTGATATTGCCATTTGTTTCTCTCCTTTTACCCCCAATGCATGAATCAAATCTATCATCATACCCTGCAGTCAGTTTTCCGGCATTTTCGTCAGTAGACTGGGCGTAAACGGTGAAACTGTTATTCTCGGACACATTAATGCCCTTTTGGGCAGTAAGGGTACAGTCATTTGCCAGAATCAACTGGACACTACCTGCAACGGTAACACGCTCATTGATGGTAACATCGGAATCTACCACATACCAGCCATTTTGCCACTGGGTATCGCTACTTGTAACCTGTGTAGCACTGGCAGCGGTTTGTTGTGTTCCATTCTCGTCCAGATAGAGAATGTTTTCTACATTCCGTTGAACACCCAGCGGCATGGAAACAGCTCCTTTGCAGGCAGATAAATCCGCACCCTCCGCAGAGCATACAGGGCAATCTGCATTGGGTTCTTCCTCGGTGCATTTTGTGTCGCAGATACACTCTGGTTCTTCTGCCGCCGGAGCGTTGCAGATTTTGCAGTCATACGTGCAAGGTGTGCCTGCTGTTGCGGAAACATAACCACAATTTTCGTCATGTTCATGGTTGCAGTTCAATTCCTTTGTAATACAGCCGCTGTCCTCGCTACACACATGACCGCAGATTGGTTCCGCATTTCCCTCACTGTAGCACTCTGCCGTATGCTCATGGACACAGTTCGTTACCAGCTGATAACAATCCTCCGTGTGTTCATGGCTGCATGGCACTTCCGCTGTTGCCTCGCTGTAACCGCAAGCGTCGTCATGCTGTGGATGATGTTCACACAGCCCGCCTGTGTAAACTGTATCGTTTGCATACGCCATGGATGGCACCAACGCCATCAACATGCACAGGCAGACAAACGCCGCGAAAATTCGTTTTCTCATCATAAAATAACCTCCTCCTTCTGAAATATCGCTGTATTTTCCCTTCCGTCATACACCGCAGTCCTTCCTATCTGCGCCAAACACGCAAAAAAGACGTATTTTGTCCATAAAAACATGGACACAATACGTCTTGTGGTTTGATATATTTTTTTACAGCAAAAGTAGACAGAACTATTCTGTCTGTCTGTCTGTCTGTCTGTCTGTC
>JALFWW010000025.1 GCA_022786605.1 Clostridia bacterium | reverse complement strand
GAAACCCCCACAAGAAAAGGCGGTACGCTACCCCTCCACGGGGCGCATACCGCCTTTTCTTGTTATCCAGCCCTCCGGCTGTATCGGTTGAGCAAAAGTCAGCGTGGGATTGATGTGGTATCTTTATCTAAGTGAACCCCCTCGTTCCCACTTGGAAATGGTTTTGTCGCTGATTTGCAGCGCAAGGGCTGCTTCTTTTTGTGTCATGCCTTTCTCCAGCCGCAGCTGCCGCAGCAGTGCGCCGATTTTTTCCCTGTCCATATTGGATGCACCTCCTGTCCTATATGATACCAGAAAGGCAGGGGAGGTCAACCGCCGCAGCGTAGAGTCAGTCTTTTTGAAACCATGCTTTCATGGTGTCTAATACCTGTACCAGTTCTTCTTCGGAAATGACATAAGGCACCATGGCATAAAGATAAGAAAGAAAAGGTCTGCTGAAAACCCCTCGCTGACGGGCAAAGGCGGCATAGCCTTTCAAAACGGCAGGATCATAGACTTCGATACATACACAGCCGCCCATGATACGGATTTCCCGGATGCGAGGGTCGGTGAAACCTGCCATTTCCCGACGGGTGATTTCCTCGATGCGCTGGATTTTCTCCATGGTGTGTTCTTCCTCAAAAAGGGAAATAGAAGCCAGTGCCACCCGACAAGCCAAGGCATTTCCCATGAATGTGGGTCCGTGCATAAGGGCATGGTCAGGGTCATCGTCATAAAAAGCGGTAAAGACACGGTCGTTGGCAACGGTGACAGCATGACCCAGATAACCTGCTGTCAATGCTTTTCCCAGCACCAGAATGTCCGGCTCCACCACATCAGCAACAAAGCGGTGCCCTGTCCTGCCAAAGCCTGTAGCAACCTCGTCAAAAATCAAAAGTACGCCGTACTGGTCACAAAGTTCTCTGGCACGTTCCAAAAAAGAAATATCGTACATCCGCATGCCGCCAGCCCCCTGTAAAAGAGGCTCCACGATCATGCAGTTCAGTTTTTGATGATATTTTGCAAAAGCCTGTTCCAGTGCGTCTATGGTCGTTGGTATGTGTATTACATGGGGGTTTTTGCCGTAAGCGTTCAGTACAAAGTGATAATCCGGGTCATTGCCAATCTCCATGGTTTTGAAGGTATCCCCATGATAGGCATGTTCCAGTGCCAGCACCATGGTGCGTTCGGTATCGCCCTGATTGATGTAATACTGCAATGCCATTTTCAAGGCAACTTCCACAGCAACACTGCCGGAGTCAGAGAAAAAGCAGTGGTTCAGACTGCCGGGAAGCCAGCTTGCCAGTTTTTCCGAAAGCTCCTGTACGGGCTTGTGGGTAAGACCGCCCAGCATCACATGGGAAAAGTGAGGTACCTGTGACAGGATGGCTTCGTTCAGTTTTGGATGGCTGTAACCGTGGATGACGCTCCACCAAGAGGAAATGGAGTCAATGAGTTTTCCTTCTTTTGTGTAAAGCCAGACGCCTTTGGCATCCAGAATCTCTATGGGCGGCTCCATGGTTTTCATTTGTGTGTAGGGATACCAGAGCATGGGTTTTCCTTCCTTTCTGTATAAAGGGATATTAGGGTTTCAATGGAAATTTGCAGGTCTGCGGCGTCTTCTGGGATGCAGGCAATGACGGGAACGCCTGTCATGATCTCGCACATGTGCTTGTTATCTTCATGCAAGAGATTTCCTGTCTGGAAGCGGTTCAGGATGATGCCCTGCAAGGGGATATTCTGGCTTTTCAGATAGGTCGCTGTCAAGCCCACATGGTTTAGTGTGCCAAGTCCTGCATCCGCCACCAAAAGACAGGGAAGATGCTGAGATATGACAAGGTCCGCCAGAGAAAAAACGGCGCTTTCGTCATGACGCAGGGGACAGAGGATGCCGCCGGAGCCTTCCACAGTGACAAAGTCGTATGTGCCGCAAAGGGTATCGTATGTTTCTTGTATCGTTTCCCATTCGATGGGATTTCCTTCGATTTTTGCCGCCAGATGAGGAGAAACGGCAGTTTCGTATATATAGGGGCACATATCCTCAAGGGACTGGGAAATGCCGGAAGTGGTTTTCACGAAGTCCGCGTCACCGGGCAAAAGAGAACCGTCAGCCAGACGAATATTACCGCTCATGGCTGCTTTGAAATAAGCGGCTTTTTTTCCGTTTTCCTGTAGTTTTTTCAATATCAGCCCGCTGATATAGGTTTTACCAATGTCCGTATCAGTGCCGATGATCATTAGTTGTTTCATCCAGTTTCACCTCGTATCCAAGTTCTGTGAGCATCTGTAAATCTTTCTGTACCGTAATGCCTGCGGTGGTGAGCATATCCCCTGTGATGGCGGCATTTGCGCCGGAGAGGAAACAGCTTTTTCCGCCGTTTGGTAAAAGTCCTCGTCCCCCAGCCATGCGGATGGAGGCGGCAGGCAAAAGAAAGCGGTAAAGGGCAAGTATCCGCAGGACTTCTTCTTCTGACAAAGTGGGATATTCCCCAAAAGGCGTGCCGGGAATGGGGTTCAGCACGTTGACGGGAACGCTGGTGATGCCCAAATCCCGCAGGGAAAGAGCCATATCCATACGGTCTGCCATGGTTTCACCCATACCCATGATGCCGCCGCTGCAAACAGTGAGCCCTGCCCGTTGTGCCGCCTCGATAGCGGTTATTTTATCGGCAAAAGTATGGGTGGTACAGATATTGGGAAAATGTCTTTTGGATGTTTCCAGATTGTTGTGAACACGGCTTACACCGGCATCTTTCAGTCTGCGGAATTGGGATTCTGTCAGAAGTCCGAAGGAAACGCAGACGGAAAGGGTGGTTTCCTGCCGGATTTGCCGGATAGCGTCGCACATGCTGTCGATTTCTTCATCAGACAAGGCTTTTCCGGCGGTGACGATGGAGTACCGCAAAACACCTTGTGCCGCCTGCTTTTTGGCGTCCGCCAGGATTTCTTCTTTGGAAAGCAGGGGATAGGTGTCCGCGTCTGTGTGATTGTGGGCAGACTGGGCGCAGAATTTGCAGTTTTCACTGCATCTGCCGCTTTTGCCGTTGATGATGGTGCACAGGTCAAAGGTATTTTTGCAGAAATGACGGCGTATTTTGTCTGCCTGTCTGCAAAGAGGTTCTAAAGGCTGTTTGGAGAGCCAGAGGGCTTCTTCTTTGGTGACTTTGTGTCCGTCCATGACCTGTTGTGTCAATGTTTCCAATGTATCCAAAAAATTCATCTCCTATCGTATCTGAAAATGGGAATGAGCCGTTTTGCCAGTATTGCCGCAACAACGCAGAGGACAATGTCTCCGGGCACCGCCAGCAAAAAGCAGTACAGGAACAGGGACCACAGCCCGATGGGGTTATGCAGGTAAAAAGCGCTGATGGCGGCGTAATAAGCCATGCCGCAGAGATATACCACCAAAAGCCCGGCGAAGTTTGCCAGAAGGAGCTGTTTATAAGAGGTATTTTGTTCTGTCAAAAGACCTGTCACATAAGCGCCCAGTCCAAAGCCGATGAGGTAGCCAAAAGTGGGTTTGAAGATGTAGGAAATGCCGCCGCCTTCCGCAAATATGGGCAGTCCCACAAGCCCCAGCAGTACATAAAGCCACACGGCGGCACTGCCGGCTTTTTTCCCTAGCAGAAGCCCTGCCAGTGTGGTGAAAAGAAATTGCAGGGTAAAAGGCACCAGCGGCACTGGCACCCGCAGAAATGCGCCAATGGCAATGAGCGCCGCGAAAAGGGCGCAGAGGATTTGTGTTTTTGTTTTCGTGAGGGTCAAAGAAACACCGCCTTTACAAATTTTGTGTTTCAATATAGCATTGGAGAAAATAATTGTCAACAATATTAAACAATAATGGTTTACAATTGAAATAAAAAAACAGACCAAGGAATATGGTCTGTTGAAAAGATCATGCGTCTGCTTTCATGGTTCGATACCCGATCCAGACAGTCCAGAGATATGCCAGTGTCTTGGGGATCATCAGCATACCCATGAGAGGGATGGTATCGGCAAACAATACCACAGGGATATAAAATCCGAAACTGAGCAGTATGGTCAGCCACATGTTTTTGAAAGAACTGTCATGGTGCTGACGGGTACTTTTGTAGAACAGTATGATGATGAGAATCCCCATGATGGTAAAAGGGATGTTTCGGTAAATCCCCCAAGACAAGGGCGCGGCGGGGCTTGTCCATGCGTTCTGGGGACAAAGACAGAGAATGATGCGGAGGAACGCCAAAAGATAGATAACAGCGGTCAGTGCTTTTTTCTCTGTGATGTGGTATCTCATCCGCCAAACATGATACAGGATCACATAAAAAATCGTCATGGTGATGGATGTGATCAGTTTGCCCATGCCCAGAGAAAAGGCGTGGTTTTCCAGTCCCGTAGTCCAGAGGGCGAAAGCTCTGGGAATGAGATGGAATGCGTCACCGAAGCCCAGCAGAATTGCCATGACACCAAAGAGGCGATATTGTTTTTTTGCCTGTTTTCTGCTCACCATAAGAATGCCCAGTGTGATGACACTGGTGAGATAGAAGATATCGAATAAAGTTTCCATGATTGCCTGCATAAAAAACCTCCTGTTAATGAATATGAACACTGTTCAAGTTGCTTTCAAAATATACCCACTTCTGGGAAGTGGGATTTTTGTACTTTTTTAGAAATGCTTATGCCTTTTTGGGTGTGCAGCGGCGCAGAGCCAGGAACAGCAGAACCAGCGCAACGGTCATGAGGATATGGGAAATACCTGCAATGCCAGAAATGGCAGCGTTTGCGCCCGTGGAAAGAGGTGTCTGCAATGCTTGCAAGATGCCGCGGACAAAGAACATGATTACCATAAAAGGCAGGGCGACGGCATAGACCTTGCGGAATTGCTGGAAACGAGCCTGTTCAGCCAGATCTGTATGAAGGGCAATGGCTGCCAGAATCAGAAACAGCAGGGTACCCATGACCAGCAGGTGCAGATGGGTGAATGCCAGTGTGGTTTTGCCTGTAAAAGCGGTGAACTTGGTAAATTCACGGTAAAATACGCCGCATGCCAGACCAGCGATGGCGTAGCGGAATGCGGAAGAAATGAGTTTTTGAAAATCCATATGAAAAACCTCCTTTGTGTTGTCAGTCAGTGTCAGGAAAAACTGCCGCAGAAATAAAATCCCAGCCAGCAGCAGGGATGCGCCTAAGCCTGTGTAGAAAAAGGCAATGAAGTCCGTGGGCACCAGTGAGAATTTCCGCAGGGAAATGCCCATGGTCATCATAAATGCCATGATGAGGAAAGATTTCCTGTCAAAAAAGTGCCAGAACCAGACTTTCGGCGTTTCATAGGCAAGGATGCGTGCGGTGTGTTTTCGCACCAGTTTGCCGAATACCATTTTCTGAAAAATCACGAAAACGGCGGCAGACAGAAGCAGATACAGGGGTTTTACCAGCCCAACATAAGCCAGCAGTCCCAGCCGCAGGATGTTGAACCCTGCCGCGCCCCAGACAAGCCCAGCCAGCAATAACAAATATTTTTTGGGTATCATGGACGCACCTCCTGATCTCCATAAAGCAGTTTGGAAAGAATGGTGGTGAGGGTGTCGCAGTCCTTTGCGCCACTGTTCCATAATGCTAGCAGATGGGTGAATGTGAAAGAAATCAGTGCCGTTTTGGTCAGGCTGCCGTCAAAAACATCCGGTCGGACGCGCGGGTCGGCTTCCAGAGCGCTCAGCAGATTTTTTGCCATGTGGGAAAAGGTGCTTTCCCGCAGTTTCAGGGCGTTTTCTTTTTCGCCTTCATTGAAAATCACTCGATGAGCGGCAAAAAAGTCGGGATAGGCGGCAATGCCTTTCTGTATTTGTGAGAACGCATGGGAAACGGTATCACAAAAGCCCGTGTTTCTGGTATTTTCTTCTGGGTCATTATGGAACATATCAAACCAGATGCTGGCAACCACTGCCGTCAGCAGAGCGTTTTTGTTGGGAAAATAATTGTAAACGGAACCAACGGCAACGCCTGCGGCAGAAGCCAGTGAACGCATCTGCAAAGCGGAAAGCCCCTCTGTTTTTGCCAATTCTTTGGCGGCAAGGAGCAGTTTTTCTTTGGAAGTCACATTGGGATGCATGAAATCCCTCCTTTTCTTTTCAAATTGAACAATGTTCATTTTACAGTATTTTTGGATTTTGTCAAGGCTTTGTTGGAATTTTGGGAACGGCTGTTCTCTTTTCATGGAGAATGTGCTATACTTTTTATATTGTGCGGCAAAGGAGGGAAGGACATGGACGAAATCCGCATCACAGGCGAAGTGGAAAGCATCATTTATCAAAATGCCGACAACGGCTATACGGTTTTTGCCCTGGAAACAGAGGACGACGAGGTGACCTGCGTGGGCATTGTGCCTCAGATTCACGCCGGGGAAAGTCTGGAAATCACGGGGCATTGGTCTATCCATCCCCTCTATGGCAGACAGGTTCAAGTGACCAGCTATGAGAAATCCATGCCTACTACCTGCGCCGGTATCGAGAAATATCTTTCTTCGGGGCTCATCAAGGGCATTGGTCCCAAGATTGCAAAGAAGATTGTAGACCGCTTTGGAGAAGCCTCTTTTTATGTCATTGAGGAAAAACCGGAACAATTGGCAGAAATCAAAGGACTCACATATGAAAAAGCTCAACGGATTTCCGATGTTTTCCGGGAACAGCATGAACTGAGAAAAGCCATGCTGTTTTTGCAGGAATTTGACGTTTCTCCCACCTATGCCATGCGGATTTATAAGAAATATAAATCCCGTACGTTTGAAGTGGTGAAGCATAATCCTTATCGGCTGGCGGACGACATTTGGGGCATTGGTTTCCGTATGGCAGATAAAATGGCAGCATCGGCAGGGATTGCTCCTGATGACCCCAATCGGGTGAAGGCGGCAGTGAAATATATCCTAACCAATGCGGCATCCAACGGGGATTGTTATCTGCCGAAGGAAAGCCTTATGGAGCAGGCGAAAGAACTTCTGCAGCTGCATCCAGACCATGTGGAAAATGCCATTCGGGAGTTGCAGGTAGACAGTCAAATCTGGCAGGAAACCATGAACGGCGTGGACAGCGTATACCTGAATGCCTATTTTTACGCGGAAATGGCAGTGGCAAAACGACTGCTGGAACTTTCCCAGGAGTATATGTGCACCAATATGGAGGGCGTTGCCAATGAGATTGCCCGTATGGAAAAGAAAACAGGGGTCATTCTGGCGGAAGAACAGCGGGCGGCAGTGCTGGAAGCCATGAGCTGTGGTGTTCTTATCATCACCGGTGGTCCCGGTACGGGGAAAACTACCACCATCAACACCATTTTGCAGTTATTGCAGGATGAGGGCTGTGAGGTGGTGCTGGCGGCGCCTACAGGACGGGCGGCAAAGCGCATGAGTGAAGCCACAGGTGTAGAAGCCCAGACCATTCACCGTATGCTGGAAAGCACCTTTTTGGGAGAAGATGTTCGCAGACAGACCTTTGACCGCAACGAAGAAAATCCCATTGAAGCGGATGTCATCATCATCGACGAAACTTCCATGGTGGATATTATGCTCATGCATGCCCTTTTGCGAGCGGTTGCGCCGGGCACCCGTCTGATTTTTGTGGGAGACGTGGATCAGTTGCCTTCCGTTGGTCCCGGTAATGTGCTGAAAGACATGATCCGCAGTGAACGGCTGAAAGTAGTCAGACTGGAGCATATTTTCCGTCAGGCACAGGAAAGCGCCATCATCATGAATGCCCACCGCATTAACAGAGGGGACGACCCTGTGCTCAATGAAAATGGTACGGATTTCTTTTTTGTGAAACGTGCTTTCGGGGAAGATGTGGTGCGCACCATTCGGGATTTGGTGCTGACCCGTCTGCCGAAGTTTACGGGCTGCGACGGTCTTAGAGATATGCAGGTGCTGACACCTATGCGCAAAGGTGTTTTGGGTGTGCAGAATCTGAATACTGTTTTGCAGGCGGCTTTGAATCCACCTTCTGAGGAGCGGGCGGAAAAAGAATTCCGTCAGATCGTGTTCCGAGAAGGGGACAAGGTCATGCAGATCAAAAATAACTATAATATCGCCTGGCGTATGTATAATGCCATGGGAAAACGCTGTGATGAAGGCGTAGGCATATTTAACGGCGACGCGGGCATGATAAGAGAGATCGATGACGCCAACGAAACCATGCAGGTTGTTTTCGATGATGGAAAAGTGGTGGATTATGACTATTCCCAGCTGGAAGAACTGGAACTGGCTTATGCCATCACCATTCATAAATCTCAGGGCAGTGAGTATCCTGTTGTCATCATTCCCGTTCATAGTGGTCCGCCCATGCTCATGACAAGGAACCTGCTTTATACAGCGGTGACCCGTGCAAAGACATTGGTGGTGCTGGTGGGCATACAGGAAACCATTTCCGCCATGGTAAACAACGACAGAGAAGTGGGGCGCTATACAGGTCTTGCCCAGCGGATACGGAATCTTTATGACTTTATGGCGGAGGCGGAAGAATGAGAAGTGTGAAAGAAACCATGCTGGAATTTCTCTTTCCGCCCAGATGCGCCATTTGCGGCAGTCTTTTGCCTTTGGAGAAAGAAGAGCGGCTGCTATGCCCCGATTGTCTGGCGCATCCCCCTTTTTTGACAGGAGAAAAATGCCATATCTGCGGCAGACCTGTGGATAAGGATGTTCTTTGCCATCGGTGTCGGCATAAGGATTTTCTCTTTATGGCAGGCACGGCGGCATTTTCCTATGAAACCATGCAGGAGGAGATTGCCGCTTTTAAATTTCATGGGTATCGTCATGAGGGCGAACGGCTCAGCCATTTGATGGCGGAATATCTCTTGCGGGAGCATTCGGACTGGATAAAATGGGCGGATGTGCTGACAGAGGTGCCCCTTCATCCAAATAAACTGCGGTTTCGTGGATTCAATCAGGCGGAAATCCTCTGTGAGGGACTGGCAAAGGAAACGGGGATGCATCATGTGCCCTGCGTGTTGGAAAGACGGGTGGATACCCTGCCCCAAAGCAGTCTGAAGGCGGAACAGCGAAAAGAAAATCTGAAGAATGTATTTGGTGCGGCAAAGAAAGAAGCGATCGATGGTAAGCGCGTTTTGCTTCTGGATGATATCTTCACCACAGGCACCACACTACAAGAGTGTACGCGTGCTCTTTTGCGTGCCGGAGCGGCGGAGGTTCGTATATACTGCTTATCGGTGGTTTGCAAAGAGGAGGATTTTGAACAGAATTCCATAGAAAAACCCTAAGAAATGACAAAAGTTTTCATGCAAGTAGGAGATTTTCGAAAAAAATCAAGGTTTCCTTTGTAAATCGTGAAAAAAAATAGTATAATTTTGTACCGTAAATGAAACAGTTAACGGATGTGACAATAGATTTGGGAGATTAAATATGGTACGGATCGGATTTGATAATGACAAATATTTGCAGATGCAGTCAACACGCATCAAAGAAAGAATTGGACAGTTTGGCGGCAAACTTTATCTGGAGTTCGGCGGCAAGCTTTTCGACGACTATCATGCTTCCCGGGTACTGCCGGGCTTTAAGCCGGATAGTAAAATCAACATGCTGGTGCAGGTGAAAGAGGACGTGGAAATCGTTCTGGTCATCAACGCCGGCGATATTGAAAAGAACAAAGTCCGCGGCGACTTGGGCATCACATACGATATGGACGTGCTGCGCCTCATCGACGCTTTCCGCGGCTATGGCCTGTATGTGGGCAGCGTGGTACTGACACAGTTTAATGGTCAGGAAAGCGCAGTGGCTTATCAGCGGAAACTGGAAAATCTGGGACTGAAGGTGTATCGCCATTACACCATCCCCGGCTACCCCAGCAATGTGCCCCTCATCGTCAGTGAAGAAGGCTTCGGCAAAAACGAATATATCGAAACAGAACATTCTCTGGTGGTGGTAACAGCCCCCGGTCCCGGCAGCGGCAAAATGGCAGTCTGTCTGTCCCAGCTGTATCATGAAAACAAACGTGGCATCAAGGCTGGCTATGCGAAATTCGAAACATTCCCCATCTGGAATGTGCCTTTGCAGCATCCCGTCAACCTGGCTTATGAAGCGGCTACTGTTGACCTGAACGACATGAACATGATCGACCCCTTCCATCTGGAAGCTTACGGCGAAACCACCGTCAACTATAACCGTGACGTAGAGGTATTCCCTGTACTGAATGCCATGTTTGAAAAGATTTATGGGGAATCTCCCTATAAATCCCCTACAGATATGGGCGTAAACATGGTAGGCAACTGCATCGTGGATGATGAAGCCGTGAAAGACGCCTCCAGAAATGAAATCATCCGTCGGTATTACAAAGCCCTCTGCGAACAGAGAAAAGGCAACGGCGGCGAAGAATCCATCTATAAACTGGAACTTCTCATGAAACAGGCAGGCACCGGCGTGGATAACCGTCCCGTAGCGGCGGCAGCCATGAAAAGAGCTGAAGAAACCGGCGCACCCGCCGCAGCCATCGAACTGCCTGACGGCACCATCGTTACCGGCAAGACAAGCTCTCTTTTGGGTGCGTCTTCTGCTATGCTGCTGAACGCGCTGAAAAAACTGGCAAATCTGGATCATGATGTGAAGCTGATTTCTCCCACCATCATTGAACCCATCCAGCATTTGAAAGTATCCCATCTGGGCAACCATAACCCCAGACTGCACACAGACGAAATTTTGATCGCCCTGTGCATCTGTGCCGCAACAGATGAAAAGGCGGAACTGGCGATGCAGCAGCTGGAAAAACTGAAATGCTGCGAAGTCCATTCTTCCGTAATCCTTTCCGCGGTAGATGAAAACGTGTTCCAGAAACTGGGCGTGAATCTGACCTGTGAACCCATTTATCAGACCAAAAAGCTGTTCCACGGCTGATTTGTCACAGTCTGTTTGAGAAAATAAAAAAAGAGCCGAAAATTTCTGTTGATCCAGAGATTTTCGGCTTTTCTGTTATATAAAAGAAGCCGGATGTTCCCGTCCAGTAAAAAGAAAATAGCCGGAGTCCCTTTTGTGCGAAGGATTCCGGCTAACTTTATTTTCTGATGATTTCTTTATTTTTCAATGAGTCTTTTTGCCAAAGAATAATCTGTTTTCTTTACAAACACTTTGTATTCCATACAGCAGTTATCGCCGTTTACGCTGGACTGTGCTCCCAGAGGAGAAGCGTTGCCGCTGATGGTGTGCTGTCCGCCCAAAGGAGATTCCAGACGTTTGTTGTCCAGAAAACATTCGATGTCGTTGCTTTCCAGAATTTCTTTTACCCGCGTCTGTTCTTCCATATGATAAGTGCTATAGACTTCTTTTCTGTTGAATACGTTAATCATACAAACCCCTCCTGTTCCAGCAGAGAAACTGCCTGCTGCAATTGCTTTTTATGGACATAAAAGGTATACGCCATAGATTGTGTCATCATAGTCTCAGGATCGGGCACAGGAAAAAAGCCGCTGGTCTGATGGGGATCTTTGACTGACACCATGTGTTCCACGCCCCCTTGGGTCAGCAGATTCCGCAGCTTGGTCTGTTCTTCCAGTGAAGAAACTGTGATCAGTTCTACGCTGTTAAAGGATGTGAACATGTCATCGCCTCCTGTTTGCCGTCCTTACGCTTTTTTCCATCATAGCATATTTCTTCCAAAATGAAAAGAACAAATGTCCCTTTATCAGAACAGCCGCAGCAGCCCCATGGCAAGGAAAATGCCGCCGGACAAAAGGGTATAGCGGTTTTCCGCCATGGGTGCCGTTTCCATAAGGCGTTTTCCGGCTTCTGTGCCCACAGAAAGAAAAAATGTCTGCAAAAGAGCGGCGAAAAAAGGCAGCCAGTATACGGAAAAGCCTGCCGCGGCGGCACTGAGCCCCACACCGCAGGCATCGGCGGAAAGCACCAGACCTAACAGCAGGGCTTCTCCGGCTTCCAGCACTGCGGAACCGTCGGTATCACATTGGGAAGGACTGCGCAGGAATTTCAAAGGAGAGGGGCTGTCTGTCTGTTTGCGGCATCCTTGAAACAGCAGGAACAGACCAAAACCCACCAGAAACAACGCCGCCCCTCGTTCTGCCCAGTGGGGAGGCAGACAGGCGGCAAGAAAGGTACCTGCCTTGAGAAAAAGAAATAACAGTCCTGCCGTTTCCAGTCCCAAAACGATGCGGGAGAAAATGGGCAGGGAAATCCGCCTTAGTCCACACGCCATGCCTGCCCCTAAGGCGTCCAGACTGAGAGAAAGTGCCAGCAGAAAGGAAAGAATCATGGGAAACACCTCCTGTGGTCATCATATGCGCCAGTCATGTTTTTGGTCATAGGCGCATAGAATGGAAAAGCAGGACAACCAAAGACAACGAGAGAAACGGGTGAGGATATGAATTGGTGGCAAATGGAAACAAAGGAAGCGGCACGCCGTCTGGAAACAGACGAGAAACAGGGATTGACTTCCCAAATGGCAGCGGAGCGGCTGGCGCAAAAAGGCAGGAACGAACTGGCAGAAACAGGTGGCAAAAAAAGCCTGTTCTGGAGGTTTCTTTCCCAGTTTGATGACTTTATGATATTGCTGCTGCTGGGGGCGGCAGTGGTGTCTGTGGTCATTTCCAGATTGAGCGGAGAAAATGATGTGCTGGATGCGGTGATGATTCTGGGTATTGTGGTGCTGAACGCCGCATTGGGGCTTTTTCAGGAGAGCAAAGCGGAAAAGGCACTGGAAGCCCTGAAAAAAATGGCAGCACCCCATGCCCGTGTCGTAAGAGATGGCATTGTGCGGGAAATTCCGGCGGCAGAAGTGGTGCCGGGGGATTTGCTGCTGCTGGAAACAGGGGATGCCGTCTGTGCTGACGGGCGCGTGGTGGAAAGCCGCAGTCTGAAAACAGAAGAAAGCGCCTTAACAGGGGAAGCACTGCCTGTGGAAAAAACAGCGGCAGGGGGCTTGCCTGAAGAAACGGCAACAGGCGACCGGAAAAACATAGTGCTCGCTGGAGGTTATGTGGTTTACGGCAAAGGGAAAGTGCTGGTGACAGCAACGGGCATGGATACGGAAATGGGCAGGATTGCCGCTATGCTTTCTCATACATCTGACAGCATGACGCCTTTGCAGAAAAAGCTGGAACAGACAGGAAAACAGTTGGGTATTGGTGCTTTGGCAATTTGCGCCCTCATTTTCTGCATGGGGATTTTGCAGGAGAAACCGCCTTTTTCCATGTTTATGACGGCGGTGAGCTTGGCGGTGGCGGCTATCCCCGAAGGACTGCCTGCCATTGTGACTATCGTATTGGCTATGGGCACATCCCGTATGTCGGAAAAGAACACCATTGTCAGAAGATTGTCTGCCGTGGAAACCTTAGGCGGCGCCCAGGTCATTTGTTCTGATAAAACAGGCACATTGACGCAGAACCGTATGCAGGTCACCACATGGACAGATTACAACCGCAGAGAACCGAAAAATGAGGACTTGCGTGAAACGGTGGCAAATCTTTTTGCCCTCTGCAATGACTGTAACGTGTCCGATGGAAATTTGCAGGGAGAACCTACGGAAAAAGCCCTTGGGGAATATGCACAGAGTATGGGCATCGACTTTGCCGCCCTCAGACGGGACATGCCGAGGGTGGGGGAAATTCCTTTTTCTTCGGCGAGAAAGCGCATGACTACCCTTCACAAGACAGAGGATGGCTGGATTTCCGTCACAAAAGGCGCACCGGATATTTTGCTGGAAAAATGTGCCTTCTGCATGGAGGGCAGTGGACAGGTTCCCTTTGACAGCAGACGAAAAAGCATGGCAAGGATGGTCAATGGAGAAATGGCGGCACAAGCACTCAGAGTGGTGGCAGTGGCTTTTCGGCAATGGTCGGAAAAACCTCCTTTGACAGAAGAAGCCTTGGAACGGAATCTGGTTTTCGCTGGCATGGCAGGCATGGTAGACCCGCCCAGACCGGAAGTGAAAGAAGCGGTACATCTTTGCAGACAGGCAGGCATCCGTCCTGTGATGATTACAGGTGACCATGTGCTGACGGCAGAAGCCATCGGCAGGGAATTGGGCATCTACCAGAAAGGGGACTGCGCTGTCACAGGGGCGGAACTGGATAAAATGAGCGACAAGGAACTGGAAACAGCGGCAGAAACCTGCACGGTATTTGCCAGAGTGGCACCGGAGCATAAAGTCCGCATTGTGCAAGCATTTCAGAAAAGGGGCAATGTGGTTGCTATGACAGGGGACGGTGTCAACGATGCACCGGCTCTGAAAACGGCAGACATCGGCTGCGCCATGGGCAAAAGCGGTACAGAAGTGGCAAAAGGAGCGTCAGACCTGATTTTGACGGATGATAACTTTGCCACCATTGTGGAAGCTGTACGGGAAGGGCGTGGTATTTATGATAATATCCGCAAAGCTGTTCATTTCCTCCTTTCCAGCAATATCGGGGAGATTTTGACCATCTTTGTGGCAATGCTCTTGGGCTGGGCTGCACCTCTTTTGCCCATTCAGCTTTTGTGGGTGAATCTGGTAACGGACTCCCTGCCTGCCATTGCCCTTGGTATGGAGCCGGCGGAAGAAAACATCATGGAACGCCCGCCCCGGAAAAATACGGGCAGTCTCTTTGGGGATGGACTTGGCGGCAGGATTTTGTTAGAAGGGGTTATGATTGGTATTTTGGCGTTGCTGGCTTTCGGCATTGGGCATGTATATTTTGACCAAGAAAATGGCTATGCCGTAGGGCGTACCATGGCTTTTGCGGTGCTTTCTCTTTCTCAGTTGGTGCACGCTTTCAACATGCGTGGAGAAGGCTCTCTGGGGAAACTGCCCTTCTGCTCTAACAAGTGGCTTCTCATGGCATTTGTGGTGGGGGTTGTCCTCCAGTGTGTTGTGATCATGATGCCGCCTTTGGCTGGTATTTTCCAAGTGGTATCTTTGAACGGGGAACAATGGCTGTTGACAGCGGCTCTTGCACTGGCACCTCTGCCTTTGGTGGAACTGGAAAAAGCCATCTGGCATCCAAAACAGAAATAATTTTTTCAAATACCCAGTTTTTATAAAGCTGGGTATTTTTTTGTCCGAAAATGTGTCAGATTTTGCCAAGTTACTTTGTAGGAAATGGGACTTTTTGCCTTTGGCTTTTTGCGGTATAATAAAAACAGGTAAGAAAGGAGGGGGTTCCCATGAAACAGGCAGTCATTACGGGAGCCACAGGCGGCATTGGACATGCGTTGGCGGAAGGCTTTGCGGCGGCAGGGTACTTTGTCATTGCCACGGATTTGCCCGAAACAGCGGATTTTACAGGAAAACATATCGTATACCTGCCCATGGACTTGCGGCAGGAAACAGACATAAAACTTTTTTTTGAACATGTGCGGCAGAAGTACGGCGTCATTGATGTATTGGTGAACTGCGGCGCCATCAGTCATTTGCAGAAATCCCCGTTGGAATTGACAGCGGCAGAATTTGACGATGTGATCCATACGAACCTGCGGGGGACTTTTTTGTGCTGTCAAAATTTCCTGCGTGCCAATGAAGGGGCAGATTACGGCAGAATCATCAACATCGCTTCTACCAGATGGCATCAGAACGAAGCAGGCTGGGAGGCTTACGGCGCATCCAAAGGCGGCGTGGTTTCCCTTACCAACAGCCTTTGTGTATCTTTGTCCGATAGGGCAGTGACGGTGAACGCCATCAGCCCCGGCTGGATCGAAACGGGAGATTATGAGGCTTTGACAGAAGCAGACCACAAACAGCATCCCTCGGGACGAGTAGGGAAACCTGCGGACATCCTGCGGGCGTGTCTGTTTTTGGCGGCAGCGGAAAGTGATTTCATCAACGGCATCAATCTGGTGGTAGACGGCGGCATGACCAAACGGATGATTTATGTGGAATGAATTTGTCCTTTTTGGGCGGACAAAGGATTTTAAAGGCGGAAAAGCCCGAAACAAAGCAAAAAAAGGCTTTGCAGTGGGGGTGTTTCGTGATATAATCTGAATGTTAGGGCGAAATTTAGAAAGTCCTTTGGCGAATGATTTGGAAGGATGAATGTTGTTTATGGATAAATTGATTGTACAGGGACGTAAACGTCTTGTAGGGGAAGTCAACATCAGCGGTGCCAAAAACGCGGCTGTTGCAGTGATTCCCGCAGCTATCATGGCAGAGGGCGTCAGTGTATTGGAAAACCTGCCCCGCATTGAGGATGTAAACAATCTCTGTCATACCATCGAAAAACTGGGTGGCACATGCACCTATTTGGATAATGGGCATACATTGAAGATCGACTGCGATAAGGGAACAGCCCATTGTGCCACTTTTGAAGAAGTACAGAAGATCAGAGCTTCTTATTATTTCCTGGGTGCTATGCTTGCCAGATACAAAAAGGCGGAAGTTGCACTGCCCGGCGGCTGCAACTTTGGTGTCAGACCCATTGATCTGCATTTGAAAGGCTTCCGTGCACTGGGTGCAACGGTAGAAGAAGGCAACGGCATGGTTCGTGCTTACGCAGACAGACTGGTTGGTACTTCTATTTATATGGATCAGGTGAGTGTAGGCGCTACCATCAATATCATGCTGGCGGCTTCTATGGCGGAAGGCGTGACAACCATTGAAAACGCGGCAAAAGAACCCCATGTGGTAGATACGGCAAACTATCTGAACATGATGGGTGCCAATATCAAAGGCGCTGGTACAGATGTGATCCGTATCAAAGGCGTGGAAAAACTTCATGGCGCGCAGTATACCATCATTCCTGACCAGATTGAGGCAGGAACATACATGATCGCCGCAGCCATTACTGGCGGCGATGTGCTGGTGAAGAACATCATTCCCAAGCACATGGATTCTCTGACAGCAAAGCTGGATGAAATGAATGTGACCATTGAGGAGCATGATGATTCCATCCGTGTCACAGCGAACAGACCTTTGCACTGCGCAAATGTCAAGACCATGAGTTATCCCGGTTTCCCTACAGACCTGCAGCCCCAGATCGCGGCACTGCTGAGCGTTTGTCAGGGACAGAGCGTCATCACAGAAAACGTATGGGACAACCGTTATCAGTACATCGACGAACTGCGGAAGATGGGCGCACAGGTGCAGATCGACGGCAGAATTGCCCGTATTGACGGGATTCCTCGTTTGACTGGTGCCAATGTTTCCGCTACAGACCTGCGTGCAGGGGCAGCCATGATTCTGGCAGCACTGGCGGCAGAAGGCGAAAGCGTCATTGACGGCGTGAAGTACATCGACAGAGGTTATGAAGAAGTCGAACATAAATTCAATGCACTGGGTGCAAATATCACCCGTGTGAAAGCATAAGAAATTTTTTGACAGCCGTAAGAGGGAGCGGAAGGCGGAACTTTTGCGGCTGTTTTTATGGAATATTTTGGAAAGGAGGGGAATCCCTTGGATTTTTGTACCATTGCCAGCGGCAGCAGCGGCAACAGCATCTTTATGGGTACGGAACATACGAAAATTCTTATTGACGCAGGCGTCAGCGGCAAACGGATAATGGAAGGACTGGAAAAACTGTCCCTTACTGGTGACCAGATCGACGCTTTGTTCATCACCCATGAGCATATCGACCATGTGAAGGGGGCAGGGGTGTTTTCCCGAAAGTTTGATGTGCCCATCTATGCCACCATGGAAACGTGGGACGCTATGGAAGGCAGTCTGGGCAAGATTGCCCCACGCAATAAGCGTTTTGTATACGAAGGGGAGCCTTGCGTCATCAATGACCTGTGTGTGAAACCCTTTGCCATCCCCCATGACGCGGCGGCACCTGTGGGCTACAGCGTTTTCGCCGGAGAAAAGAAAATCACTGTGGCAACAGATATCGGTCATGTGACAGATACCATTCGGGAGAATATTACCGACAGCGATATTTTGCTTCTGGAATCCAACCACGACGAGGATATGGTGAAAAAAGGGCGGTATCCCTGGAATCTGAAACAGCGGATTCTGGGAGAAAGAGGGCATTTGTCCAACCGCACCGCCGGCGCATTGCTTGCGGAGGTTATGAGTGGAAAAATGAAACACATTTTTCTGGGACATTTGAGCGAAGAAAACAATAGCCCCTACCTTGCTTATGAAACAGTGGCGGAGATTCTGGAACGAAACCGCATTAAACTGGGCGGCGCATTGAAAATGGATATGGCTGTCAGAAATTCCAACGGGGCAAAGGTCACCATTTGAGGAGGGAGAAGCCATGCGGATTACCATTGTTTGCGTAGGCAAGCTGAAAGAAAAATACTGGCAGGACGCCATCGCGGAATACAGCAAGCGTTTGAGCCGCTATCATAAACTGGAAATCGTGGAACTGCCCGACGAGAAAGCGCCGGAAACCATGAGCCCAGCACAGGAAGAAGAAGTGAAGAAAAAAGAAGGGGAACGTATCCTGAAAGCCATCAAGGACGATGCTTTTGTGGTAGCCCTTGCCATTGAGGGAAAAGGATTGACTTCCGAAGGTCTGGCAGACTTTATGGCAAAGAAAGCCGTTGGCGGCGTGAGCCATATGGCTTTTGTCATTGGCGGTTCTCTGGGATTGTCGGCAGAAGTTATGAAACGGGCGGACTTTGCCCTGAGTTTTTCCGCTATGACATTCCCCCATCAGATGATGCGGGTGATATTGCTGGAACAGATTTATCGGGCGGAGCGGATCAACCGGAAAGAACCTTATCATAAATAAAACAGAAAGGAGCAGAGTTTGTGGAAACGCAGGCTCTGTTTTTATTTTGGGAAAAAGTGATTGAAGAAGTGTGTGTACTTTTTTTGAAAAAAGTATCAAAAAAACTAGGAACCGTTAGAGGCATCTTCGTAAGAAAACAAAGAAAGCCAAAATCCTTATGATTACAAAGGATTTTGGCTTTCTTATTTTGTTCAGATTTTATTTGTTCTGTTTTCTTATGAAGACAGCCGTCGCAATTTCCCTTAAGAAATTAAGGAAAAGAAAAATCAATGTTTTCTTAATGGGAAGTTGCTTTCCAAATGGTTTCCTAAGTGTTAGTTAAAAAATGCGATGCCTTTAGGGCAGACCCTCCGTGTTGGTGTAAAAGGGAAGGCATTCCCTCTCGTCGTTTCGGACGAAACGAAAGAGTCGTAACGGCAATGCTGTTATCAGTGATTTGAATTTATAATCAAAAATATATTAGAAAATGTAATATGAAACTTAACATATACAAAGAAAATGTATATTGATAAAATGGATTTAGAAAATTCTGCATATGGGAGGGAATATCATGAAATCCATTTTACATCAACTCTACGACGGGGAAATTGCTCCATGGGAACAGTGTGTCACCCCCTTGACGGACTGTCGTGCCAAGCGGCAGGAGCATTTGCGTCATTATGAATCATTGCGGCGCACTTTGACAGAAGAACAGCGGAAAGAACTGGAGGAGGTCATGGATGAGCAGTTAGCGTTGTTTCCATTGGAACAGGCGGACAGCTTCATCAAAGGGTTTCGTCTGGGGGCATCCATCATGATGGAAGTCCTTTTTCCTGACAGGGAATAGGGGTTTCCTCTCTGGATTTCCACAGAGTTATAAACAATACAGTGGGTATTATCCACATAAAAAAATCAGTTTTCCACAGAATAAAATGTGGAAATGTGGATAACTTTTTCGTGAGAGTAGAAAAAAGGTGTGTTTTGTCTGATTTTGCTGCCGAATTCCTGTGGAAAAGACGTTGTTTTTCAGAATATTGCCTGATTTTGGGAAAGATCATTCCCAACAAAATAAAATAGCCGGAAACCTTGTATAGAAAGGATTTTGGCTAAGGGGTTTCTCATATGAAAATATTGTTTTTTTCTGTCTTGATTTTTTAGGGGGAATCGTGAAGACTGTCATTAGAAGAAAACAGACCAAATAAAAAAGCTGAAATCTTTTGTGTGGCAAAGATTTCAGCTTTCTTTGTTTTCTGATGATCTCAAATTTATTTCAGGAAGTTTTCTCCGATTTTGAATACATCCCCTGCGCCTACAGTCATGAGCAGGTCACCGCTCTTGCAGTGTTGGCGCAGATATGCTTCGATGGCTGCAAAATCGCCTACATAATGGGCAGATTTGCCAGTCTGGGCAATGCGTTCCGCCAGCTGTGCCGCGCTGACGGTGCCGTCATCAGTTTCTCTGGCGGCAAAAATGTCCGCGATGATGACTTCGTCCGCGTCACCAAAAGATTCCCCAAATTCATCAAAGAGGAAGCGGGTACGGGAGAAGGTATGAGGCTGGAATACACACCATGTGGTGTTGTGCTGCACATTCTGTGCTGCCGCCAGGGCTGCTTTGATTTCTGTGGGATGATGGGCATAGTCGTCGATGACGGTGATGCCGTCTTTCTTCCCTTTCAGTTGGAAACGGCGTTCTGTGCCGGTGTAATGTTTCAGACCTTTCATGCAGTCTTCCGGCTCTGCTCCGAGAAAAGCGGATGCGCCGATGGCAGCCAGTGCGTTGGTGATGTTGTGTTCCCCAGGAATATGCAGATGTATGGTGGTGAAGAATTCACCGTTATGGTATACATCAAAGCGGTTTCTGCCGTCAGTTTCATGGACGATGTTTTCCGCCCGCCAGTTGGCTTTTTCACTCAGGCCAAATGTTTCCACATGGCAGGTCAGCCCTTCTGTCAGTTCTGCCACATTGTCGATTTTTTCGGAAATCACCAGCAGACCGTTGTCAGGTACTCGCTGCGCGAAGGCGTGGAAAGAACGGCGGATGTTTTCCAGTGTTTTGAAATAATCCAGATGATCGCTTTCCACGTTCAAAATGATGGCAATGAAAGGATTGAACTGCAGAAAGCTGTCGAAGTATTCACAGGCTTCCGCCACAAAATAGGGGGAATTGCCGATGCGCAGATTGCTGCCGATGGTGGGCAGGATACCGCCTACGGTGATGGTAGGGTCTTTCTCCGCTGCCAGCAGGATTTCGGAAACCATGGATGTGGTGGTGGTTTTGCCATGAGTGCCGGATACGGCTACAGAGTCATGGTATTCGTCCATGATCTGCCCCAGAAGATGGGCGCGGTCTGTGACCCGGATGCCTTTTTCGTGGGCTGCACGCAGTTCCGGGTTGTCATCATGGATGGCCGCGGTGTATACCACCAGCGTAATGTCATCAGTGATGTTTTCCGCGCGGTGTCCGAAGTTGATGTGGATGCCCAGACTCTGCAGATGTTTGGTGACAGCTGTTTCTTTTACATCGGTGCCGGATACCATATGTCCCCGGCTGGCGAGGATTTCCGCCAGACCAGACATGCTGATGCCGCCGATGCCGATAAAATAAATATGTTCTTTTGTTTGTGTCATAATCAACCGCCTCTATCGAATTTTATGGATTTGTCAATTTACACAGAATTTCCATTTTATGTTGGATTCCATTATAGTATACCAGAGAGGGAATGGCAATTCTTTTGGTTTGCTTTTCTATATTTTATACAGTTTTTTTTGTAAATATTATAAATTTTACAACTTTTTGAAATTGCAATAGCATAAATGTTCATTTTTTTTTAGCGAAAAATCATGAAAATTCATGTATTGTGTGTGTTTCTTTTGGACAGATACTATGTTATAATGGGTTTGTATCTTTGTATATACACATGTACAAAGGTGTACATCACAAGCAAGGGGTTGGTAATATGCGTAAAAAAGAGATGATCGCAATGCTTTTAGCGGGCGGACAAGGCAGCCGCCTGGGGATTCTCACACGGAAGGTTGCGAAACCTGCTGTGACTTACGGCGGCAGATTCCGTATCATCGACTTTCCGCTTAGTAACTGCATCAATTCCGGCGTGGATACCGTGGGCGTTTTGACCCAGTATCAGCCGCTGCGGCTCAATCAGCACATCGGCATCGGTATTCCCTGGGATCTGGACAAGAAAAACGGCGGTGTAACCATTCTGGCGCCTCATGTCAAAGGCGGAGATTCCGGGGAATGGTTCATGGGGACTGCTAATGCCATTTATCAGAATATTGATTTTATCGACAGCAACAATCCGGAATATGTACTTATTCTTTCTGGGGACCACATTTATAAAATGGACTATTCCCAGATGCTGCGTTTCCATAAGGAAAAAGGCGCGGCAGCAACCATTGCCGTACTGGAAGTGCCCATGGAAGAAGCAAGCCGCTTCGGCATCATGAACACGGAAGGTGACGACAAAATTTATGAATTTGAGGAAAAACCCAAAAATCCAAAGAGCAATCTGGCATCCATGGGTATTTATATCTTCACATGGAGCAGACTGCGGGAAGCGCTCATTGAGGACAATGCCATCCATGCCGACAGCGATTTCGGGAAACACATCATTCCCAAAATGCTGGAAGAAGGTCAGACCCTCTATGCTTATCGCTTCCGCGGATACTGGAAGGATGTAGGCACCATCGAATCCTATTGGGAATCCAATATGGAGCTGATCAAGGCACTGCCTGAATTTAATCTGTATGAAGATTTTTGGAAAATTTATACCAACAGTGACCACCAGCCGCCCCAGTATACGGCAGCCGGCGCCAAGGTAAAAGAATCTTTGATCTCTGACGGCAGTGAAATTTACGGCGAAGTGACCCATTCCGTTCTGGGACCTGAAGTTGTGGTCAAAGCTGGGGCAGTGGTGAAGGATTCCATCATCATGGGCGGCACAGTCATTGAAGAAGGCTGTGTCATCGACCGCTGCATCATTGATGAAAACTGTAAGGTTGCAAAGAATGTAAAAATGGGTATGGGTGAAAATATCCCCAACGAAACAAAACCCAATATCTACAACACTGGCATTACGGTGCTGGGCGCAAACACCCGTGTGCCGGAAGGGGTTGTCATTGGGAAAAACTGCGTGCTTTACGGCAATACCGCGGCGGAGGATTATCCCGGCGGTGCTCTGGAAAGCGGCAAATCTGTCATTCGGGAGGGGATTTAAATGAAAGCAATCGGCATTATTCTGGCAGGCGGTAACAACGACGGCCGTCTGGGTGTGCTGACAGAACAGCGCGCTTCCGCGGCTTTGCCAATCGGCAGCTGCTATCGTACCATCGACTTTACACTGAGCAATATGTCCAACAGCGGTATTGGGAAAGTAGCCGTGTTGACACAGTACAATTCTCGTTCTCTCCGTGACCACCTGACATCTTCCAAATGGTGGGATTTCGGCAGGAAACAGGGAGGCTTGTTCGTATTCACACCCTATACCAGCAGCACAGGCAATGATTGGTTCCGCGGCACAGCGGACTCCATTTATCAGAACATGACATATCTGAACCGCAGCAATGAAGAATATGTCATCATCGCTTCCGGTGATTCCGTATATAAAATGGATTACCGTGATATCCTGCAGTATCATATTGACAAAGGCGCGGACATCACAGTGGTTTATCAGAACATGGAAGGCAAAGACCTGTCCCATTTCGGCATCATGCAGATGGATGAAAATAAACGTCTGCTGGGCTTTGAGGAAAAACCGGAACAGGCGCAGACCACATCCGCTTCTTTGGGGATTTATGTCATTTCCAGAAATCTGCTGATTTCTCTGCTTCAGGAAGTGGTGCCTCAGGGCGGTTACGGTCTGGTAAAAGACATCATCATTCCTTACAGCAAGAAACTCAATATCTTTGGTTATGAGTTCAACGGCTATTGGAGCAGTATCGGTACGGGTATCCATGGTTATTTCGCGACCAATATGGATTTCCTGAAAAAAGAAGTTCGTGATACTTTCGTAAACCAGTATCCTTATATTGAAACAAAACCCAAGGATGAACCTCCTGCAAAATATAACGCTGGAGCAGACGTTACGGACAGTATCGTGGGCAGCGGCACTATTTTCAATGGGAAAGTGGAACATTGCGTGGTATTCCGTAAGGTTTATATCGATGAAGGCGCGGTGGTACGCAATTCCATTTTGATGGAAGGCGTTCGCATTGGCAAAAATTGTGTGGTGGAAAACGCCATTTTGGACAAGGAAGTTTCTATTTCCGAAGGGCAGCAAGTCATTGGCAAATCTTCTGAAGAGCCCATCATTTTGAAAAAAGGAACAAAACTTTGATTCCCACATAATATAAAGAGGCGGCTGCTTTCAGAAGTGCTGAGAGAAAACTCTCACACAGGCTGGGGGCGGTCGCCGTTTTTTTATAGAAAATCACAGAATGCCCTTTCATGGAAATACAAATGTATTTTGTATACGATTTTTTGTGAAAAAGGTATATTGCTTTTTGTGACGAAAAATGAGAAAATAGCTAATAATAGTGAAAGGGGGAGTACCCCCTTTTTCAATGGGAATTTGTAAGATGCGAAAATGGGGCATGTTGCGAGAGGAGAAGATTATGGAAAATCTGAAAGCAATCATTTTGGCAGCGGGGGAAGGCACCCGTATGAAATCCAAAAAACCAAAGGTACTCCATGAGATCATGAATAAATCCATGGTGGAGTATGTCATTGACACAGCAAAAGACAGTGGCGCGGAAGCCGTTTGCGTTGTGGTTGGTCATCTGGCGGAACAGGTGCAGGCAGCCATCCAGCGGGATGATGTGTCTTTTGCCCTTCAGACAGAACGCAAAGGCACTGGTCACGCCGTGAAAATGGCTGGCAACTTCATCGAAGATGATAAGGATATGCTGATCCTGTACGGTGATACACCGCTGATCACAGGGGAAACACTGAAAGGCGTCATTGCGGAGCATCGGGCAAAAGCAAATGCTGTAACTGTTGTATCTGCTATGGTAGACGATCCTACAGGTTATGGTCGTATCATCCGTGATGAAGCAGGCAATTTTGTGAAGAGCGTAGAACACAAGGATGCTTCCGAAGCGGAATGTGCTGTGAAAGAAATCAATACAGGTATTTATGTATTCCGCGGCGCGGATCTGAAAAACGCGCTGGGCAGACTGAACAACAACAACGCCCAGGGAGAATATTATCTGCCTGACTGTCTGGAAATCCTGCTGAGCGACGGCAAAAATGTTGGCGCATACACAGCGGCAGACGAAAGCGAATTTTTCGGCGTAAACTCCCGTGTGCAGCTGGCAGAAGCGGCTGCTATCCTGAAACGCCGTATCAACCGCAAACATATGGAAAACGGTGTTACCATCGTTGATCCTGAACAGACATATATCGGCAGTGAAGTGCAGATCGGCAGGGATACTGTCATTCTGCCCGGTTGTGTCATCGAAGGCAAAACCATCATTGGTGACGACTGTGAAATCGGACCCAATTCCCGTCTGACAGACATGCAGCTGGCAGATGGTGTGAAATTCCAGACTTCCACAGGGCTGGAATCTTCCATTGGCAGCGGTACCACAGTGGGACCTTTTGCATATATCCGTCCCAACTGCCACATTGGTGACAATGTGAAAGTGGGCGACTTCGTAGAAGTGAAAAATTCCAATATCGGTAATGGCACCAAGATTCCGCACCTGTCTTATGTGGGCGACACAGACGCAGGCGAAAAGATCAACTTCGGCTGCGGCAGCATCATGGTCAACTACGATGGGGAAAAGAAACACAGAACCACCATCCACGACCATGTATTCGTTGGCTGCAATGTAAACCTGGTGGCGCCTGTCACCATCGAAAAAGATTCTTACATTGCCGCTGGCTCCACCATCACCAGAGATGTGCCTGAAGACGTTCTGGCAGTTGCCAGAGCGAGACAGACCATCATTAAGGGATGGAAGGCAAAACGGGTGCAAAAGAAATCATAAAATCTGTCGATTTCTGTTGAAATTGGCAGAAGATAGGTGTAACATTATAGTATAGCGACGTATGCTATTGCAAAGGCGAGAAAAACGTTCAAGAGTAAAAGTAGGGGGATACCAAACATGATTTATTCAACCGGCAGTAATATCAAAGTATTTGCCTGTAATTCCAACCATGATCTGGCAGAATCTATCGCAAAGAAGCTGGGTCTGAAGTTGGGCGACGCAGAAGTGGAAAAATTCAGCGACGGCGAAATTTCCGTGAAAATCAACGAAACCATCCGTGGCGCTGACGTATTTATCATCCAGTCCACTTCTTATCCTGTAAACGACAACCTGATGGAACTGCTGATCATGATCGATGCCATGAAACGTGCATCCGCAGGCAGAATCACAGCTGTTATGCCTTATTACGGCTATGCAAGACAGGATAGAAAAGCAAGAGCAAGAGATCCCATCAGTGCGAAACTGATTGCAAACATCCTGACAAGCGCTGGCGCAAACCGTGTGCTGACAATGGACCTGCACTGTGCGCAGATCCAGGGCTTCTTCGATATTCCTGTGGACAACCTGATTGGCAGCCCGCTGCTGACAAGCTTTTACATCAACAAATATGGCGATGATCTGCAGAACTTTGTTGCGGTTTCTCCCGACCTGGGCAGCGTAACAAGAACAAGAACATTCGCTGAAAGACTGAACATTCCTCTGGCAATCATCGACAAACGCAGACCCAAAGCAAATGTCAGCGAAATCATGAACATCATCGGTGATGTAAAAGGCAAAAAAGTTATCCTGGTGGACGATATGATCGACACAGCAGGTACTATCACAAACGCGGCAAACGCTCTGAAAGAAAGAGGCGCTGTGGAAGTAGACGCTTGCTGTACACATGCAGTACTGAGCGGTCCCGCTATCCAGAGAATCCAGGATTCCGCTATCACAGAACTGTTGGTACTGGATACCATCGAACTGCCTGAAGACAAGAAGATCGACAAGATCACTTCCGTATCTGTAGACGATCTGTTCGCGAACGCAATCAAATGCATCCATGAAGGCGTTTCCATTTCTCAGCTGTTCGACTAAAAAATAGTTTTTTGTCAAAATCTGTAAATGAAACTATGAAAACCACTTTTGCGGTATGACCGCAAGAGTGGTTTTTTTGTGGCAGAAAATATCCGCAAGGAAGAATTTTTCAAGAATGGACGGAATTGGAAAAATGGTAGGAAAAATGGAAAAGATTCTGTTTTTTCAGGAAAAAATAGGTGTTTTTGAGTCGAAGGAACAAAGGGAAAATTATGTCCAAAAAACGGAAAAAGGCGCTGATAGAAACTATGTGTTTTTTTGTATACAGAAGGAAAAAGCCACTGGCAAAACTTACAATTTTTCGGAAAGTCGGTTGACAAAATAAGTAAAATAGATTATATTGTTAAAAGTAAGACAAACAGGTGTGGCAAATATTGATATCTTGGCGGATTCATACATCCTGTTTGCTATCCATTTTCTACTATTACATCAAAATTTTAGGAGGAATTTAGAAATGAAAATCGCATTTTTTGACACAAAATCCTACTGGAAAGATTCTTTCGGTCCCATGGCTGAAAAATACGGTTATGAAATCACATTCTTCAACGAAAGACTGACACCCGCTACAGCTCATCTGGCAGCAGGTCATGACGCTACATGCTCTTTCGTTAATGACGAAGTTCCCGCAGAAGTTATCCGTGAACTGAAAGATCTGGGTATCAAAGTTCTGCTGCTGCGTTGCGCAGGTTTCGACAGCGTTGATCTGGCAGTTGCGAAAGAATGCGGTCTGCCTGTTCTGAGAGTACCCGCTTACTCTCCTCAGTCCGTAGCAGAACAGGGCGCAGCTCTGCTGATGGCAATCAACAGAAAATGCCACCTGTCCTATCAGAGAACAACAAAATTCAACTTCGATATCGCTGGTCTGACAGGTATCGCTCTGTACGGCAAAACAGCTGGTATCATCGGTACAGGTAAAATCGGTCAGTGCATGATCGACATCCTGAAAGGTTTTGGCATGAACATCATCGCTTATGATGCATTCCCCAACCCTAACCTGGGTCTGGAATATGTAAGCTTGGATGAACTGTACGCTCGTTCCGACGTTATTTCCATCCACTGCCCTCTGATGCCTGCTACAAGACACATGGTTGACAAAGACGCTTTCGCTAAGATGAAAGACGGCGTAATCTTCATCAACGTAGCTCGTGGTGGTCTGGTTGACTCCGAAGCTCTGGCTGACGCAGTAGAATCCGGCAAAGTTCGTGGCGTAGGTATGGACGTTTGCGAAGTGGAACATGAATACTTCTTCGAAGACAGAAGCAATCTGGAAAAACACGATCCTACACTGGCAAGACTGCTGGCTAACGAAAACATCCTGATTTCTGGTCACCAGGCATTCCTGACAGAAGAAGCGCTGGAACAGATGGCGAAAGTTACTCTGGACAACGCAAAAGCTTTCCTGGCTGGCGAAGAACTGGTAAACGAAGTAAAATAATTCCGACTAAAATATTTCCTTCGTGTCAAAAGGAATATAGACGGGTAAGATCCGAAAGGGTCTTACCCGTTTTTTTGTGGGAAACAGCAGCTTTTTTTCTCCTTAGCCTTTTGACGGAAAGCCAAAAGTATGGTATACTTTCCGCAGTTATCAATCAGTAAGAACAGCTCTAATCTCACCCATCAAGTGTGCTGAAATTAGGGCTTTGTGTCGTGTGGAAAAGAAATAAGAGGAGAGGAACTAATGGGACTTTTTGACCGTTTTAAAAATCAGGAAAAGGGACAGGAATTTTTTGTCATCGCGGGTCTGGGCAATCCCGGACGGGAATACGCGGAAACAAAGCATAATGTTGGTTTTTGTGTCATTGATAAACTGGCAGAGAAATATCATATTGATGTGACCAAGTTTAAGCAAAAGGCGCTTATTGGAGACGGAACTATCAATGGAAAACGGGTGCTTTTGGTGAAGCCCCAGACATTCATGAACCTCAGCGGTGAAAGCATTCGGGAAATCGTCAATTTCTACAAAATCCCGCAGGATCGTTTTGTAGTGATTTACGACGATACTTCTATGCCGGCAGGACAGATTCGTCTGAGAGAAAAAGGCAGTCACGGCGGACATAACGGCATCCGCAACATCATCCAGCAAATGGGTACAGACGTATTTTACCGCATCAAAGTGGGTATCGGTGAAAAACCTAATGGCTGGGACCTGGCGGATTATGTGCTGGTAAAATTCGACAAAGACACCATGCCGCTCATGGAAAGCGGCATGGATAAAGCGGTGCAGGCAGTGGAACTGATTCTTTCCCGTGGTATGGCAGACGCTATGAATCGTATGAACCAGCGTCCCAAAGCGCCTAAGCCCAAAAAAGAACCTCAGGAAAAACCTGAGGAAACCAAAAAAGAGGTGGAAGCATGAAAAGCCTGACAGAGCCCCTGTTGGAGCTGGAAAGCTATCAATCATTACTGGATGAAATCCGCAAAGGACATACCCCTGTGTTTGCCACAGGGGTCATTGACGTGGAAAAAAATCACTTGCTCTATGGGGTACAGGAACATTTGCACCGTCCCATGGTGATTCTGACCCATAGCGAAGTCCGTGCAAAAGAGATTCTGGAGGATATGCAGTTCTTCACAAAGACAGGCATGTATTATCCTGCTAAGGACATTCTCTTTTACAGCGCCGATGTTCATAGCATGGAAATGAACCGCCAGCGTTTTCTGGTGGTGGAAAAACTGCTGGAGGGGAAATGTCCTCTTATTGTGGCTTCTGTGGAAGCACTTCTGGACAGATATCCCAAAAAAGATGTATTTGCATCTTTTCTTCTGACGTTGCATGTGGGAGAAGTGCGAGAATTATCTGATCTGACAAAACAGCTGGTGTTCATGGGGTATGAACGGGCGGAACTGGTGGAAAGCCCTGGGCAGTTTGCTGTCCGCGGGGGGATTTTGGATATCTACCCTCTGACGGCAGATGACGCGGTGCGTATTGAGTTCTGGGATGATGAAATCGACAGCATCCGTACCATGGATGCCCAGAGCCAGCGTTCCGTGGATAAATTGAACACTGTGACCATTTTCCCCATGCGGGAACTGGTTTACGACGAAGAAACAGCAAAATCCGCGGCGGACAAAATGGAAGCCGATTACAAAAAAGCCCTGAAGAAAATGGAAAAAAGCACCGTGGAAGATGGTGTGGAACGGATGAAAGAGCATATCGGCGAAAATATCGACTTGCTCCGTTCGGAACTGAGTTTTGCTTCTGTGGGCAGTTTCATCAACTATTTTTATGATGATACGGTAAGTTTACTGTCCTATCTGCCGGAGGATACCATTCTTTGTTTTGACGAGCCCCAGCGATTGGCGGAACACATGGATACCCTGCGGCAGGAATATGAGGAAAGCATGAAAGGCAGAATCGCGCAGGGCTTTTTGCTTCCTGCCCAGAGTAAACTCCTTTTTGATTATCTGGATATTCTGCGGCAGGCGGAGGACTTTGACCGTATCCTTCTGGCTGGGATTTCTCAGCGGACACCCCATTTCCAGCCCAAAGTACAGGCGGATTTTGCCGTGCGCTCCATTCCTTCTTTCCAGAAACGGGCAGACCTGTTCTGTGAGGAATTGCAGTATTTGAAAACCCAGAATTATCGCATTTTGGTGCTGGCAGGGACGGGTACCCGTGCCCAGAGAATGGCGGCAGAACTGACGGAAATGGATGTGCCGGCGGTCTATGTGGACGATTTGGAAAAAGAAATGGTGCCTGGCAGTGTTTGGGTGTCCAAAGGTTCCCTGTCCAAAGGGTTCCAGTATGACTATATCCGTCTGGCGGTCTTTTCTGACAGCGAGATTTTCGGCAAGAGCGGCGAGAAACGGAAGAAGAAAAAGAAGAAAAACGGCGTTGCCATCCAGAGTTTTTCTGACCTGCACATCGGGGATTATGTGGTACATGATAACCACGGTATCGGCGTGTTCCGAGGCTTGGAAAAAATCTCTGTGGAAGGTGTCCAGAAAGATTATATGAAAATTTCCTATCGGGATGGGGGCAATCTCTTTGTGCCCGTCAGCCAGATGGATATGATCCAGAAATATATCGGTTCCGGCGGTGCCGCACCCAGACTCAATAAACTGGGTGGACAGGACTGGCTGAAGGCAAAGGCAAAAGCCAGAACTGCCGTGAAGATTCTGGCGGAGGACTTGGTTGCCCTTTATGCCAAACGTGCGGCGGCAAAAGGTCATGTGTACGGGGCAGATACTCTGTGGCAAAGGGAATTTGAAGAAGCCTTCCCCTTTGATGAAACAGATGACCAGCTCAACGCCATTGAAGATGTGAAAAAAGATATGGAAAGCGGCAAAGTCATGGACAGACTGGTCTGCGGCGACGTAGGCTATGGCAAAACAGAAGTTGCTATCCGTGCCGCCTTCAAAGCCGTTCAGGATGGAAAGCAGGTGGCATATTTGGTGCCTACCACCATTTTGGCACAACAGCATTATAATACCTTTGTCCAGCGTATGTCCGGCTATCCCGTGAAGATTGAACTGCTGTCCCGTTTCCGTACACCCAAACAGCAGAAGGAAAGCCTCAACGGACTGGAAAAAGGATTTTCTGATATTGTTATCGGTACCCATCGCATCCTGTCCAAAGACGTGAAATTTAAGGATTTGGGTCTGGTCATTGTGGACGAGGAACAGCGTTTTGGCGTGGCCCATAAGGAAAAACTGAAACGTCTGCGGGAAAATGTGGATGTGCTCACATTGACAGCAACGCCTATCCCCAGAACACTGCATATGTCATTGGCAGGCATCCGGGATATGAGCATTCTGGAGGAACCCCCGCAGGAACGTCGCCCCATCCAGACTTATGTCATGGAAAACAACCCTGAATTTATCCGAGAAGCCATCCATCGGGAATTGAGCCGTGGCGGACAGGTCTTTTATCTTTACAATCGGGTGGAAACCATTGGGGAAGAAGCCTTCCGTGTGCAGAATCTGGCGCCGGAAGCCAATGTTGCCTTTGCCCATGGGCAGATGTCAGAGAGAGAACTGGAAAATATCATGCAGGACTTTATCAGCGGCGAAATCGATGTGCTGGTATGTACCACCATCATTGAAACAGGTATGGATATTTCCAATGTGAATACCATCATCATCCAGGATGCCGACCGCATGGGCTTGTCCCAGCTGTACCAGCTTCGTGGGCGTGTGGGCAGAAGCAATCGCACTGCCTATGCGTATCTCATGTATAAACGGGATAAGATGTTGAAAGAAGCGGCGGAAAAACGGCTCCAGACCATTCGGGAATTTACGGAGTTCGGTTCCGGTTTCAAAGTTGCCATGCGTGACTTGGAAATCCGCGGCGCTGGAAACCTTTTGGGTGCGGAACAGCATGGACACATGGAATCCGTTGGTTATGACATGTACTGCCGTCTGCTGGAAGAAGAAGTCCAGAATCTGAAAGGCGAACCTGTGGCAGAAACATTTGAAACCACAGTGGATTTGAATATCAATGCCTATCTGCCTGATTTCTATATCAAAAATCAGGAACAGCGCATGGATCTGTATAAGAAAATCGCTGCCATCCAGACTTTGGAGGAATATTATGACATGCAGGAGGAACTGGAAGACCGCTACGGTGACTTGCCAAAGAGCGTCCAAAACCTGCTGGAAATGGTGCTTTTGAAGGCGGAGGCTCATGGACTGGGCATCACAGCCATCAGCCAGAAGGGCAGCAATATTCTGGTGGAATTCCGCCCGGACGCACCTTTGGACCTGGAAAAGCTTACAAAATGTATCGCCGAAAGCCGAGGACGGTATCTCTTTACGGCAGGCGCTATGCCTTATGTGACTGTCAGACTGAAAAAGGGCGAGGAAAACAAAGGCGTGCCCTATATTAAAAGTTTATTACAAGGGCTCAAAGCATAGTTTTTTCGGAAAAAAATGTGTATAATAAAAGCTAACCTTCTTTTTGAGAAAAAAAGAGGAACAAAAGACATGAAACCGAAAAAAGAGAGTGTGATTTTTTATGAAAAAGAAAGCGAAATGGGCATTGTGCCTGCTGCTGACGGGGCTTTTGTGGCTCACAGGCTGCGGCGGTTCTTTTTCCGATGAAGTCATAGCGCGCATAGATGGCAGAGAAGTTATGAAGTCTGAGTACATGGTATATCTTTATACCAGCACCGAAAGCTTTGTTTCCGCAGCGGGCAGTGATGTCTGGGATATGGATTTTGATGGCATGACTGGGGCGGAGCTGGTGCAGGAACGGGCATTCAGCACCATACAGAGTGTGGTTGCCGCGGAGCAGTATGCGGCGGAAAACGGTATTTCTCTGACAGAAGCCCAGAAAACAGAAGCCCATACCATGGCGGAAGAATTCCTCAGTCAGGTTTCGGAAGAGGACCTGGAGAAAATGGGGGTGGATAAAAAACAGATGGAAACTCTCATGGAGGAATCTTATCTCTATTCTGTGGTCTATGACACATTGGCGAAAGAGTGTGAAGTCAATGCCGATGAAATGGAACAGTATTATCAGGACAATGCCGATATTCTGCGGGAAGAATATACCCAGATCACCATTGATTCCATCATGGTGAACGATGAGGCAACGGCAAAAGAAGTCAGCGAAAAGGCGAAAGCCGGCGAGGATTTTGCCGCGCTTTTTGAAACGTATGACACAGACACTTCCGCTAAGGAAAATGGCGGCAATGGTCAGATGACGCTGTATCAGAATTATCTGAACAATACCTTTGGGCTATCGGAAAATCTCACATTGGGTGAGATCACAGACCCCATTGAGGTACGGGGCAGCTATTTCATATTGAAAGTGGAATCCATCACCCCGCCTACAGAGGAACAGGTGAAACAGCTGGCAGAAGACGCTTACCGCCAGCAGGTACAGTCCGCTTATGTGGAAAGCCGTCTGGCAGAAATGATCGCGGCACAGGAAGTGGAAAAAATCCCCGAAGCGTGGGAGAATATGGAAACATTCCAAGATTGATAAAAGCCGGAAGTATTCGATGATGGTCGGATATTTCCGGCTTTTTTGCGTGAAAAAGAAAGATGGCTGGACAGTATGGTTTTTTTGTCTGTGGCTTGAAAAAGGACATGGGATAGAGTATCATGAAAGAAGAACATTTCATATGGGAGAGAGAAAGGAGTTTTGTTTACAATGGAAATCAAAAAAGTATGGGCCATGTATTTCAGTCCCACTGGCGGTACAGAAAAAGCTGTGAGAACTGTATCCGCTCATGTGGCAGAAAGCCTTGGCGTTCCTATGGAAATATATGATTTTACACTGCCTGACGTACGGAAAAAAGAAATCGCTTTCACCGAAACGGATCTGGTGTTCTTTGGCACTCCTGTTATCGCAGGCCGTGTACCGAATCTGTTGCTGCCTTATCTGAAAACCGTTGTGGGCGGCAAAGCGTATGCAGTGTCTATGGTATCCTTCGGCAACCGTAACTTCGACGATGCCCTCATCGAACTGCGGAACATTCTGGAAGATGACGGCTTCCGTACCATTGCCGGCGGCGCTTTTGTCAGCGAACATTCTTTCTCCAGAAAACTGTCCGCAGGCAGACCTGACGAAGAAGATTACAAAGTGATGCACGAATTTGCGGAAAAACTGGTGGAAAAAATCAACAGTGGCTGGGAATATGACGGTCCTGCTTATGTGAAAGGGGAAGACCCTATCCGCCCGTACTTCACACCCAGAGATCGTTATGGCAATGCCATCGACATCCGTAAAGTAAAACCCAAAACAAGCGACGCTTGCTGTGGCTGCGGCATCTGTGCGGAAGTTTGTCCTATGGGCTCCATTGATAAAGTGGACTTCTCCTGCACAGGCATCTGCATCAAATGCTGCGCATGTATCAAGAAATGTCCTTCCGGCGCCAAGTATTTTGATGACCCTGGCTACATCTATCACAAAGAAGAACTGGAAGAATTGTATGAAGGCAGAGCTTTGCCGGAATATTTCGTATAAACATATTGATTTTTGAAAAAAGACGTGGGAGTTTCTGTATGACAGAGGCTTTCACGTTTTTTTTAATGAAAAGGCATATTGCCTGCATGAGCTTTTCTGTGATACCATAAAAATACAGAAAAGCAGGAAAGGGGGAAAAGATATGGGAAAGAAAAGACTGATTTTTGTTGTGTTGCTGGCGCTTATCTGGATGGTTCCCCAAAGGGCTTTTGCCAATATGGCAGCCCCAGAGGATGCCGATGTGGGCTCTGCCATCACCTTTGAGAAAAATGATGAAATTGCCGTATTGTCAGAAGATTTGGAAATCGTGGTAAAGGGACCGGATGCCCATATCACAGCCACCTATGAAATGAAAAACACCACGGATGAAGCCCTTTCCGTATCGTCCATGTTCCTTTCGCCTAATATGGAAGAAAGAGGCGTGACAGTCACAGTCAATGGAAAACAGGCGGATGTGTCTGTGCAGCGATATGGCATGAACGGCAGCACTCGAATCGTTACGGATGACTGGCGGTACGCGGTTTTGACTACAGAAGAAATTGCCAATTTAGACCCTGATCGTACAGTGGATACGGTCACATTCCAAATGGATTTTCAGCCACAGGAAACATATCCTGTTATTGTTTCCTATGACTACAATCTGGGCGGGTATCCGGAACTGGATTTCAACGCCAAACGTGGTGAACTGGAGTATTATCTGGCGCCAGCCGCCATGTGGAAGGATTTTTCTGACCTGACCATCCGGCTTTATCTGGATCAGGATATGCCTGTGCTGGTGGATAGCAGTCTGCCTTTTGAAAAAGTGGGAAAACGGGAATATGTCTACACTTCTGATACCTTGCCAGAGGAAAATCTTGAGATTTCCATTGACGAAAATGGTTTTCAGAACTTCATCGGTACTCTGAAAAGCCCTTATTTTCAAATGGGACTATTGTACTTTTCACCTATCATCATCATTGTGGTAGCTGTTTTGATTCTCCTTTATTTGTGGAGGGGAAAGCGGAAAAAATAAAAAAGCCATTCCCTACAGCAGTTTCTCTTAAGAAAACACTGTTTGACTTTTGTCCCATTTCTTAAGGGAAACTGCGACGGCTATCTTCAGAAGAAAACATGCCGAATAAAATCCTATAAAAATAAGAAAGCTGAAATCCTTTGTACTAGCAAAGATTTCAGCTTTCTTTGTTTTCTTATGAAGAAGCACCCAAAAGGGAATGCTTTTTTACCACAGATGATGTACGGTAGGGCGGATGTATTTATCGTAAATAGCTTTTACCCCTGCCATCTGTTCCGGTGTCAGGTCAGGCAGTTCCGCGGCTTTCACATTCTGGAGTACCTGTGCGGTTTTGCTGGCGCCGGGAATGACGACGCTGACAGCTTCATGCATGAGAATCCAACGTAAAGCGTAGGGAATGAGGTTTTCTGTACCCAGCAGGGCTTTCAGTTCCGCTACGGCTGTCAGACCCAGTTCATAATCCACGCCTGAGAAGGTTTCACCTTTGTCGAAGGCTTCCCCGTTACGGTTGTAGAAGCGATGGTCGTTTTTGCCAAAAACGGTGTCCTTGGTGAATTTCCCTGTCAAAAGACCGCTTGCCAGAGGAACGCGGGCAATGATGCCCACATCTTTTTTCTGGGCAGTGGGGAACAGTTCCTCAATGGGTTTCTGGCGGAACATATTGAAAATCACTTCCATAGCGGAAATGTCGTATTCCATGGCAGCAAGTCCTTCGGATACTTTTTCGATGCTGACGCCGTAGTGCGCGATTTTGCCTGCGGCTTTCAGGTTTTCCAATGCGTCAAAAACTTCGTCCTTCTGATAAACGGAAGTGGGCGGGCAGTGGAGCAGCACCAAATCCAATTTTTCCACGCCTAGACGGGACAAACAGCCATCGGTGAAGCGGATAACAGATTCTTTGTTGTAGCCTTCCGCTGTGTGGGGGTTCAGCCCTCTGCCGATTTTGGTTGTCACGAAAAAGTGGTCGGGGTGGGCTTTCAGGATTTTGGAAATGGCAAGTTCGCTGTTGCCGTCGTTGTAGATGTCTGCTGTATCCAGAAATGTGATGCCGCTGTCGTAAGCGGCGTCCAGAATTTTCTGGGCTTCTTCCGCGCAGAAAGGTTCGCCCCATTTGGTGCCTAACTGCCAGGTTCCCAGCCCAATTTCAGAAATCATGGCATTTGTTTTGCCAAAACGTCTTGTTTTCATATGAAAATCTCCTTTACTTGACAAATGTATCCTAAGTGTATAAATTACTGTATAGAAACTGTAACAAAGAGAGAAATCCCTGTCAATGAGGCACTTTTTTTGCCCTTAGGGAAAGGAAGGTAACTATGACAAAGAAAATTCAGGTGGGCTGTGAAATGGAAGTCACCCTCAAAATGATTGGCGGCAAGTGCAAGCCGCTGATTCTCTACATATTGGCGGAGGAGGGGACCCTGCGATTCGGGGAATTGATGACGAACATCCGCACTGTTTCTCAGAAAACCCTGACAAATCAGCTTCGGGAGCTGGAAGCCGATGGGCTCATCCTGCGGAAAGCCTATGCGGAGGTGCCGCCCAGAGTGGAATATTCCCTGACAGAAAAGGGAAAGTCCCTTTTTCCCATATTGGAGCTTATGTGCCAATGGGGGGAAGAAAATATTGATGAACGCTTTGAAATGACAAACCCCCGTTGTACGGGAGAGTAAGGAGGAAGAACATGGAAACTGTGAAATTATATTATGACAATGCTTATACCATGGATTTTTTGGGCAAGGTGGTATCCTGCGAACAAAAGGGCAAAAACTTTGCCGTGGTGCTGGAAGGCACTTACTTTTACCCCGAAGGCGGCGGACAGCCTGCGGATATTGGCACACTGGGCGGCGCAAAGGTGACAGACGTAAGGGAAAAAGATGGCGTCATTTCTCATATCACGGACAAGCCGCTGGAAGTAGGGGCGGAAGTGGAAGGTCATATTGACTGGAACCATCGTTTTGACCTGATGCAGAACCACTCCGGCGAGCATATCCTTTCTGGCATCATCTGCGGCAAATACGGCTGTGACAACGTGGGCTTCCACATGGGGAAAGATGCCATTTTGATTGACTTCAATACAAAAATCCCTGCCGAAGACCTGCCTGTGCTGGAGCGGACTGCCAACGAAGCCATCTGGCGGAATGTGGCTTCCAAAGTGACTTATCCTTCCAAAGAAGAACTGGAAAAGCTGGAATACCGCAGCAAAAAGGCACTGGAAGGAAAAGTGCGCATTATGGCAATGGGGGAATATGACTGCTGTGCATGCTGCGGCACCCATGTGCAGAAAGCCGGAGAAATCGGTATGGTGAAGATTCTTTCCGCCCAGAATTACAAAGGCGGCACCAGACTGGAAATCGTTTGCGGTATGCGTGCATTGGCGGATTATGACGAAAAAACAGAAAACGCCGCGGTCATTTCCGAACTGCTTTCCGTACCTACCGGAAAAATTGCAAAGGCGACAGAAGCCCTTTTGAAAGAACGGGATGAATTGAAACAGATCATCAGCCGCATGAAATGGGAAAAAATCAACAACATTGCGGAAAAAGTAGGCGAAACACCCAAAGCCTGTGTATTTGCGGCAGATTTTGATTCCAAGGATATGGTACATCTGGCAGATACCATTCTGGACAAAACCGGTGGTACAGCGGCAGTGTTTGCCCCTGCTGGCACAGGTTATGCCTTCGTACTTATGAGCCGCACAGAAGATATGCGCCCCATGGCGGCAGAAATGAAAGAAGCCTTCGGCAGCAAAGGCGGCGGCAAGGCGGAGTCCGTACAGGGCAGAACGGAAGCCAAAGAAAAAGAGTTGAAAGCGTTCTTCGCAGAAAAAGGATATGTGATGTTTTGAGAGATGGGACGTGATGCCATGACGATGGAGCATTTCATTGGGCTATGGGGCGAATATGAGTGAAGCCTTTTGTTTTTGATAGGAGAACCGATAAAGACAGGAGGTTTTACGGATGCCATATATGATGCTGGCGGGAGCCATTGCTTTGGAGCTGATGGCAACTACATTATTGAAATACGCGGAAGGTTTTACAAAGCCATTGCCTACGGCAGGCTGTCTGATTTTGTATGGATTATGCTTTTTTCTGTTATCTAAAGCCGTGGAGCATATCCATCTTGGCGTTGCCTATGCCACATGGAGCGGTGTCGGGATTGTGGTGACGACGCTTATTTCTGTTTTTCTTTTTCATCAACGGGTAAATTTACCTACAGTGCTGGGCATTGTGTTGGTGCTGGCTGGCTGCGTGCTGATGAATTTGTTTGGAACACCCCATTGAGTGGAAATAAAAGAAGTTTTTATAAAAAAGAACACTGAAATCCTTACAATACAAAGGATTTCAGTGTTTTTTACTAGGCTTTTTTCTTTAGACGGGAATCTGCTTTGGATGTATCCCTTTTTGTCACGCAGGAAAAACCACCTGCACCAATATCATATAACAGACCGTACCGCCCACGATGCTCAGCAATGTTTTGCCTTTCCAAAGATGGAGCACTGCTACCACTGCCACGGCGATAAACTGGGGCAGGAAGCCGGAAGGAGCGGAAAAGGTGGTGTTTTTCAGGCAGTATACCACCAGCGCCGCCATGACTGTAGCCGGAAGGACTTTTCCCAGATACTGCACAGGGGCAGGGATTTCTCTGCCGGCGAATATGGCAAAGGGCGCCAGACGGATCAGAAAGGTACATATGGAAGCCGTCAGGATGATGGCAAGGGTTTGTGTAGATGTAATCATGATCATTCCTCCTGTTCTTTTGCCAAAATACGGCTTTTCAGTGCCATAAGAACGGCAACGCTCATGAGCAGTGTAGGCAGGATAAAGTTGTCGGGACCGAATATCAGTAAACAGCCAATACCGGCGATGATTCCTGTCAAAGCGGGAATATGGCTTTTGGCTCCTTTCCACTGTTCGATGAAAATGACGGTGAATAGGGCAGTCATGGCAAAGTCAATGCCTGTGGTGTCAAAGGTGATGAGGCTGCCGGCAAGGGAGCCAAGAGCAGTGCCAATAAGCCAGTAACAGTGGTCGAAAATACTCATGAGAAACAGGACTTTTTTACTATCCATGCCTTCTTGGGGTTCGTAGGAACAGAGCAGGGAATAAGTTTCATCCGTCAGGGAATGGACCATATACAGATATTTCTTGCCCATGCTGCGGAAGGTGTCGATGAAAGACAGACCGTAGAACAGGTGACGGCTGTTCACCAGCAAAGTCATGATGGCAACAGTAATGAGTGACGCTCCCCCTGTGAAAAATTGCAGCAGTACAAACTGCATGGAGCCTGCGTATAATATCAGGGAAATGAGCAGCGCCCAAAAGACGTTATATCCCATGTTCTGCATCAAAAGCCCAAAGGCAATGCCGATGGAAAGGTATCCTGCCAGAACTGGGATGGTTTTTTCAAAGGCAAATTTCCATTCTTTCTTCAATGGTATCCCTCTTTTCTTTCTCTTTTGTTCAGACTTGCATTTTTTTGGTTCCTTGCTACAATTCTAATATAGAGTAAAGACATTTTCAAGAAAATGTGCGTTTTTATGCACAAAGGAATTTGTAAGAATTTCAACGGAAAAACGTAAACATTTTTTGATAAGGTATAAGAGAATTGATATTTGGTTTTTATATGGGTATTATTTACCAGAATGTAGAGATAGGAGAGATTTATCATAAAAACAAACTGTCAGAATGAGTATTTAGAAAGGAGTAAAATATGGACTGGAATGTATCGTGGTTTTTTTTAGGTGGAATTGCATTTATTCTTGGGATTGTTAATTTCATTTGTTTGCTTCGTAAAAAAGAACAAAACAGTATTTATTTAATTTTTGGCAGTTTATCTTTTGGAGTGGTTTCTGTTTTTCAGGAAGTTAAGATGATAAATCAATGGATTGCACATGGGGAATTTACTTTGGTTAGTAAAAATATTGCGCACATTCAAATAATATTGTTTTGGGGAGTTATTGCGTTGATTTTATTAAATTTTATTGATGTTGTTTTATTAAGAATTTGCAGAGGAGGCAAATGACATGACAGAACGATTTTTTATAGACAATAGAAGAAAACTGGTAGCCAGACTGGAAGAAGGCAGCGCTGCCGTACTTTTTGCAGGAAAAGCGCCCCTGAAACGGGGGGATGAATATTATCCCTTTTCTCCTGACCGCAATTTTTACTATGTGACTGGGGTGGAGAGGGAAAACTGTGTATTCCTCATGGCAAAAGTGGCAGGCGGTTTGCAGGAAACTCTGTTCATTCCCAGAGATAACGGCATCCTTGCCAAATGGGTAGGGGCAAATATGACAGCGGAAGAAGCGGAAGAAATCAGCGGCATGACAGACATTCGCCCCATTGACGCGTTCACCGATGATTTTGCCCAGATGGTGTTCCGCAACAACGTTACAAAAATCTATCTGGATTTGGAACATCGGGAATGGGAGGATGTGCTGACACCTGCGCTTCGTTTTGCCAAAGAAGTAAGGGAAAAATACCCTGCCATGACAGTGGGGGATCTGTATCCCATTTTCGGCGATTTGCGTCTCATCAAAGAACCTTACGAACTGGAAAAAATGCGGAAAGCTATGGATATTACCAGAATGGGTGTGGAAGCCATGATGGCAAATGCCTGCCCCGGTATGATGGAATATGAAATCGAAGCCCACTTTGATTTCACCCTCATGCAGAACGGCGCAAGAGAAAAAGCCTTCCAGACCATTGCAGCCGCTGGGGAAAGAGGCACCATCCTGCACTACACCAAAAACAACGGCAAGACAAAAGACGGAGATCTGCTGCTGGTAGACTGCGGCGCACAGGTAGATTGGTACAATGGGGATATTTCCCGTACTTTCCCTGTAAACGGCAAATTCACAGAACGTCAGAAACTGGTATACAATATTGTACTGGAAGGACAGCAGAAGGTCATTGATGCCATTCGTCCAGGTCTGCCTTTCTCCCGTCTGAATGAAATTTTGAAAGAACATTATCTGGAAGCGTTGAAAGAAATCGGTCTTGTGAAAACCATGGCGGATGTGGCGAAATACTATTACCATGGTGTGAGCCATTATCTGGGCGCGGAAACCCACGACATCGGACGGTATACAGAGCGTGTGCTGCAGCCGGGTATGGTGCTGACAGTGGAACCGGGGCTGTATATTGAAGAATGGGGCATCGGTATCCGTATTGAGGATGATGCGCTGGTAACAGAGGACGGCTGCGAAATCATGACAAAAGACATGATCAAAACTGTAGAAGAAATCGAAGCCTTTATGGCGAAAGGAAAACAGGCATGACATTTGCGGAAACAGATTTATACGAGCCTGTCTGCCGCTTCCTGGAAGAAGAAGGGTATCACGTACAGGCAGAAGTGAAAGACTGCGACATTGCGGCGGAAAAAGATGGGGAACTGGTCATTGTGGAGCTGAAAAAATCCTTTCAGCTGAAGCTGGTTTATCAGGCGTTAGACCGCCAAAGCCTGACAGAACAGGTTTTTGTTGCCATTCCCCGTCCCCAGAAGGGACAGAGGGAGAAAAGCTGGAAAAATATGCTGAAATTGCTGAAACGACTGGAAATCGGTTTGCTGACAGTGGCATTGGACAGTCCTCTCAAGACTGTGGATGTGGTGTTGACGCCATCAGATAGTTTGGCGTGGAAAAACAGAAAGAAACGGGAACGATTGCAGGCAGAGATGGAAAACAGACAGGTTTCCGCCAATACGGGCGGCATGAACCGCAGGAAGATCGTGACGGCTTATCGGGAAAAAGCACTGCATTTGTGCTGTATTCTGGAAAACAGAGAAGCCGTTACATATGGAGAATTGCGGGAAATGGGACTGGAAGAAAAGTACATGTCTATACTCCGCAGCAATGTATATCATTGGTTTGAACGAGTGGAAAAAGGCGTGTACCGTCTGTCGGAAGAAGGGCGGAAAGTGCTGGAAGAAAGAGATTATGAAAAAGTTGTAGCATATTATCGAAAAAAGTAGAAAAAGGAGGAAGAAGATGTCCATTATCAATGTATTAATGAATGTTCTGTGGATCATATTTGGTGGTCTGGTTTCCGCGTTGTGCTGGCTTCTCGCTGGCGCGTTGTGCTGTATCACTGTGGTAGGCATTCCTGTGGGCTTGCAGTGCTTCAAGTTTGCCAAACTGATTCTCATGCCTTTTGGCAAGAAAGTCTATTTCGGGAACATGTCCTCCGGCTCTGTCCTGTTGAACGTCATTTGGATATTGCTGGGCGGACTGGGCCTTTGCATCAGTTCCATCGCCATGGGTGTAGGCAGCTGCCTGACCATCATCGGGATTCCCTTTGGTTTGCAGCATTTCAAATTCGCCGCACTGGCGTTGATGCCTTTTGGCGCGGAAATCCGTCCCATGGAAGAATAAAAGAGCGCCTTTAAGTTTCATAAAATCCTGTAAAAATAAGAAAGCTGAAATCCTTTGCAAAGATTTCAGCTTTTTTGTGTTCTTATTTTTTGTTTTTGGATTTTTCAGACTGATCGGAAACCATGCTGTTCATGCGTGTGGTCATTTTTTCTGTGAAAGATTTTTTCTTCTTATCAGCCAGATTCATGCCGGTCACGCTGACGATGTACATGCCTGCGATGTCCACTTTCAGGGATTTTTTCACGGGCAGCACTTCGTAAACGGGTTTATCGCACATCAGTGTTACGATCTGTGGACCGATTTTTGCTTTTACCAGATTTGCCTTACGCATTTTTGCCATTTTGGGCAGCTGATCGAAAACAGCTTTGGGCAGGTTGGTAGCGGAAGGTTTCTCCTGTTTTTTGTCGATGATGAACGCCTGCACGGTCATACGGTTCTGATCAATGAAATCCTGTGCTTGGATCATGCGGCGCATGGTCTTTTTATTCAGATAATAAGCGCCTGCCAGCAGAGCAGCCACCACAATCAGTGCAATGATGATGATATCGGATGCGTTAATGTTCACAAAATGTTCCTCCTTGCAGTAAAAAGCCATAGGGGCTTTTCCTTTGTATTTCTCACGTCACTCTATTGTATCAAAGATTCTGGCAATAGGGAAGTGGAAAAGTGAAAATTTTCAAAATTTTTGCCATGTACCATGCTTGCGGACAGGGGGGATTTTGCGTATACTATAGTATGGAATTTTATTAATTTCTTATATTTTGGAAAGAAGGGGGGAAGTCTATGGAGATTGTTTCGATTCTGGCGTATATCGCCATTGGGCTTTTGGTCATCAACGTGATTTTGGCAGGCTTCGTGGTGTTTTTTGAACGAAGGAATCCTGCCAGCAGCTGGGCGTGGCTTCTGGTGCTGCTGTTCATTCCTGTGCTGGGGTTCGTCATTTATATGATCTTCGGCAGGAACAGCAAACGGGAAAAAATGTTCCGAATCAAAGAGGAGTATGACCGAGAGGTCTATTACAAATATCTGCTTCAGGATGAGCGATGTGTGGGCAGAGTCAAAGCCCAGAAAGAAATCATCGAAAAAGGCGGCAGACTGGTGGATGCGGAATATCTGACGGACCTTGCCTATCTGCACCTGAATTCCGGCAACTGGATGACATTCAACAATAAGGTGACAAGGTTCATCACCGGCGCTGACAAATTCGAGGCATTGGTCCGCGACATCCGTCAGGCAAAGGAATTTATCCATCTGGAATATTATATCTGGCGAGGGGACAAGCTGGGCACCCGTCTAGTGGAAGAATTGACAAAGAAGGCGGAAGAAGGCGTGGAAGTGCGTCTGCTTTATGACGGTATGGGGAATTCCAGACTGCCCAAAGGCTTTTTTGACAAGCTCCATGCAGCCGGCGGATACACAGCGGCGTTCCTGCCACCCTTTATGGTGCGTATCAACTACCGCAACCACAGAAAACTTTGTATCATTGATGGGAAAGTGGGTTATATCGGCGGCTTTAACGTAGGGGATGAATACCTTGGCATTGTCAAACGCTATGGTCCTTGGCGGGATACCCACCTGCGTGTGGTAGGGGATGCCATTGACCAGATGCAGATGCGTTTTATCAAAGACTGGAATTTTACCACACGCTATGGCGCTGTGAAACTGGAACAGCGGTATTTTCCGCTCCGTGAGCAGTCGGAAGGTGTCCGCATGCAGATCGTTTCCAGCGGTCCTGATACCAAGTGGCATAACGTACACAATGGCTATTTTAAAATGATCAATGAAGCGGAGCATCATATTTATCTGACAACGCCTTACTTTGTGCCGGATGATGGCATTTTCGAAGCTCTGCGGGTGGCTGCCCTTTCGGGGCTGGATGTGCGGATACTGATTCCCGGCAATCCGGATCATTTCTTTGTGTATTGGGCAAGCATGTCCTATCTGGGACAGCTGCTGGAAGCGGGCGTGAAATGTTATCAGTATGAAAAAGGATTCATCCATTCCAAGAGCCTGTGCATCGACGGGAAAATGTCCTCTGTGGGAACAGCCAATATGGACATCCGCAGTTTTGACCTGAACTTTGAAGTCAATGCTTTTTTATACGACGCTGCTTTTACCAGAGAACTGGAACAGGACTTTTTGAACGATCTGAAAAGTTCTGTAGAGATCACCAGAGAATGGTATTACAGAAGAAGATGGTGGTTCAAGGTGAAAGAAGCTGTGGCAAGATTGATTTCTCCTATGTTGTAAGAACTGCCGGAAAGGAAGGTTTTTTATGGAACGCAAAGGATACGCGGAAGAACAGACCATCAATTATTATCAGGTAGACCAAAAGGGGACGCTCTCACCGGCGGCGCTGCTGTCCGCTCTGCAAAACGCTGCCATCGACCACTCAGATACACTGGGCTATACTTTGGATTATCTGGCGGAACTTCAGTGCGGCTGGGCAGTCATCAACTGGCATATCATGGTATATCGCATGCCTGCCCACAGAGAAACCATCCGGCTGGAAACATGGAGCAACAAATGCCGGAAAATGCAGGCGGAAAGAGGGTATTTCCTCTTTGGTGAAAATGGGGAAAAGATCGCGGATGGTATGTCCCGATGGGTATACATGGATTTTGCCAAGCGCAAACCCACCAGTGTGCCTGATGATATGATCGAGAAATATGGTACCAATCAGCCACCTGCCATTGAAGGGGAAAAGTTCCGTATGCCGCCCATGCCCGAAGGGGAACCTGCGGCACAGCAGAGATTTACGGTGACCCGCAGGGATACGGACACCAATGGTCATGCCAATAACGTGAAATATCTGGAATGGGCGCTGGATGATGTGCCCGATGAGATTTACGATGGCATGACGCTGAAGGATATCCGTGTGGTATACCGGAAAGAATGCCGCAGAGGAGATGTGGTGCATACCAAAACATTCGTGGAAGAAAAAGATGGCAAGTGGGAAACCATCACATTCATTTTTGATGCGGAAGAAACTGTATTGGCTGAAATCGCCATTTTATGGGCATAAGAAAAGCGTCAGAGACCAGAAATGGAATCTGACGCTTTTTTGCGTTCAAGAAAAAGCAATGGGACCTGTTTTTTCTGCGCCAAGGAAGAAGCAGATCAGACCAATGACGGCAATGGCAGCTGTCACCAAAATGGCGGCTGTGATGCCCCAAAGGGTGATAAAGTGACCGCAGAAGAAACTGCCGGCGATATTGCCAATGGTGATGGCAATGGTGATCATAGCCTGTCCTTTGACCTTGTCTCCGGCAGGCAAAATGGCGTTGGCATAGTAAACCGAAGCTGGTGTGAACAGGGCAAAGGAGAAAATCTGTGTCAGAAAAGCCGCGTAAATCATGGGCAGATTGGGTGCCAAAGGAACAAAAATGGCTTTCAGCACAAAGAAAATGGCTGTGAATCGCATGATATTGCCGCAGTCCCGTCCTTTGACGAATTTGGAAAAGCCCATCATCACAAAAAACTCCAGAAGGGCAGTGTATGCCATGACTTGCCCCAGTTCCCGATTGCCTTTGCCAATTTTCTGAAGAATCTGGATCATGTAGGTGTTGATGGCGCTGTGGGAAATGAAAATGAGGACGATGCCCAGACAAAGGACAGCAAACCGGTGATTTTCCCGCAGTATGGAAACGGTGCCTCGAGAGGATACAATGGATGAGCCGCTCCGTTTGGTTTCCGGGAATGCCTGCAAAAGCAATGCCATAAACAGATACAGCAGTATGCCAATGACAGGCAGGCAGCCTGTGCCGAAAATCAGTGTCAAAGACCCCAGAAAAAAGGAAAGCACAGCAAAAGACATGGAACCAATGCCGCGGGCGGCGCCGAAATTCAGATAATATCCGTTATTGAGCAGCTGCATGCCCAAGGCGCTCAAAAGTGGCTGAAAGGCAAGATGCAGCAGCATCAGAATCACATAACAGACGCCGGATAGGGCTTGCTGTGGAAAGAAAAACAGCAGTACCATAGGGACGATGGTCAAAAGACAGAGCAGGGTCATCAAAGACCGCAGGGAGAACCGCTGACCTCGGTCCGCAGCCGCAGCTGCAAAGGGCTGAAACACGGCGGAAAAAACACAGGCCAGCGCAATGAGTGTGCCGACCTGTGAATCCGTGAATTTTCTGTCCAGAAGGAATACGGCGGCAAAAGTATAGATGGCGCCGTAACTCATCCAGTAAAGTCCCTGTAAGGCGCTGTAACAGTTGGAAATGTGTTTGGAACCGTTCATAAATGCAACACCTCACCTTTTCTTTTGTGTGAATCAAATCAATGGGTAATGATTTCCACACCGTCTTCGGTGATGGCAACGGTGTATTCCCACTGAGCGGAAAGGGAACCATCTTCTGTGTAAATGGTCCAGCCGTTTTCTTCGTCCTGGAAGAAATCTTCCTCCCCTTCGTTTACCATGGGTTCGATGGTGAATACCATGCCGGGTACCAGCAGCATGCCGGTGCCTTTTTTGCCGATGTGGCATACATAAGGTTCTTCGTGGAAGTCGTTGCCGACACCATGACCGCCGATGTCATGGAGTACGGTATAGCCGTGAGCATACACATGTTTGCTGATGACTTCGCCGATGTCACCCAGATGACCCCAGGGTTTTACTGCCGCCAGTGCCAGATCAACAGATTCTTTTGTGACTTCCACCAGTTTTTTGGCTTCGTCGCTGACCTGACCAATGCAGAACATACGGGAAGCATCTGCGTAATAACCATCCAGAATGGTGGTAACGTCTACGTTGATGATGTCCCCATCCTGGAGGATTTCATCGGGAGAGGGGATACCATGGCAGATCACATCGTTTACGGATGTGCAGACACTCTTAGGGAAGCCGCAGTAGTTCAGAGGCGCGGGAATACCGCCGTGGGCGATGGTGTAGTCATGTACCAATTTATTGATGTCTTCTGTGGACATGCCTGCGTGGATGTTTTCCGCTACCATGTCCAGAATTTCTGTGTTCAGTTTGCCGGCTTTGCGGATGCCTTCCAGCTGTTCTTTTGTTTTGATGAGGGAGTGGGGAGGTATTTTTTCCCCTTTTGCTTTCAGTTCCGCCAGTTTTTCATCAAAATCCGCATGGCAGACTTTATATTTTTTTCCGCTGCCGCACCAGCAGGGATCGTTGCGTCCGATTTTCATTTGAATCGTTCCTTTCTATTCTCATTCAATGGATATTTCCATTAAGATACTAGCACAAAAAAGGGGCGTATACAAGGAAAAGAAAGAGAAACAAGCGTGAAGTTTATTTGAAGGCAGCGGCGGAATGTGGTAATATGAGAACAAAGACAGGCTGAAAAAATAGCTTGACATATAAAACCTATAGTGATACTATGATTAAAAATCTCGGAAAGGATGATCCCTATGGCAAAGATTTACAAAAATATAGAAGAATTGATCGGCAAAACGCCGTTACTGGAACTGACACACTTGGAAGAAATTCATAATCTGGATGCGAAAGTTTTGGCAAAAGTGGAGTTTTTGAACCCCGGCGGCAGTGCCAAAGACCGTGTGGCAAAGAAAATGGTGGAAGATGCGGAAGCGAAAGGGCTTTTGAAAGCAGGCGCTACCATCATTGAACCTACCAGCGGCAATACAGGCATTGGTCTGGCAGTCATGGCAGCGGCAAGAGGCTACAGAGCCATCATCGTTATGCCTGACAGTATGAGCATGGAACGCCGTATGTTGATGACAGCCTTCGGCGCGGAACTGGTACTGACAGAAGGGGCAAAAGGCATGGCAGGCGCCATTGCCAAAGCGGAAGAGCTGGCAAAAGAAATCCCCGGCGCGTTCATTCCCGGACAGTTCGATAACCCTTCCAACCCGCAGGCACATTATGAAACCACAGGTCCTGAAATCTATGAAGATACCGACGGCAAAGTGGATATTTTCGTAGCGGGCATCGGTACCGGCGGCACCATCACAGGTGTAGGACGTTATCTGAGAGAAAAGAATCCTGATGTACAGATCATTGGTGTGGAACCCGCTTCCTCTCCTCTGCTGACAGAAGGCAGAGCCGGCAGCCATGGTCTGCAGGGTATCGGCGCAAACTTTGTGCCCTCCATTCTGGATACAAAGCTGTACAATGAAATCATTCCTGTAAAAGAAGAAGAAGCTTATGCCGCAGGCAGAGCCGTAGCGCAGAAAGAAGGTCTTATGGTGGGCATTTCCTCCGGCGCAGCCATCCACGCGGCGCTGGAAGTGGCAAAACGTCCTGAAAACAAGGGAAAGAACATTGTGGTTCTGCTGCCCGATACTGGCGACAGATATTTGTCTACACCTCTGTTTCAGGCGTAAAGTATAACAAAAAAGCGTTTTCGGTAAAAGCAACTTCCCCTTAAGGAAACATTGATTTTCCCTTTCCTTGATTTCTTAAGGGAATTGCAACGGCTGTCTTTATAAGAGAACATAACAAATAAAATCTGAATAAAATAAGAAAGCCAAAATCCTTTGTCATGATAAGGGTTTTGGCTTTCTTTGTTTTTTATGAAGATGCCCCTAAACTGAAAACGCATTTTTTATGTGGTGGGAGGTGTTTCTTTTTCTCTGGTCTGGAAGTATGCCTGCAGCATAACGGCAATGACAGGTCCCAGAAGCAGCCCCCAGAAGCCGATGCATTTATAGCCAAAGTACATGGAAAACAGTGTCAGCAGAGGATGCAGACCAATCTGTGTACCAAGGATTTTGGGCTGCATGATTTGCCGCATGATCTGTACGGCGGCGTAGATGACCATATAGCCAATGGCAAGTTTGGGTGAGCCAAGAATCAAATGGATGATGGCTCCCGGCCAGAGAATGAAGCCGCTGCCAAAGAAGGGCAGTGCGTCGATGATGGCAATGATGATACTGAGCAGCAGCGCGAAAGGTGAGCGCAGCACCATAAGGCCAATGAACGTAATGGCAAAAGTATAAATCATCAAAATCAGCTGTGTTTTGATATAGCCCAGCACAGAAGTTTTTAAGCCCGCTTTTGTTCTGCCAATGGAGTTATGCAGCAGGGACAGAATGTGTTTTTCATAAAGACTGCGGACGAGAACCGCATCTTTTGTGAAGAAATAGGATGACAGCAGCGCGATGATCACGCCCAGCAGAAAACTGGGTACGGAAGTCAGAGAAGAAGAACCTGTGCTCTGTACCAGAGAAAGCAGTATGGAGGACAGGTTGCCCCGCAGTTGTTCGGTGGAACTTTGCAGCAGGTTTTGCAGGGGATCAGGCAGTACGGTCAGCAGGCTGTCTAATTGCGTCCAAAGACGATCCAAGGCGTTTTGAATCAGGATCATGTACTGAGGCATGAGCCGCAGGAAGGATTGTGCCTGTGCGGCAATGCGGTTGCCGATGAGAGCGACAAAAAGAGAAATGAGTCCCAAAAGCAACAGGATACAAAATAAAGAGGCGATCCAGCGGGGAATGTGCCGCTTTTCCAGATAAGTTGCCAGCGGGCGGAACATGAGGCTCAAAAGCCAGCCCACCAAAAAAGGCAGAAAAATTGGAAATAAGTAGCGGAAAAAGAGAAAACAAAACAATATGGTGGCACCCAGAATGAGAAAATCTTGGAGAGCCTGTCTGTTTTTCAAATAAAAATCGCGCATATGGCGGTCACCTCCCAATGCTTGGATCATGTACACAAGCATAGATATCTTACTTTCTATTATAAGCTTTTTTCACAGAAAGACCACGTTTTTTTCTATGATTTTCATGAAAAGAAAAAAGAATGAAAAAAACAGGAAGCCTGTAGAGAATACAGAACTTCCTGTTTTAGGCATTGGTTTATTTGTTCATGAAAAACCAGTGTTTTTGGTTCAGGTGATCTCTGGCGATTTCCAAAGCTTCGCCGAACCGCTGGAAGTGCACCACTTCCCGTTCCCGCAGGAACCGCAGGGGTGCTAAAACGTCAGGGTCTTCCGCAAGGTCGATGAGGTATTCATAGGTGCTGCGGGCTTTCTGCTCTGCTGCACCTTTGGAAGTGTCATGTGGGAAGTGCTGTAGTGTTAGTTGTACATTTCGATGCCTTCGTCTGATGGATAAAATTGCAGGGCATCTTCCAATGTCTGAAATGCTCCAGTATAGTTCCAACTGTTTGTCATTCTCTTTTCCATTGCTGTCATAACAGGATACTGCATCCAGCTTCGCTGGTGCACATAATTGATCCAACTGCTGATAATGCATCCGTCTTGTATTTCCTTAATGGGATATGCGATATAGCCTCTATAACTGCTGCCCTGTCGAGGCATAGAGAATGTGGCAAACACATCAGTGTTGTCTTGGGAGCCAAAGAAGAAATTGTTGGAAGTATATGTTTGTGTGCCCAGAGAGTAATAGTCAGCTACAAATGTTTCGTCGTTGCTGTTATATAAAACACGCCCTGTCACATCGCCGCCGGAATCCCATCCGTCGGAAATGTCTCTGTAAACAGGCCATAACTGGATGGCTTCTGTTCCATAAAATCCGGGGTCTTTGGTCCATAGGAAATGATGGAAGATGATCCAGCGTTCCCGATCATCAGAAACTTTTACACCAATACCTGTGACACGAAGATTTGGAGTATCGGAAGTAAAATCATCCGCGTTTCCATAATCCTCCAAAGGTATGTCGGTTTCATCAACAACGACTTGTAATGCGCCATTGCAGGCGGCAATGTCTTCTGCGCTGAGATCGTTCAGTATATAGGAGGGGAACCCGAGGTCAATAAGCTGAGCCTTGATGTCTTCCACGTTTTTATGCTCGTCAGCACGCAGTGCATTCCACTCCATTGGATAACTGCTGCAAAAAAGATAACCGCATGCGCCTCCCGCCAACAGCAGCAAAATAAGCGAAAAGGTGATCCGTTGGTTTGTCCATTTGACAGGAACCGTACTGATTTCGTAGCCTATTTCATCCAGTTCTTTAGATAATTTGTTCAGCTTGTAGATGATACGGCAATAAGCAATAAACATAATCAAGGCAATGAAAAAGCCGTTGTAGTGTGCCAAAGCGAGAAGGCATATCAGGCAATACCACACAATTAGGGCAGCTGCGCTGCCTGCGTGAGGAGGAAGCCCGGCTTTTTGCCGAATGGAGATGAATCCCTGCCAAAGACAAACGAAAAGAGCAAACTGTAAAAGCAGATTTGCAATGGGCAGCACAGAGTTCATTGTCGATGAATATATGGTGCTTTGCAGTATGGTCGTATTCAGTATCAATGTCACAAAGAAATATGCAGTTCGAATGATAGAAATGGCAAAACAGTTTCTGAACCACTTGTTTTCATGTTGTAAGGTACGAAAACCAAAAAGAAGCAGTATAGTTCCGATAGTTGGAAAAATGTAATTAAGAAGTCCAAAGTTCAATGTAATGGCAGTCAGCGTTATGCCCACCAAAATGCGGTTCATGGACTTTTTCCAAAGGGTTTCTTCTGCGGCAGTATCTTGGGATGGTAATTTTGGAGCAGTGTTTTGGTCTGTGGATTCGAAGCATGTATCAGTCATGTTTTTTTGTTTAAGATCATCCATTTTTTTACCTCCTCATATTTTTGCTGCATAGTATTTTCCTTTTGCTTTTTATACTATGATTGTAGCAAAAAAGCATACGGGCATCCATGGTATTGTCAAAAAGTAAAAAAGAAGTAAGAAAATGTGCCTCCTAAACTGCATAGATAAATATAGGGAGGTGGGCCATATGAAAGAAAGACAGGAAAATGCCTGCAAAAGTGTGTTTCTCCATGGTGGCAGTGAACCCAGACGAGAAGAATTTACAAAAGTTTGGATCAATCTCATCAATCAAATGGAGCGGAACAAAGAAACGCTTCGTAGATGACGGAGAGGAAGTGGTCCATGTGAAGGCAGCCATCTATTGCAGACTATCGGAAGAAGATCGGGATAAGCGCAGCTTTGCGGACGACAGCGCCAGCATCCAGAATCAAAAATCCATGTTGGTGCAGTATGCCATAGAACAGGGCTGGGAGATTTATGGCATTTACAGCGATGATGACTATGCTGGCGCTGATAGGAATCGACCGGAGTTTCGGCGCCTTTTGGAAGATGCGGAAAAAAGGAATTTCGATATTATCCTCTGCAAGACCCAGTCCCGCTTTACAAGGGAACTGGAGCTGGTGGAAAAATATCTCCATGGGTTATTTCCGCAGTGGGGCATCCGGTTTGTGAGCATTGTGGATAATGCTGATACAGATGTGAAAGGCAACAAAAAATCAAGGCAGATCAATGGTTTGGTCAATGAATGGTATTTGGAGGATATGTCAGAAAATATTCGAAGTGTCCTGCGAAATCGGCGGGAGAATGGATTTCATATTGGTGCTACGGCATTGTATGGGTATCAGAAAGACCCGGAACGAAAGGGGCATCTTATCATTGACGAGGAAGCGGCACAGGTGGTGCGAGAAGTGTTTGCGCTGTTTTCTCAGGGCTATGGGAAATCTGCCATTGCTCGTATGCTCAATGACAGAGGTGTGCCTAATCCTACGGAATATAAACGCCGAAAAGGAATCATCAAAACACCGGCAAAGCAGAAAAACAGCACCTTGTGGAAATATTACACCATTGCAGATATGCTGGAAAATGAAATGTACATAGGCAATATGGTACAGGGAAAATACGGAAGCATTTCTTATAAAACAAAGAAAAACAAGCCTCGCCCGGAGGAAGAATGGTATCGGGTAGAAGGGACCCATGAACCCATCATAGAGAAAGAACTGTGGGACAAGGTAAAAGCGCTGCGGGAACAAAAGGCAAAGCCTTTTGCTGTAGGTACCATCGGACTGTTTTCTGGCAAAGCTCGCTGCGGGGAATGTGGCTATGTGCTGCGTTCTGGAAAAAGGGGAGAGTGGCGGTTTTTGACATGTCCAAACCGCTCCGTATCAAAAGAAGCCTGTGGAGGTGCTTTCATTTCTGTCAGTCGTTTGGAAAGCAAAGTCATGACAGAGCTGAAGCGGCTGGCAGAATTTTATTTGGATGAGGATGCGCTGGCACAGGGAATTCAATTGGGCAGCGATTACGTAAAACAGAAAAACAGTATTATGGACAGGATGAAATCCTATGAAAAAAAGATGCAGGAACGTACAAAAGCCCTTCGGGAGTTGTATCTGGATAAGGTGCGAGGGATAATGACAGAAGAAGATTATCTGGACATGACAAAGGCATTTTCCATGGAGAAAAAACGCTTGGAAGAAGCCGTGGAAATGTGCAGAGAACAGCTTCTGGAAATAGAAGAAAGGCAAAGGGCAGGGGAGAACCGAAAAGAATTGGTGGAAAAATATATCCATGTGGAGCATTTGACCAGAGAGATGGTGGAAGCGTTGATTCATCACATTGATGTGGGAAGAAGGATTTCTGGGTCAAGAGATGTTCCCATTACAGTGTATTGGAATTTTTGAGACAGCAAAGAGGATTTTGCTGTCTTTTTTTGTAAGGAAATTATGTGAAGTCTGATTTTATGTTTTATTTTAAAAAATTAATTTTAAATATACAAAATGATTTTTTTGTAGCATAGAAACGATTGGTATTTTCTGTATTTTGGTTGAAAGGAAAATGTAAACATGATACACTGGACATGTGTAGATTACATAATTTTTTTTTATTACAAAGCTTTACAAGTGATAAAGGAAAATATATGAGGAGAAGGAGGAGTTCTAGGTGAAGAGAAAAGTATTGCCTTGTTTTATGGCGCTGTCCATGACATTGACTGCTGTACCGAATGTAGCAATGGCAGAAGATGGCAGCATGAACGAAGCAGAAACCGTTGTGGAAACAACAGTGGAAACAGAACCTACGAAAGAATCTGCGGGAGAAGTGGGGGCGTCCGAAGTTGTTGATGCAGCAGAAGAAAAACCTGCAAATGAAGTGACAGAAGAAAAAGATGTTGTAGAAGCGACAGAAATCCAGCCAGCAATGGAAGTGGCAACAGAAGAAGTCGTTGCGGAAAATGGTGTGGTGAAAGTTGCAACTGTAGATGAACTGACGGATGCTGTGGCAAAAGCAGCAGATAGTGGTGTGGAAACGACCATTCAGTTGACAGATAATATTAAAGATTTAAAAACAGGAGATATTATTGTAATTCCTGTTGATGCAAAAATTATTTTGGATATGAATGGTAAAACCATTTCTACAACAAATGATTTTGTAGGTCGTCCTATCAAAAATAATGGTTATTTGACTATAACAGGAAATGGTACAATTGATAGTTCTCTGTCAGATAGTGATGGATACGGAGCAATTGATAACTATGGTGAACTTGTGATTGAAAATGGCACATTTACAGGTTCTGTAAATGCCGGTGGAGCGTCTATAAAAAACCGTCCTAAAGCAGAGCTTACAATTCGAGATGGATTATTTAATGGGGCTCCTACTGCTGTATACAATTCAGGCAAGGCAGATATTTATGGCGGAACTTTTGACTGTCACTCTTGCTCTTCATGCAATAAGAACAGTTGGGGATATACCATTCAGAGTCATTATAATTCAGGTGGTGATATGCCAGAGTTGAATTTTTATGATGGCAAAGTAATTGGCGTACAGGGTGCATTTTCAACTTCTGCAGGTAAGACAGAAATTTATGATGGTACTTTTGAAACCGTTGCTTGTGATAAGCATCTGAATGGAAGTTCAGCTTTCTATGCGTTATATGTGGCAGGGGAGTCTGGTAAAGTATTATGCAATGTGCATGGAGGCACTTTCAAATCAATCAGTAAAGTGGCTGCTTTTATCGGCAATAGCAATGATGGTGGAGATAAACTGGATGCGGTTGCAAACTTCTATGGAGGTACTTTCATTACAGGAGATAATAATAACGTCATTCATGTAGACGAAAAATTAGGCGGTTTGGAAATTTCCGGTGGACAGTATTTGATGAAGGATGGCAGCACAAAAGGAGATGTCAGCCAGTGGCTTGCAAGTGGCATGCTGCAGGGAGAAGACGGCACTGTTATTGTCAATCCCAATAACGCTGCACAGGTCGGCGATAAATACTATGAATTATTATCCGATGCCATTGCACAGGCAGAACCAGAACAAACCATTGTTCTGCTGAAAAATGTCACAGAAGATATTACAGTCAATAAAAATATCATCATTGATGGTCAGGATCAGTTTACCATTTCCGGTAATACAAAATTGCAGAATGGTACTTTGCAGAATCTGACACTGACCAATGAAGCGGGGAAAGAGATTCTGACTATTGGCAGTACGGATAAAAATACCATTAAAATGGACGGCGTGACCGTAGAATATCCTGTAAATGATCCAAAAACAACTGTTACCCATGTATTAAACGGAAACAATGCGGATATTACCATTACAGGCTGCACATTTATGAATGAAGCCAACAACAATGGCGTAACAGAAGGTGCACCAGAGTGGTCTTATGGTTTATACATGAATGATCAGGGAACTGGCAGCTTTACATTTACAAAGAGCAGATTTGACGGTGCATTCCGTACAATGCTGCCTAACATTAATGGAACAGTCAGCATTACAGATAATGTATTTGTAAATTCTATTTTCAGCAATAACAGTGGTTCTACTTCTGGTTCAGGAGAAGAAGCAACCTGCATTACAACAGCAAATACTGATGGCAATGTATTCAATATCACAGGCAATACATTTGATAATGCAGGTGCGTTCTACTTCCAGAAAACAGCAGGTGCTACTGTCACAGGCAACACATTCAAATCTGATAAATTTGAACATTATGTTCAGGTAAGAGGCGGGGCAGCAAATCCTTTGGATTTGACAGAAAATACCTTTGAAATGGGAAAAAATGCTCTTGTTATCATGGATGTAGCTGCTGCCCCTGTAAAACTGCCTGCTGGTCAGAAAGCAGTAAACTATTGGGCATGGGTAGATACAGATGCAAGCGTCAGACCTGCGGATTACAGCAGTTATGTATATGCTTACAATGAGGATGGTAGCAGGACTTTTTATCCCGGCGAACAGGCTGCTATGGATGCCTTTTTGAATCCTGCTCCCGGCAACATTGGCATGACCAAGGACGATACCCTTTATGTAAAAGGCAAACTGGAGCTGAAACATAACATTACAGAAGGCCGGTTGGTTGTAAGTGGTAACGGCCAACTGAATGTGAGTGATGGTGTTGAGATTGCGGATGATGCTTTGGCTATGGAACCGGGTGCCGAGGTAACAGGGCTGAAAACAGACATCAGCGATTCCATTGATGTTCCTGATGGCTACAAACTGGTAGTTACAAAAGACCAAAATGGAGAGTATACCTATGCCCTTCAGAAAAAATCCTCCGGTGGTTCCCACCGTTACGACGGCTACATCACAGTGATCAATCCTAAGAACGGCACTGTTTCCGTCAGCGATGACTGGGCAGACGAAGACCAGAAAATCACACTGACTATCACACCTGACAAGGGCTATGTGGTAGACAAAATCGAAATTGTCGATGCAGAAGGCGACAAGATTGAAGCGAAGAAAGTAGAAGACAAAGACAACAAATATACTTTCCGCATGGCAAACTGTGATGTAACGGTTACTGTAACCTTTAAAGAAGAAGGCAAAACTACTACAGAGGATAAAGAAGAAACGGGTGAAACAGAAGAAACCACAAAACCTGAAACGATCACATTCATTGATGTGAAAGAAAGTGATTGGTTCTATAAAGGCGTAAGCTATGTAGTGGAAAATGGCATGATGAATGGTGTAGGCAATGATCAGTTCGCACCTAACGCACCTCTGACAAGAGAAATGCTGGCGGTGGTTCTCTACAACATGGAAAAACAGCCTGAAAGCACAGGCGTAAATCCTTTTGCGGATGTAAAAGCAGACATGTGGTACACAGATGCCATTGTTTGGGCAAACGCAAACGGCATTGTAGCAGGCTATGATGACAGCACATTTGGTCTGGGTGATTCCATCACCAGAGAACAGTTGGCGACCATCCTGTACCGCTATGCACAGATGAAAGGCTACGATGTTACAAAAAAAGCTGATCTGGCAGGCTACACAGACAGCGCTTCTATCAGCGGCTATGCAGTGGAAGCGATGCAGTGGGCAAATGCCAACGGCATTGTAAATGGCATGACAGCAACAACTCTGGCACCTCAGGGTACTGCAACCAGAGCGCAGGTAGCGACCATACTCATGAACTTCTGCGAAAATGTAGCAACAAAGGCAGAATAAGAACAACTCAACTTACCTGCGCATATTGCCGGGGGCGAAAGCCTCCGGCTTTTTTATGTGTGAAAAAAGTTTGATTTTTCGTAGTTTTCCGTAAAATTGGTTACAGATACACAGGAAATGCAGGTTAGAATATTATTGGGAATAATACAAAATTTATTAAGATTTTTATATTTTTTATCAGGAGCAGGGTGTTAGATTTAATATTTTGTTTCTTTAATGAGCCCATCAAAAAGGAAAAGAGCAAAAGAAATGGAAGGAAAAATGAAGCATCTATTGCAAACAGCAGCTGTGATTGGTCTTTGCTTGTCAACTCTTGCAGGATGTGGTGGCGATGAATCCAGCATCAATTCCCAATTGGAATATTTCCGCAAGATTGTGGAACAGGAGCCACTGGAACTGGCGAATTCACACAGGACCGCATCGAAAAAAAGTGAAGTTGTTGTATTTTTTGTAGGACTACAATATTTTGGGCTATCGAGATATGTTTGTTGCGAACAACTTTGACGCAGACTTCATTGGATTTGTGCCTGAGAAAACGTCTATCCAGAGCGGCTACTGTACAATCATCAACAGTCATACAAAATATCCATATTCCGCTGTGGTGGATTGTGAATATATGCTTAGCGACAAAGGTCGATCGATCTGGCAAAAGGCTATGCAAAACCTGTTCATGTTGTAGAACTTCCTGAGGAGGTAAAAGTAAAAATGATTTCGGATGAACAGTATACAAATGCAAGAATGATAGAAGAGCGGACAGTATGGGATAAAATGGCGAAAATATTAGGCACTCGTTGGCAGGCAGAAGTTATTGCATACACAAAATTATCATTCGGAGATGTGAAAGGAGGGCTGTCAAGTAACTTTGACAGCCTTTCTTTCCGTGGCAGGTAAAATATGGAACAGAAAAAACATACTTATTGGAGTTGGTGCCTTGTTTGATATTGTGTGTTTTATTTGAGCTGATTCCAATTCTTTATATGATCATCCGAAGCTTTGTGTTAAAAGGGGAGCTTTTGATTTCTATCTGCGAATAATATCAATATTTTTACAAAAAATTTGCGTCAGAAAGCAATTCAATGTGAGTCAGGGAGAACCAACCTCACTTTTGGTGTTTGGATAGAATGAAATGGAAATATATTCTTCTGCAGGGAGCATGTATGAAAATAAAGCACAATTTTCGTTTAGTACAGCTCCATGACAGAGGTATAACGGTCTATGAGCCGCAGTTTTTCTTCGTTTCCGCGACCAATCTTCTTGCAGACATAAGTACAGAGTGTTTCTGCCAAAAACAGAGAAGGAATCTGTGAATTGAAAAATGTTAGAGAGTCCACAGATGCTGTCAGAAGATATGTGGCAAATTTTGCAAGAGGCGCTGTTGGTGTATCTGTCAGAACGATTACCGTAGCTCCTGCTTTGTGTGCCATTTCAGCAGCAAGATAGCTTAGTTTGGAGTAACGTGGAAAGCTGATGACGATCAAGCAGTCTTTTTTTCCGATATCAGAAAGAAAATCGAATGTGTTCATAGAGCCAGAAGGCTCTGCAAAAACCATGGGCAGTGTATCTTTCAAAATGACAGAAAGAAAGGTGGAAATCGTGGCACATCCTCTGGAACCAACGATATATTTTGTATGGGAGCGAATGATGGCTTCGCTGACCTGTTCAAATAATTCGTTGGGATTGTGCAGGACAGTAGTGTTGATGTTATTGGAAAGAATGTTTTGAACAGCTTCCACAATGCCATTTTGTGACAGTTTTTCCAGACTTTGATTCAGTTTTACCGTTGGAATGGTGGATGCTTCAGAGTGGGTGGTGATATAAGCGTTATACTGTTCCCGAATGGTCTTTTGGAATTCGGTATATCCGCTGAAGCCAAGGTCTTTGGTGAAGCGCATGACGGAAGAATGGCTGATCTGCAGGGCTTCTGCCAATTCGGTGGATGTCATAAAACAAATGTCACGGAAATGATTTAATACATAATCGGCAATGAGCCGTTCTTTTTTTGTTAAAGTAGCATTTACAATGAGTTCTTGAAAAGCAGAAGTCATGATTGTTCCTCCTGATGGAAAATTTTGATAAATATACAATAACAAATAAAAAAAAATATCTCAATATTTTTGAATTTAAAAATATAAATATTTTTTGCGGTTTATCAGAATGGCAGGAAGGACAAAAAATCATACATCGTGAATTTTTTGTTTTGATAAGCAGATTATAGAGAAAAGAGGAGCTGTTTTCTTTGTATTTTTTCCCGGAGAAAGTATTTGACGAAATCAGAAAAAAGAAACAAATCAGATGTTGAAAATGAGGTTTGAAAGCCTAGAAATCCGGCGTTTTTTACAAATAAAAATAATATTGTTTTATTTTATTGCAAAAAAAATATTTCTGTGGTATAAAAAAGAAAAGATATAAAAATATTTTTAAAATTAAAAATAAAAATATTTTTAGTTTTTGCAAAAAACGGTCTTAATCAATTTAAAGGAGTGGAGAAACATGGATGAAACAAAGGGGATATTATTTGATGATGATTTTCAGCAGTCATTAAAAGAAAAATTTTACTATGCTGACGCGGACCCGGAAAAAGGAGAAAGACTGTTTTTCGATAACTCCGGCGGCTCTCTGCGTTTAAAAAAATGTGTAGAAGCAAAAACAGCGATGGAATGTTTCCCGGATTGTCCTGAACGTATCCACGAAAGATCTCTTTATCTGAAAGGTCTGGTCAATGAAGGAACCAAACAGATTCTGGAGATCATGTTCCAGGCAAAAAGCGGTGCGTTAATGACAGAACTGACTGCATCACAGACTATGTTCCAAATGGTAGGCTTGATCATGGAAAATGTGGAAGGCACCAACGCCGTTGTTTCTGCGTTGGAACATCCCTCTGCCTTTGATGCCGTACAGTTTTACTGCGAAAAAACAGGAAAAGAAATGCGTGTTGTTCCTCCCAACAAAGAGACAGGCGGCATCGATCCTGATGAAGTAGTAAAATATGTAGATGAAAATACATGCCTGCTCAGTGTGATGTCTGCATCTAACATTTCTGGTAATATCATGGATATGGAAACTATTGTGAAAAAGGCAAGAGCGATCCGCCCTGATCTTTATATTATTAGTGACGCCGTGCAGCATGCGCCTCACTGCGCTATGGATGTAGAAAAATTGCAGATTGACGGTATGAACTTTGCGCCTTATAAATTTTTCGGTATCCGTGGATGTGGTTTTGCTTATGTATCTGATCGTGTGGCAAATCTGCCTCATCATAAACTGATTGCTAAAAACCAGAAGGTATTTGAACTGGGCACCAGCGCTCCCGGCAATTTTGCCGCTGCTATGGAAATCATCAATTATGTTTGCGAAATCGGGAAACACTTTATTGACAGTGATGATCGGAAAACGCTTTATCTGGAAGGGATGCGCAGAATCCATCTGCAGGAAAGAGCTCTCCTTTACAGAATGCTGGAAGGCACAGAAGAAGTTCCTGGTCTGCGCCATATTCCAGGGGTAAGGATCTATGTGGATACAGAAGATCTGACTCACAGAGATCTGATTGCGGCAATTGGCATTGATGGGATTGGTTTTACAGAATGTGTGGCAGAATACCAGAAACGAGGTGTAACGGTTTATGAACGTGTAAATACCAGCATTTATTCCAAACGTATTGTAGAATCTCTTGGATTGGAAGGCGCAATTCGTGTATCTCCAATGCATTGTCAGGGCAGAGCGGATATTGACAAATTTCTTCGTATTACAAAGGAGATCGCAGAAGAATACGCAAAATAAGAAAGGTGGGAATGTCTTATGGAAAAAGCAAAGAAAAAATTATCTTTGGGCACAAAGATTTTGATTGGCATTATCATTGGTCTGGCAGTAGGTTTTCTTTCACCTGAACTGGCAGAAACCCTTTCTCCGCTGGGTAGTATTTTTCTCCGCTTATTGAAAATGCTGATGGTTCCACTGGTATTCTTCAGCATCACCGCAGGCATTTGTAAAATGGGCGATGTGAAGCGTCTGGCGACTGTTGGCTTAAGATATATTATTTTTATCTTGATTGCGGCAGGCATTACCTCTACCATTGGGATCATCGTTGCCAAAGCAATCAATCTGGGCAGCGGCACAACTGAATTTTTGGATGAAGCCGCACAAGTAGAAACAGTAGCGTATAGTTTCATTGACAATATGGTTGCTTGGATTCCAGAAAACATTGTTGATGCCATGGCAACAGCGAATATGCTGCAGATCATTGTATTTGCTATTTTCTTAGGGGTAGCACTTCTTTCCTTGGGTGACAGGGTAGGCATTTTTATCAAATTTATGGATCAGGGCAGTGAAATTATGCTGAAGATCACAGAATTTGTAATGGCATATTCTCCAATCGGTATTGCGTCTTTGATGGCAACTATGGTTACAACCATCAGCGGTGCGACCATGAAAGAAGTGATTGCGTTTATTGCCGCTGACTATGCCTGTGGTATCGTAGTTCTAGTCATCCTTTATCCTATTGTAGTCAAAGTTTTTGCAAAGCTGGCTCCAATGCGCTTTATGAAAAAGATTTCCGAACCCATCATTGTAGCGGCAACCACCACATCTTCCGCAGCAACACTTCCTGTTTCCATCAAAACAGCTGGTGAAAAACTGGGGATTCCCGAAAATATCTATGGTTTTACACTACCTCTTGGCAATACCTGCGGTATGAGCGGATTTGCATTATTTATCGGGCTGTTATGTGTCTTTGCATCCAATTTGTACGGTTTGAATTTGTCCGTCGGAGATGTGGCACAGTATATTTTCCTTGGTATCGTTCTTTCTGTAGGTGCAGCAGGCGTAAAAGGCGCAGGCGTTATCATGTCTACTGTATTGCTGGAAACCATCGGGATGCCTTTGTCCCTGATTCCTATTTTGGCAGCAATCTGGCCTGCAATCGACCCTTGCCATACAGTGCTGAACAACGTAGGGGATTTGGTGGGTACATCCATCATTGCAAGACAGCTTGGTGAAATGGATATGGATGTATACGAAGGCAAAACAGAATAGAAAGAATTTGTAGGAAGTTATCAACGTAATTCAAACATACGACAAAGTAAAAACAGATAAGTCCATCAAATGATTCCTATATAATTTCAAAAAAAGAGTCTTGGTTTTTGCCAAGACTCTTTTACATATAAGCAGGGGAGATTATATGTGTGTCTAAAAGGTTATTTCATCAAAGGGAAGTACTGGTCTGGAAATTTTGTCAAGAGGAAGAATTTCCAAGTGTCCTGTACTGATTCCGGGTGGATCAACAGAAATAATACAGCTTGCCAGTTTTTCAAAATATGCTTTGAAGTGCTGCGCTGATTTTACGCCAACAATGCTGCATTCTTTCACATTGATGCCGAGCAGAAGGAATATGCCGTCATCCATAATTTGAAAAGGATTGCTACTAACGATAATGTCCACATTTCCTTTCCGCAGACGTACGGTTGTGCCAAAATTCACTGGCTGACCAAAAGTCATAGGGCTTTTCAGCGTATATTTCCCATCGCAGATGGCTTTGACATAGGCATTTTTTACCTCTACAGGACTGCCATGCATCTGATCTGTTTTTCCGCCAATCATCGCGTCAATGGTGTTACCAACGCCTGTTGCTACAGCTGCCTGTACTGTTTCCGGGTCTACAATGGCACCGATGCAGCTATGGGGAATATTCCGTTCAAGCAGTTCCGCAAGAAGATAGGTACCGTCTCCTGGTGTGCCTGCCCCCGGATTATCGGAAGACTCATTCATGATGATGGGACCGCCCTGAGATGCTAAGGTTTGTTCTGCCAGATCCAATCCCTCTGGAACAGAAAGAAGGTCGGAAAGGAACAGATTTTTATTTTCTACAACGTATTTTGCAACCTGGTCTGTCATGGAAATGGCTGTTTCTGCATCATTTTCATATATGGTAACGATGGAAGCGCCACACTCTGCTATGTTGCTGTAAGGGAACCCATGGTCAAATACGCAGTAGAGAATATCTTTTTGCGCCGCAACATGTTCACATTTTTCCATAACATCTTTCATGGGAGATTCTGCTGTACAGCCTTTTGTGATAGGAATCAGCAGAGGAATTTTTTTTACATACATTTTCGGATGAATTTCGCCTTTGAGCATACGATCCATCAGTTCAGCCGCGAACTTACCGGTTTCGTATGTATCTGTATGGGGATACAGCTTGGAAGGAACTAATAAATCAATATGCTCGACCATTTTGTCTGTGATATTGGCGTGAGGATCCAATGTCATGATGATCGGGATATCTTTGCCATATAATTTACGGATATGTTCTGCCACTGTGCCTTCCACATCAGGGAATTCTTCAGATACACCAGCACCATGGAGTGCTAGACAGAATCCGTCAATAGGTTGATTGTCTGGAATATGGTCAAAAAACTGGTGGAACAGTTCCGCAAAACAATCTTTCGATATGATGCCGGAAGGGGACGCAAATGTGCAAAAACAAGGTTTTACGTCAAATTCCAATTCCAGACTGCGGTCGATGATGCCTGTTAGATAGTCTTTCATACCGATTTTAGACAAAGTAAAGACATCATCACTTTCATACCAAATCAAAGTACGTTTAAAATTTTCTACTTCTGTCAGATTTTTTGCCAAAGCGCTGCTTTCATGCATGATCTGACCTACAATAATCCGTTTGTTTTTCATGATAAACGGACGCCTCCTCTTTTTATACAAATAAATTTGCCGTCAATACAGCGGCATAGTTGCCAATGATATAACCGTACAGCCCTACCAACATTGCAGGTGCGATCAAACCAGACCAACCTTTGCCGATTACATAGGCAGCAGCAGTTGTGGGACCGCCCAGGGCTGCGTTGGATGCTGTTAAACATTCTTCCATGTTCCATTTGAAAATTTTGCCGAATACCAAAGTGCCTCCAATATTGATGACACACATCAGTACCTTGAATACAAGGATTGCCGGTGCCAGCATAAGGATTTCGCTGATTCTTGCACCTGCGCCGATTTGTACAAACCACAATGTGATCATAATGGTACCGATTTCTGTGGCACCGTGAATATTTTCAAAGAACTTCGGAAATACAGTGACCAGAATGATTGTGATAGTTGTCATTACAAGGTAAATGCTGCCAAATAAAGTTTTGACGATTTCTGGTGCATTGCTTGCGTTGACGAAATTACAAATAACCTGTGTCACTGCAAGGATGATAAAGGTTACAGCCAGACATTTTGCAATGTCCAACAAAGAAATATCGTTTCTTTTCCAGAATTTTGCGGCCTGGGTGGTGCTGTCATCCTGGTTGATGCCGCTTTCCGAAGCTTCAATGTGTTCATGCTTGAAGTGCTTGCGGAAAAATTTGGAGTTTGGCATGGCAATGATTGCCATTGTCCACATGATGATGATCAGATTACCGATGATCAAGGAGGCGTTCATGATACTTTCATCTACTTGGAATGCACTTGCCATAGCAACCAGGTTTACGCTGCCGCCGATATCTGCACCTACTTCAACGGCAACATATCCGGCTGTTTGTTCTGCCAAAGTATCACGGAAAATAAATCCGCAGATGATGCCGCCGACTACGCTCATAATGGCGGCAATATGGAAGATCAAAAACATCCGTCCACTTTCTTTTACGATTTTCCGCAGGTTTGATTGGAAAAGCAGAAGTGGGATAGATAATGGCAGGATATAGTTTCCTATGGTGGAGTATACCGGTGAGGATGTCGGAAGTACACCAATATTTACTAAAATCAATGAGGCGATCAATGCCAGCAATACGCTGGAAATCTTAGAACCCCATTTATACCGTTGCGCTACATAAAATGCCAGTGCAGTAATGCCCACAGCAACTGCCCACATGGTCCAAATATCGTCAGGTTGAATAAAGCTTGTCATCGTTTATTTTCCCTCCCTTATATTACCTGTTGTTTCGCCGACTTCATCTTTTCCAACAGCAAGAGAGGACTTGCTGTTGAAAAAGAGAGAACTTTTTGTATGCCATACCTGTCGTCACAGTTTCACTGGCGCCGTACCGTTTCGGATTTTGTTTTTACACTAGTGTAGGTTAAGAGGTTTTCTTAATATTATCCTACCATAAATCTAAAATAAGCAGTAATATAATAAACCAATGTACCATTCTGAATTTTCAATATTGGTATGGGAGGAAATATTTTTTATAGACCTTTTTGACAAAGCTGCCAGAGTCTATAAACTTGTTCTGCTGTATCTGTCAGGTTTTGTACGGAAATTTCTTTTTTCATGGCTTCTGACAGAGTACAGGGGCTGCGCAGTATGGGAAAGAAAGCATCTATACCGTATCTGTTGCAGATACGGGCATTGTGGGAAGCGCATCCTGAGAAAGCAATGACTGGTTTGCCATATTTTTTTGCCAAGGAAGCGATACCCATAGGTGCTTTTCCCATGGCAGTTTGTTCATCCAGTTTGCCCTCGCCGGTGATGATAAGATCTGCATCACGGATAAAGGCTTCCGCGCCTATTTGTTCCAATATGATTTGGATACCAGACACAAGGGTGGCGTTAGTAAAGGTCAGAAAAGCAAATCCTAATCCGCCTGCGGCTCCTGCACCGGGGAAAAGGGGCTGAGCTTTTTCTGGATATGCCTGTTTTACAACCTGAGCATATCGGTACATCCATTGATCCATCTTTTCTGCCATGGCAGGAGAGGCTCCTTTTTGGGGACCAAACACATAGCTGCAACCATTATCCCCATAAAGGGGATTTTTTACATCACAAGCAATTTGAAATTGGCAGTCTGCCAGTTCCGGTATGACATTCCTATCTGAAATAGAGGTGATGCTTTCCAGTCCTTTTGCGCCGAAAGGAACAGGCTGTCCGGCAGAGTCAAGCAGTTCAAAACCAAGCGCCTGAAGCATGCCGATGCCGCCATCATTGGTTGCACTTCCGCCTAGACCTACGATGAACTGTCTGCATCCGTGAGAAATGGCGTCCTTTATTATTTCGCCGATGCCGAAAGTGGTGGTATGTAGAGGATTCCGTTTTTCTGCTGGTACTAATGTAAGACCAGCCGCTGCGGCAGTTTCCAGAACCGCTGTCCGCTGGTTAGAAAGGATGCCATATTGCGCTTCTGTCTGTTCACCCAAAGGGCCAGTCACTTGAAGAAAGCGTTTTTCACCGCCAAGTGTTTGCATCAGCGCATCCACGGTGCCTTCTCCGCCATCGGCAAGGGGACAGATATGAATATCCGCAGAAGGATTTGCTAAATGAATGCCGTTTTTTATAGAAGTACCTGCCTCCAAAGAAGATAAACTTCCTTTAAAAGAATCAATTGCTACGACAATGTTCATAATCATTCCACCTTTCAGAAGATTCTATTGTTTTTATTTATGGTATCATGGTCTCAGGAAATGATATATGTTACTGATAACAGTTTTGTGAGATAAAAAAGTGCTATTTTGTATTTTAGAACAAAGTGTGGTATCATGGTATTACGTTAGGAAGGGGGGAAAGGCATGCTTGAGATCAAACAGGAATTAGCACAGCAAATTGTAGAAGCGGTCAAAGAAATATGTGGGCAGGATGTTAATTTCATTGATACCAATGGAATCATTTTCGCAAGTACGCAAAAGCTGCGAATTGGAAACTATCATGAGATCGGAAGCTGCGTGGCGAAAACAGGCACACATATCTCTGTCACAGAGGACAATTCCTTTTTTGGCACACAGCCGGGAATCAATCTCCCTATTTACTATAATCAAGAATTGTTTGCCATTATCGGTATCAGTGGAGAACCTGACGTAGTGTGCAAATATGCCCAGTTAGCGGAACGGATCACACTTTTGTTTCTGCGAGAGCAGGAGTTGTCCTATTCCTCGCGTTCTGCCTCGGATAAAAAGAAGTATATTCTGGATTGCCTGATTCATAATCAAATACCTGAACGGGAGTATTTTAATGAATTGCTGAAACAACTGAAAATAGAAGTTCAGACACCTAAGAGACTTTTTCTGTTCCATATGGAATCAGATCGTTTTTTGGAGGGGGATTCCTATCTGCGCTATTCTCTGGAGCAGCGGCTAATGGCATTTGGTGTGACATTATGTGCTTTTCAATATCCAAATCAATACTATGCTATGGTAAATGCGGCAGAGTATCGTGCTGTATTGGCAGGCATACGCCCCTTTTTGTTGCAGCATCAAGGGCAGATGAAGCTTGCTGTTGGGAAAGAATGTTTGTTTTATCATTTGTTTGAATCCTATCAGTCTGCTATAACAGCCTATAAAAGTATGGAAGGAAATGATACGCCCATCGTTGTTTTTGATGACATTACTTTGGAATTGATTTTATCTGATGTTTCCAAGCAAAGTGCCGCAGAATATCTGGAAAAAACTCTTGGGGCTTTAACGGAACATGAAAAAAAGATATTGAAGGCATATTTTCGGTGGGATATGTCTATACAAAAAACATGTGATATGTTATATATGCATAAAAACACTTTGCAGTATCAACTTAATGGTATATATAAAAAATGTGGCTGGAATCCCAGAACTTTCCGTAGTGCAGTCCTTCTTTATCTGGCAATGGAACTTTTAGACAGATTTTCTGATAAAGAAAGTTCGTGATAGCTGCGGAAAGAAAAACATTTTGTTCGTATAGTTCGTTAAGGAGGATGTCCATGAAAATAGAACAGCTGATACAGGTTGTAGAAATCGCTAAAACAAAGTCTATCACAATGGCGGCAAAAAACCTGTACATGTCGCAGTCTAATCTCAGCATCTCTATTCGGGAACTGGAAAAAGAATTAAATAAGCAGATATTCATCCGCTCAAATAATGGAACAAAGATTACAGAATTCGGCGAAAAGCTGGTGGAGCAGGCTGCTATTTTGGTGAAGCAGTTTGAAGATATTAAAAATATGTCAGAAGATTTGCGGATGCAGAATGTGAAATTTGGGATTTCTTCTTATTATTTCTTATTCACTACTTATATTGCGGAAGAATTTTTCCACAATCATCGAGGTATTCAGATGGTTTTGAATCTGAGGGAATGTTCCAGAAGTGATTTGATCGAAAATGTTGTGGATGGAGAATCAGAAATCGGTATCCTAAGTGTTCCCTCTACTATCAAGTATCAGTTGGAAGCAACTTTACAGAAAAAAGGACTGGAATACCATTGTATTACAGAAGAACCTGCTATTATATTAGTTGGAAAGAATTCTCCTTTACATGATGCGGACATTGTTGAAATGAAGGAACTGGAAGGTTATCCAATTCTTGATTTTTCTGAGAAAGACCAAGAGTTTTTGAGCTTATCAGAGAATCATTTAGACCAGCTTCATCCAGATACACTTTTATACGTTTCTGATCGTACCAGTTTGCTGCATTTTCTAAATACAACGGATTGTTATCATATTGCGACTAAAAATTTGAAAGCTTATCAGACCTATTTGTTCCATGATCAACTGAAGGCAATTTTATTGAAAGACAGTCCATTTTCCATAGAAATCGGATGGATTAAGAAGAAAAAGGAGCATCTGTCGGAATTTGGAAAGGAATTTCTGATTCGTGTGCAGGAATCTTTGGTTTTGGAGAATCTGAAAAATATGGAATAAGAAATATTTTCAGAGGGATGTGCAGAGAGTCAAAAAACTTATGTCAGTATCAAAATGTAGAACGAAAAAATCCGGATTTAGTTTTTATGACAACCAAGGTTTTTCATGAATGAAAAAGGTTACACTTCCAAAGGGGCAGCATCTGCTGCCATATCTTCATACAGATCTGTGATGGGGTCACCTTTGGACTGGAAAGCGGCGGCAGAGAAAGGCACACCGGCTGCGGACGCAGGGTATACCCCAAAGCCATGGTTTACGTAGTAGGCTTCCAGACCGCCTTCGATGATCTGGTCTTTGGTCAGACCCTGCATGAGCTGACGGACGATGGTCCCCATGATTTCCGCATGCCCCAATTCTTCTGTGGCAATGTCATTGAGGGTGGCTTTGGCTTCTGGTGTGACCATGGAATAACGCTGGCTCAAATATCGCTGAGCGGCTCCCCATTCCCCATCGCAGCCGCCATACTGCATTAGGGTATACCTATATATTCAATCAATCAAAAACAGCCGAATACTATTCGCTGCCTTATCATACACGACCTTTTCAACAATTTCAGAAAAGGCACTTTTCTTATCATCCATAGAAGAATCACCAGAAATAGTAAGAAGTACATTACGAACCTTTTTAGAAAAAGCATCGGCATCAAAGGTCTGTTCTTCACTTAATGCGGAGAGCCTTTCCTGAAGTTCGGAAATTTCTTTTTCAGAGGTTCGTTTGGTTTCACGGTATTCGTCTATGGTATCGATCCCGGCAAGATACGCTTCTTTGGCTTTGATGATTTTTTGCTGTGTACGGTGGATCATAGCTGATATGGCGTCTATTTCGCCGCTGTTCGTGTTATTTGTGCGAATAGAGAAATTGACCGCCTGTGTATCTGGAGAATCCGCTATCTGCCGTAGAGTGTCTAAAATGGCAGGAATCAGTCGGTTAGAAGAAACGGAATGGGAAACATGGCACTGCCCGTGGTTATAGCCGCCACACTGCATCTCGAAGCCACCACGCACATACTGACGGCTGATAACCAGACTACGACCGCAGGAGGAGCATTTGACCTTTCCAGAAAGCCAATGTATGCCCTCTGTATCAGGGCGTTTATGAGGATAATGGCGGCGCTGCTGCTGTGTATATCGTTCCTGGACACGTTCCCACAGATCATCATCAATGATTGGTTCCCAGCTGCCTTTTGCAACAATAGCGGCTGGTATGTCATATCCCCAGTCAGTCTTTCCGCTGGGCGTCCATCTAGCGTATCCATGATAGGTCACGTTATTTAGAAGATAACGGACAGTACGGAATTCCCACTGATTCCCACGAATGGTACGAAATCCACGCTGATTCAGTTCACGAGTAAGAGCAAATATGCTAACACCATTGGCGTAGGATTCAAACACATAACGGACCATTTCTGCTTCTTCTGGATGAATGACAAGACTTTTTTTGTCGTTACGATAACCGAAAGGTGCCCGGGCTTGATAGTCACCATTTTCAGCCTTTTTCCGCATAGTCTTTTTGACTTCTTCGGATAGATTCAAAGAATAGTATTCTGCCATAGCTTCAAGCATGGATTCGTAAATAACAGCAAATTTATCATCCTGTGGAATGGGTTCTTTTATGGATATGACCTTAACACCATCTTTTTTCAAAAGGGCTTTGTAAAGGACTGCATCATCCTTATTCCGGGAAAAGCGGTCGTATTTATGAACCAAAATGGCGTCAATGTGATTTGTCTTTTTCCTGGCCGCACGAATCATTGACTGAAAAGCAGGGCGCTTTTCGGCAGTGCGTCCAGATATACCTTCATCTGTGAAAATAAATTCTTTAGGAATATGGTAATCGTTCTTTTTGGCAAATTCCAGTATATCATCCAACTGTACAGCGGGAGAGTATTCTGTCTGATCATCCGTAGATACACGGATATATGCTGCTGCTATTTTCATAATAATCACCTTTATAGTTGTTATTGTTTACAAAATATGATATGATGGTTCTATCGGTAAAGAATATGTATTTGCTATCCCTTCCTGATTTATCAGGGAGGGATTTTTTTTCAGAGAAAGGAGAAAGGTATTGCAAAATACGAACATACGTTCTATAATGTCAATAGATAGAAAATCCACGGGGAGGGAAATCGCTGCAATGAGTGACGAAGAAAAAATAAGGGAACAGATCATCAATAAACTGCAAGAAATCCATAGCGTGAAATTCCTGTGGATCATTTATGATTTTGTAAAAAATTTTTAGCTATGAAGAAAGCGGTCGAAAGACCGCTTTTTTTTATTCAGAATACCGTTTTACAGCTTCAATGAGTTGATCTTTATATGTATAGATATCATCCAAAGAATCCAGATAATAACGGGTGAATACTTTGTTTTCATCGGGAATCATAATCTGACTGCGTTTTTTATCAAAGTTAAAGCGGCAGATGGGTTTCCGGTTATTATCTTGATAAAGGATACCGAAATAACTTTCTGTGTCACGGTGAACCACATCTTTGATATCAACGGTACCAGCAAGAATACCACGCACCACATAAAATGCTTCGATTTCTTCTTCTGTGGTGACGATTTTGCTTTTAGGTTCGTTCAAATCCGCAATTTCTGCGGGTTCTGCTGCCTGTGTGGGTTCTTCTGGTGTATTTTCAGACAAAGCGGAAGAAATCTTCTGATTGACAATGTCATTGATAAATCCAGTAAATGATTTTTTCACGATAGGCTGGAATTTTTCAATGACTTTTTGTGTCTTAGGTCCATCATAAATATCAGACAGGATAAAACGGATAAATTCATCAGAGGGTGAATCAAATTCTTTTGCAAGTACGCCTTTGATCAGGCTGGTATATTTCAATTCAGAAGCGGTACTGAAGATTTTGTCACTGTCAAAATTGCTTTTGCAGAATTTTTTCAGTTCATTCAGTTGGTAGTCCTTGAGATCGGAGAGATTGATTTCCAAAAATGGTGTCAAATCCATTTTGTTGGTTTCTTCCAGATCAGTGTAAAAACGATAAACGATACCATTTGTCAGGATACCGAATTTTGCGGGGGATGTGCCGAAGTAGCGGAAGAGCTGGGAGCCGTGCTTGTCCAGTGCATTTCCGCACCATTTACATTCAATCAAAATCAATGGTGCGCCGCTTTCATCCATAATAGCATAATCGACTTTTTCGCCCTTTTTGATACCTACGTCAGCAGTGAATTCAGGACAGAATTCTGCAGGATTGAAAACGTCATAACCTAAAATCTGAAAAAATGGAACCACCATAGACATTTTAGTGGCTTCTTCCGTTGCAATGTTCGGCTTCATTTGTGTGACACGTTCTGCAAATTGTTTGATCTGTTCATTGAATTCCATACTATAACCCCCTATTACTTATAAATAATCTTTCACATTTCTCATTATCTTTTTGATGACTTCTTTTTCATCCTCATTTAATTTCAGGTATTCGATGATAAACTGCTTTGAAAAATCATCATCAGTCTGAACCAGATCGGCGATCAGTTCTACCAACTCATTCCCTTTTTCCATTGGAGGACGATACATATCACCAACACCAGTTCGGAGCCATTCTTCATTGACGTTGAACACACGACATACATCAGCAATAGTACGATCTGTTAAAACTGTGCGTCCAATATCATAATTTCCGACAGCAGCACGTTTGAGATTTAATTTCAAGGCAAATTCTGTTTGCGTAAGACCCTGGTCCTTTCTAATTTGTTTGAATCGCTCATTCATTTCGTTCAATATATCACCTCCCGACCATTTGTTAAGAAAAGCATATCACGAGAAAAACAAAAATGCAATAAAAAAAGTCATAAAAACACAAAACAATATTGACAAATGTGTTTTTATGATATATTGTTGACATAGAAACACAAATAGATTTAGAAAGGGGTGTCAATATGAATAATCAGAAAATGGATGAAAGAACAAAAGTCATTGTAGACGATGCAGTGGAAGCGGCAAAAGGATTTATCATGCTGCAGACCAGCGAAAAGGAATTTATTCTGGGTTTCATCAAAGGCATGGCAGCCCAGAAAGAACTGTCAGAAGCAAGAGAAAAGATTGCATAGGGAGGGTGATATAGGTGGACAACCAACGAATGATGTATACATCGGAAGATGTATGTATGTGTGAAAAAGTAAAGAAAAAAATTGATGAAGCACTAGATGAGTTGTATCAGTATGCAAAGCAAGATGCAAGTACGTTCGGAGATTTGGAAAATAAAATCATAGAAATACAGCGAGTTTTTAATTGGGAAGAAAACTGTTGTATGGAAGGGACAAGATTTATCAGAAAATCCTTGGAGATGCGAATGAAAAATGAAATTGAAAGATTGAGTTGTGTAAAGGCAATTAAGGATGCTTTAAGAGGTGATGTAGATGGATAAAGAAAAACAAAAAGCATTTGATGAAAAAATCAAACGCTTTGATAGAGGTCTTTTGGAAATCATTGTAAATATAGGGGTTAGCATGATCACAACGCTGTTCGTACTTCAAAAACTGGGGTTGCTCAAATAGCTTAAAAAAATTTGAGAGCGATTAACGTTGTCAATAAGGATACAACAATAGGAACCAAGATTGACCGGAAAAGGAAGCTGATCGTGCGAAAAAAGATTTCCTGGAGCGGATGGATTCCTTTTGTAGTAAGGGATACATATTTTTTGTTGTTTCTTGAGTATATCAAATGACCGGAAGAAACGAGATCATCAATGATGCTGTTAATTTCTCCTTTGTATTTGGTGTAATCATATATTTTGCTTTCGTCTTCATCAAGGCATATTTGAGGTGCGCCTATTAGAAGAACAAGTTCAGCATCTGTTTTGTTAGAAAGTTTTTTCAAATGTCGTAAAACAATATAAGACTGTATAGACAGCATAAAATATCAACCCCTTTATAAAAGAATATCATATTTTGACTATAAAAGAAAGCAGAATAAAAGGTTTCGGTCATGTGTCGGGCGTATGCCCGAATCACTCCTCCTATTTACTAACATACTCAAAAGGGCGCATGGTCAAACCGCGCGTCCGACACATGACCGAAGCGGAAAGGAAACATGATGTACCCATATCACAACATGATCAAAAAGAGAATCCAGTGTGGAGAGCTGCTGGGGTATTACATGACCGACAACTATCCAAAGATCGGGAAGGCAATGGTGCTGTTATTCAAGCCAGACCCCATTAGACGACCCATCAGACCACACAGGATTCCAGAGTATATGCACCTGCTGGGACAGCGGGGGGAGCTGAATAAGCAAATAGAGAATGGCATAGGACATTCCGTATAAAACGTATGATACAGAAGAAAGGAAGGGGTGTGAATGAGTAAACAACCACCGTTGACGGTTGAAGTATACGTCAGTAAAAGTGACGGTACTGTGATCCCGTATGATTCGCTGACACAGGAAGAAAAAACAGCACTGGGAAAACGGTTGAACCAAAGAGCCTGTGCGGCAGTCATGCGCAGGAGGGGCTACGAGATAGAGTTTAAGGACTAAAAAGGAGAGAATACCATGGGAAAGATTGAAAATGCCATCGAAAAACTGAACAACGATATTCAGAAGCACCCACAGGATCAGTACAGAGCCTTAGTGGGGGAACACCTGATTGATTGTATCACAACGGAAGAAATCGCAGACAAAGTGCTGGAAGAAGGGAAGACGCTGGAAGGGGCACTGAAAACGATTCTGAGTAATGCTAAAACAATAGCGGTGAAGGAGCATTTGTTTAAATACATCAATGGAGAGACGGCAGCAGAAAATGCAAAAAAGGAAGCTGCAAGCGGATGCGTTGCGATTGCTGATGAAGAAGTTTATAAGTGGGCAAGAGAATATTTCGGAATTGGAGCAATGGAAGCGGAAAAACCGAAATCCGCAAATATTGCGGAAACGAAGAAAAAAACATTGAAACTGTCACTGGAAGATTTTCTGTAAGGGGGTAGTTTCATGGAAAAATTCAAGGATGATGACTGGATGCTTTGTCCGGAAGAAATACCGGAAGGGCTGTTTGAATACATCAGAAATGTGGTGCTGGCAGAAGATCATGTGCTGCTCTATAAAAAAGGCAATATTGAGGGGTTTTGCTACGATTGCAAAGAAGAAGTTTATGCACAGCCTTGGTCAGAAAAATTTTATCAAGGTGCAAGAGTAAGATGTCCGAACTGCGGCGGGTTGGTACAGTGCGTAAAAGAAGATAATAGTAATTTTTTAGTCGAAAATGTGGAAAATGTGGTCATGGCACAGAAAGGAACAGACGGAGAAACCGTATTTTTCCGCCAGTGGAGAGTATTAAGAGATTCTTCCGGTGAATGGAAGGATCTGAAAAAGTGGCTGAAAGAAACAGTCCGCTATGCCATCAGGGGGACGTATTGTGCGAAGTGGCAGAAAGAAAGCAAGGAAAACTACTATTATACATGTCAACGGTATGACCTGAAAACATGGACAAAATGGAAGGGAACAGATGTATATGATAATGCATATTATTTTTGCCCTTATGGAATAGAAGATGTACTGAAGGGAACCAGAATGGAATATGCAAATATTCTTGAACATTTAGATAAACAAAAAAATCCTATCAAATACTTGATGAATTTTGCAATGTATCCGGTTATTGAATTTTTGGATAAAGCCGGATATAGCCTGCTGGTAAAACAAAAAAATGACGGACTGGAAAAGGAAACACGATATGCCATCCGATGGAAAAGAAAAAAACTGAAAGAATGCTTCAAGTTTCCGCTTCATTGGCTGAAATGGAAAGAGCCGGAGAAGTACACAATGAGGGACATCCAGAGAATGAACGTATTTTATGAAATCAGACCACAAGCAACACAAAAAGAAGTGGAGCAAGTGGTGAATACACATATTCCGGTGGATGATATGAAAATACTGCTGCGTTATATGAATATGGACAAGCTGGGAAAATATCTGGACAAGCAGGACAGGGCTGTAAAAGCATTAGGATATTGGGAATCTGCTTCAAGAATATTCAGGGATTACATAGAGGAATGTCAGACGCTGGGGCTGGATCTGAACGACAAGCAGGTGCTTTTCCCAAAAAATCTAAAACAGGCACATGAACGGACCATGGCACAGATCAAATTTGAAAAAAACAAAGCAGATCAGGAAAAATTCCAGAAAGCTGTTGAAAAAATGGAACGGTATACATGGGAATGGAAAGGGCTGCTGATTCGTCCAGCCAGAACACAAGAGGAATTGCAGGCAGAAGGGGCGGCACTGCATCACTGTGTGGGTGGATACTGCAAAAGGATTGCAGATCAGGAAACAATGGTTTTCTTTATCAGAAAAACAGAAGAACCGGACAAGCCGTATTATACATTGGAATTGCAGAATAAACTGGTCAAACAGTGCAGAACAGAGCATAACAAATCCTATGGAACAGATCCAGAAGTATTTATGTTTGTAGACCAATGGATGAAGAAAGTTGTGAACAAAGGTGGAAAAAAGAAGGAGGATAACGCAGCATGAATGAAATGACAAGACCTATCGAGGTTATCACACAGGAAATTCAAGTATATAAGGTGCAGGCGGGTTTTGCATTGATTGAAATTGGAAAGTGTTTGCTGGAAGCGAAACAGTGTCTGCCCCATGGAGCGTGGGGAGAGTGGCTGAAAAACGAAGTGGATTTTTCAGAAAGAACAGCGCAGAACTTTATGAAAATTGCAAAAGAGTATAAAAACCCGCAGCTGATTTCGGATATTGGAAATTCGCTGTCAAAAGCATTAGCATTAACCGATTTATCAGAAGAAGAAAGAGAAGAATTTGTGGGAGAAGCCCATGAAATCAATGGGGAAGAAAAGACGGTGGCAGAGATGACCACCAAAGAACTGAAGGAAGTGCTGAAAGAGCTGGAAGCAGAGCGAAAAGAAAAAGAGAAACTGAAAAAACAGCTTGATTTGTTTGAGGATGAAGCCCAGAGAAAGCAGGATGAAGCCGTAGATGCTGCATACAGTCATGGGGAGGAACAGATCAAGCGCTTATCCGAATTGAAGGAACAGGCGGAAGCAGCCGCAAGAGAAGCGGAAAAGAAGGTAGCAGAGCTGCAGGGAGAAGTTTCGGAGTTGCAGATGCAGAAGGAGCAGACCACCCTGCTGGATGCAACAGAACTGGAAAAAATCCGGATGGAAGCGGAAGCAGAAGCAAAGAAAAAGGCAGAAGCTGCCCTGCAGAAGAAATTGGACAAAGCAAAAAAAGAAGCTGAAAAAGCCAAAAAGGAAGCCAAAGAAGCACAGGCAGCCATCGAAGCCCATGAGGAAGCCCAGAAAGAAGCAGAGGAAACAGCACTGGAACTGAAAGAACGGATGAAGCTGGTGCAGGAAGAAGCCGATAAGAAGGTACGTCTTGCCGGAAATCAGGAAATGACCGTGTTCAAGGTGCATTTTGAAAATGTGCAGATGGAATTCAATGAAATGATGACCTGTATCGACAATTTGCAGGAAAAGGAACCAGAGGAAGCCGGAAAAATGAGAACGGCAATGAAAAGCCTGTGTCAGAACATCATGCAGATTTTGGAGGACAAGCAGTGAAAAATGAAAGAAAACATGCCAGAGAAGCGGCGCTGATGTTAGCGGTTATGGCAAGTGCTATCATTACGGCGGTTTTGATTTGGTTTGGCATTATCTACGGAATAGGGGTGTGGATATGGTATATGTGAAAAATCATGTGGTCGGCAAATGGCTATTGGAAAATGAAAAAGCAGAAAAGGTCTGTGATGATATTCTGCAGATTATGTGTAGAGCCTTAGAGCAAGTGGTACATACAGCAAGAGTGAACGGAGTGGATGAAAATGAAGCGGTGCAGCTTGCGTCCCAGTTATTTAGACGCACGGAAAGAGAATTTGATTTTACAGAAGCAGAATGTGACGGTTTCTGCGAAACGTGCAAAAAGAAGGGACAGTGCGAGGTCTGCCAGAGAAAAGCGTGTGAAGCAGAAGCAGGAAAAGGCGGTGCTGAAGGTGATCAAAGACGATGAAAAAAGAATCGGCAGTCATTCCGTCAGCGTGCTTCAGGGGAAGCGGAAAGTCTGCTATGTGAGCGGACAAAAAACAGACCTGCAAAAACACCACATCTTCCACGGAGAAGGAAGAAGGGATGTGTCAGATCGGCATGGATTCTGGGTATACCTGCAGGCGAAATACCACAGTGCAGCTATGGGAGGGTTGCACGCATACCCGAACAGTGGACTTGATTTGCAGTTGAAGCGGTTGTGCCAGAGAGAATATGAAAAGGTATATGGTGCAGAAGCGTTTTTTGAGATTTTCCATGAGGATTTTATTCCGTTTAAGGAATACGCAGCAGTAGACATGCAAAAAGACATGTGGGAAGATATCGCATTATGTAATTGGGTGCGTGACTTTAAAGGAAAAAACAAGGAAATATATACAGCAGATGAATATTGGAACAAGATGCATGAACGGGGGATTAAAAAGCCACTGAATGGGTGTTACTTATGTGAATATGAAAGTCAGTTCGGGGAAGTAGAAGAATGCATACATACCAAACCTAACTGGGAAACCATCAAGACCACAGAAGAAGCAGAAAAACAGGCTTTATATGCCAGAGATAATATTGGAATAGAGAAAAGAGGTTTTGAAGTATGGGGAAAGTAGTTTTTCCAGGTATTTTGTGCATGCCATTAAAAAAGAATCTGAAAGGTGTCCCATCTAATTGGCGGGAGGTAAAATGTCCAAAGTGTGGACAAGCATGTTATGAAAGACCAATCCCGAAAGGATATACAGGTTTGGAATTTGAAAGGGCGTTATGTACGGAGTGTGCATTAAAGGAAGGCAAGAAGCAGGTAAGGTGTAAAACATGAAAAAATCAAAAGGCAGAAAATGTAAGATTTTTAACTGTGACCGCAGGCGGGGTAATGCGTGCTGTGCTGATTGCGGTTTCAAGAGAGGATGCAAGAATAGCTGCCAGAATAGACCAGAGGTCTGTGGTTGTGTAGCGGAAAATAAAACAACAGATACAAAATAAAAAAAGCGGTCAGAAATGACCGCTATTCCCATATCTGAACATGGGAATTGAAGATGCCTAACATCATTATATAGGAAGAAACTCATTTTTTCAAGGGGGTAAAATCCCTTTTGGTTGTCCATAAAGCAATTAACATTACGTACATATACAGGGGGAAAAGAAAATGCCAAAATACAGAAAGAAAATAAGAGCAGGAGATGTCTATGAAGTAGAAGAGTTTTACTGCCCAAGATCGATAGGAAAAAAATACGAAAGAGGAAGAAATGAAAATCTGACATCGGAAGAACAGCAGAAAAGAAACTTGAACAGGACCAGAAGAGAGCTGACAAGAATCATCAATACAAATTTTTCTGGAAAGGACATATTTGTTCTGCTGACACATGATGGTGTGGTAGATCTGGAAGAAGCCAGAAGGGAGCAGTCAAACTTCTTTCGGCGGCTGAATCGATACAGGAACAGAAATGGATTCGACCCACTGAAATATATATATGTGATTGAGATGCAGGGTAGAATACATCATCACATTGTGATGAATCAGTTTGAAGGTTTGAGCATGAAAGAGATGCAGCAGATCCTGCAGGAAATCTGGGGAAAAGGGCTGGTGCTGATCAAGCATCTTTATAAAAACCAGAAAGACAATCGTCTGGCAAGTTATCTCACAAAAGAGAACTATAAGAAAAAAGGAAAGCGGTGGAGCGGAAGTAGAAACCTGAAGAAGCCAAAAGTAACAATCGAAATTGTGAAAGAAACAAAAAGAAAGGTGAAACTTCGGGCGCCGAAAAATTTTGAAATTGTAGCAGCACACGAAGATTTCTTTGAAGAGATCGGATGGGTGAGATATATGAAAGCAGTTCGACGGGGTGGCATGGACTATGGATCGTATGAAGAAGGGAGTGAGGATGATTGCTGACAAAAGAGCAAATGGAACGATATGGGGCTATGGAATCATACATAATCATTTTGATTGACCGAAAGAATTTTGAAATTCAGAGCAGCGGCAGGAAGCGGTGCAAGGAAGCTATGGAAACACAAAGGCAGATTGACCAGTTGATGGAAGAAAAAAGGGAAGTGGAAAAGGAACTGGAAAGGATTCCAAACCTGCGAATCAGAACGGCACTCATTATGAAATACAAATACAGATACTCATGGAAAGCTATTGCCCAGAAAATTGGAATGGGTGACACCGAGGACAGTATTCGGATTGCAGTTGAGCGGTTTTTCAGAAAGGGGGAATGAAAGGATGATGAAAGCATGTCAATATTGCGGCAGGATGCACCAGAGGAATGAAGTCTGTCCAAAAAAGCCAGCAAAAAAATATAAAAAGAAAAGAAATACTAATAGTTTTGAATCAAAATATAATAGTTTTTTATCCAGTTTCGCATGGCAAAAAGCTAGGGAAGATACAAAAATCAGAGATTTATATTTATGTTCGATATGTTCGGTTAAAGGGAGGTATGATGGAAAAAGGAAATATGATCCGCAGCCGTTAGAAGTGCATCACATTGTACCAGTCAAAGAAGATTGGGATATGCGGTTAAAAAAAGATAACCTTATAACGCTCTGCAGAAAACATCATGAAGACGCCGAAGCAGGTCTGATATCACGGGAGGAGCTAATGGAACTGACAAAAAGTATCCCCGGGGGATAAAAATCCGAAAAAAGGCGTCGCTTTTCCACACGGAACTGTCGCACTCAAACGTAAAAAATTTTTTAGAAATGAGGTGGAAATATGGGACGCCCCGCGAAACCGATCGGCGTAGCGGTGGGTGCAAGGACGAAAGATGAGATTGAAGGACGGGCAGCCGCCGAAGAAAAATTGAAGGGAAATGCACCACCAAGACCGCCGAAAAATTTGAACAAGGAACAGAAAAAAATATTCCGCGAAATTGTGAAGCGGTTGCAGGATGCAGACATCCTTTGCGCATTGGACGATTATATACTGGCAAAGACGGCGGTTGCCATTGACAAACTGCGGGAGATAGATGCAGACATCGAAGCAAAGCCTGAAAAGAAGTATGACACAGATGTCATGAATGCCAGAGCAAAATATACACAAGATTTCTACCGTGGCTGTAACGAGTTGGGCTTATCACCGCAAGCCAGAGCAAAGATGGCAATTAGTTTGAGCAAACAGGAGGGAGACCCCCTGACTAAGCTGTTGGAGGGTGATGGGGATTGATTGAAAAAAACAAAGGGTACAGGTACGCAGTAGAAGTGCTGGAAGGGAAAATACCAGCACCCATGTATGTCAAAAAACAGCTGAAAGAATTTGTCGAAATCGCAGAAGGGAAAAATGATAAGTACATCATCAGCGAAAAGAAATATACACTGCTACTAAAACTTTTGCGGCTTATCATAATGCCAAAAGGTGCACATAAAGGGAAAACTGTGGAAAAATCCCTAGCTGGTTTCCAGTGGGTATTGATCATAGCGGCACTTTGCACGGTATACCGAGAAAATACGCAGAAGCGGCGGTATCAGACAGTGATTCTGGAGATAGCCAGAAAAAACGGGAAAACATTTCTGGTGGGTTTGATGTTTATTCTGCTGATGTTGACAGAAGAAAAGTTTGCAAAATTATATAGCGTTGCGCCGGATGGTACCATCAGCCGAGAAATCAAAAGCCAGATTGAAGAAATCATAAAAAGCAGCCCTGCTTTATGCGGCACAAGCCGAGGAAAAGCAAAATTCAAAATATTGCTGAATTACATACTGTGCAATTTGACAGAAATCAAATACACACCGCTGAATACATCCAGAAACCGTATGGACAGTAGGGAGCCGACGGCGTTTGTTGCAGACGAAGTGGGAGCGCTGCCGTCACCATACCCGCTGGAAGCTATGTATTCCGGTCAGTCAAACATTCAGAATCCAATAGGATTTATCATTTCTACAAAATATCCGACCATGTTCAATCCATTTGAGGAACAAGTCGACTACGCAAAAAAGGTATTGGATGGAGTTGTAGAGGATGAAACCGTTCTGGCTTTGTTATTTGAACCGGATGACAAGGACAACTGGATGGAAAACAATGAAATTCTACAGCACGCTAACCCTCTGGCATTGGAAGTGCCAAAAATCATGGAGGATTTGAAGGCAAAAAGAAAACGTGCAATCGAAATGAAGTCTGCAAGAGAAAATTTTCTGACGAAACATTGCAACATCATCTATCAGGGAATGGGAACAGAAACCTATGTACCAGTGTCAGAAGTGCAGAAGGGAAGAGTGACAAAAATCGACTGGACGGGGAAGCGGCTGTATGTTGGTCTTGATCTTTCCATAACCACAGACAACTGTTCTGTGGCTATTGCTGCTTATGACGATGAAAACGACATCATCGAAGGAGAAGCCATGGCATTTTTCCCAGAAGGAAAGATGGAAGAAAAAAGCCGTACAGAAAAAGTGAACTATCAAAGATTTGTGGAAGAAGCAAAAGCGATTGCCTGTGGTGATCAGATTGTAGACTATGGAGTAATAGAGAGATACATCATGGACATAGAGGAAAACACAGGCGGAAAAGTAGTAGGTGTGGGGTTTGACAGGTATAATGCCATGTCAACAGCACAGAAGCTGGAAGCAGCAGGAATGACAGCGGTGGAAATCAGACAGCATTCATCGGTATTACATCCGGCAACGAAGATTTTGCAGGAACATATTCTCGAAGGAAAATTCAAATACACTGAAAATGAACTGCTGGAAATCAATTTTGAGAATGCCAGAGTAACACAAGACACAAATCTGAACATGTACGTCAACAAAAAAAGGTCTGCCGGAAAAGTGGATATGGTGATAGCACTGATCAATGCCTGTTATTTGTTGATGCAGAATGAAATTATAGAAGCGCCTATCACATGGGGCGCTATTGAGCTGTAAGGGGGTGAGAAAAAGCATGGGATTTTTAGATATTTTTAAAAAAAACAGCAAATCCGCAAATGATGCGGAAATGGGAGAAACACGGATGCTGACTATGGAATATCTGTCAGACATTTTGACAGGAAATGAAATGACCGAAGCAAAAGCCATGGAAATTCCGGCAGTGGCAGCGTCTGTGGAGTATATCGGAAATAAAGTAGCACTTGCCCCTGTATATCTTTACAGCAAAGAAAAAGACGGCATCAAAAAAGTGGAAAATGATAAACGGGTACATCTGCTGAATGAGGAACCATCAAATCTTTTTGACAGCGTATTATTCCGAAAAATGATGGTCAAAGACTATCTGCTGCATGGTGTTTGCTATGCGTACAAGAAAATGGTGGGGAATACCATCACGGAATTGGTATATGTGCCGCCGGAGCAGGTACAGAAAACATGGTCGGACAACGTGCTGGACAGGACGGTACGATATTGGATTCAAGGGAAGGAAATACCAGAGTATCAGCTTGTCCGGATCATGCGACAGAGTGATGATGGCGTCAATGCGGAAGGAATCCTGCAAACCAATAAATCAGAATTGCTGATTGCGCACACACAAATGTTATTCGGAAAAGAAACTATGGACAGAAACGGCAGAAAAGCCGGATTTTTGACAGTAGAAAATAAGATAAGTAAAGAAGCATTTGATGAATTGAAAGCAAAATGGGCAGATATTTACAACGGGAAAAAAGAATCCACCATGGTACTGAATGCAGGGGTAAAATTCAATGAAATGTCCAGAAGCCTGCAGGAAATGCAGGTGGTAGAGAATAAAAAGTATGATTCTGAAAAGATCAATAATCTTTTTGGGATTTCCCCAGCGATCCTGAACGGTACCGCAACGGATGAGCAGGAAATCAACACGTTTGAAACAGCAGTGCTTCCGATCTTGACTGCATTGGAAAAGGGATTGAATAAATATTTGCTGCTGGAACGGGAGAAAAAGGACAGATTTTTCCATTTTGACGTAGATACAGCGTTAATGGGAACCATAGAAAAGCGGTTCAATGTCTATCGAATTGGAAAAGAGGGTGGCTGGTTACAAATTGATGAAATCAGAGAAAGGGAAAATATGAAGAAACTGGGGCTGAATCATATCACGCTTGGCTTGCAGGATGTATTGTATGATCCAGATACAAAAGAAATTTTTATCCCGAATATGGCAGCCACCATGAAAACGAGTGGGAAAGGGGGTGTGAAAATTGATGAAAGTTGAAGTTAGAGCGCAGGAAATCATCATTTCCGGCTATGTCAATGCCATTTGCCGTGACAGCAGGGTTTTGGAACTGCCGGATGGCACAAAGTATGTGGAGCAGGTAGCGGAAGGTGTGTTTGCCCGTGCGATCAATAACAATCCGGAAATTTTTCTGAAATTGAACCATGACAGGGTGATGGGCAGCACAAAAGACGGTGTTCTTACGCTGAAAGAGGATAACATCGGGCTGTATGCAGTGGCTAAGTTCCAAGACGAAGAAGTCCTGCAGGCGGCGGAAGCGGGAAAAATTACCGGCTGGTCCTTTGGATTTAAGTGCATTGAGGATGAATGGACATACACAGACGAATACTACAAGCGCCGTATTTTGAAAGATATTCAGCTGAATGAAGTATCTCTGCTGGTAGGCTTGACACCTGCTTATGCAGGCACGTCATACGAAATGCGGGGAGAAAAAGTAGAGCTGGTAGAAACCAGAAGTTTTGACGGTATGACGGTAGATGTTGAGAAGAAAGAGCCGCCGGCATTTCTGGGGTTAGAAAACAAACGGAAATGGCTGGACATGGAGAAAGGCAGATATTAGTAAGAAAATAGAACAGATGAGCCAAGAAAAGGAGAGATCAGAATGAGCAAAGTAAAAGAGTTGATGGAAAAGAGAAATGATGTTCTGTTAAAAATGACAGCCATCATTGATAAGGCGGAAGAAGAAGTCAGAGCAATGACCGAAACCGAACAGCAGGACTACGAAAAATACAAAAAAGAACTGGAAGGTTTGAACGCTACTATTGCAGCAGCGGAAGAAAGAGCCAAAAGGGAAGCAGGAAATAACCCCAAAACACAGGAAGAAAAAACCGAAGAGGAAGAAGTCCGGGCATTTGAGCAGTACTGCAGAGGTGAAACACGAGCGCTGAAAGTGGGTACAAATGGTGAAATCCTCCCTAGAACAGTTGCACAGCAGATTATTACAAAAGCAACAGAAATGTGTCCAATCATGGAACTGGCAACAGTATATAACGTAAAAGGTGAACTGGTGCTGCCTTATTACGATGAAAAAAGCACAGCCATCGAAGTAGAGTATATTGATGAACTGTCTGATTTGACAGAAAAGTCCGGTGAAATCAAAGGAATCACACTGAAAGGATGGATTGTAGGAAGTCTGGTACAGATTTCCAGAAAACTGATCAACAATGAGGATTTTGACATTGTATCCCACGTGATCAGTGAAGTTGCAACTAAAATGGCAGAATTTATTGAAAAAGAAGCATTGACAGGAAATGCAAGCAAAATTAAAGGTATCCTGCCTAATGCAACAAACAAAGTGACTGCGGCTGATGCGACACTGACTGCGGATCTGATCATTAAAACCCAGCTGAAAGTAAAAACAAAATATCAGAAAAATGCCGTATGGATCATGAACACCAGCGCATTTGAAGCAGCAAGACTGCTCAAAGACGAAAATGGAAGATTCCTGCTGGTGCCTGACATGGTAAAAGGAGAAGGATATATGATGCTGGGTAAAAGAGTATATCTTTCCGACAACATGCCGGAATTTGCACAGAATAACAAAGTCATGGTATACGGTGATCTGAAAGGATATGCAATCAATATGCCATTTGGTATTGAAACACAGGTGCTGTCTGAACTGTTTGCAAAATCCTATTCCATTGGCATCATTGCATTTGCAGAAGTAGATGGTGCGATTACACATGAAGACGCCATCGCTGTATTGGAAATGGGTGCAGGTGCGTAAAGGATGAGAGCTTATGAAAGTATCTGAAATCACAGTCAAAGATTGCCTGGAATATTGCAGGGCAGAAGCAGATGCAGAAACCGAAAGGTTTCTGCAGAATGCTTTGACGGCAGCAAAAAGCTATATCAAGAGCAGAAATGCCATTGATGATGCATATATGGATGAACACGAAGACTTATCCATGGTGGTATATATTTTGGTTGCGGATATGTACGATAACCGCAGCATGACCGTAACAAATGGCAAGGAAAATCCAACAGCAACCACCATTTTGAAATTGCACGATAAAAATTTTCTGTAAGGAGGGCACCATGAACAATATATCCGGAAGATTAAACCGAAAAATCGAACTGTGGCAGCACGTCCAGACAGAAGAAAAAAACAGCATCGGGCAGAAAAAATGGGAAGAAACAAAAGTGAAAGATGTGTGGGCAGAAGTGAAACCACAAACAGGGAGCATGTTAAGCGGACGCACCGCAGAAAGCACATTGTCCCGCACGACACATAAAATAACGGTCAGATATGACAGCAGCATCACACCGGGGATGTGGTTCATGGCAGGCGGTCAACGATATGAGATACTGTATATTTTAGACCCATACCTGACAGGAGAGGTTTTGGAAATCTTCTGTGAGGTGGTGATTTGATGAATGGATTCGATTATACCGAATTGGATGAACTGAACAGAGATATTTTGAAGCTTGCCAATGAAACCATGCCGAAGGAATCAAAATCCTTTATGAGAAAAGAAGGAAGCAAGGTGACTAAACAGGTGAAAGGCGGTCTGCGGACAGGGTACAAAGTCAGAACAGGAAATCTGGTAAAAATGGTTAAGCAGGGTAAGGCTTACCTGTACCCAGCAGAAAACGCATACCAGATCAGAGTACACATGGCGCCACATGAAAACGTGGTGGACTATGAACACCGTACACCGGGAGGAAAAGTGGTCAAAGGGAAGCGGATAAAAGATAAGGTCGAAGCCTTTTTTTCAGAAGAATTTGAAGAAGATGTGCTGGATTTTATTGATGATCTGCTGGATAAGGGGTTGAGTTAATGGCGGATATTGGAACAGCCGTGGCAGGTTTCACGGCTATTTTAGAATCTGAATTTGATATTCCTGTCATTGATAAGGACATCGAAGAAGATTTCCCACGTCCGGCGTTTATCATCCAGACAGAAAATATCACGCATGACCGGATTGGACTATATACACATGATAATTTTGATTTGGAAATATACTATTTTTCGCAAAACAGGTACAGCGGATATGCCGATATGTACAACATTATGAAGAAAATACAGGGACTGTTGAGCGTGGACAGAGTGACATTTCCAGATGGGTACATGATACCGACAGAAGAACAGGACTATGAACTGGACAGAAAAGACATGACGCTGAAAGTTACTGTCAATGTGGATATGGTGCATCCATATGTCGAACCGGAAGGGGAATTGATGGAAGTACTCAATGACAGAATCAAAGGATATGAAAAGGAGGGATGATGGATGGCACAGACTATGCCAAATATTGAAGTCATTTTCCGAAAAATGGCTGTTTCAGCCATTCAGAGAAGTGAAAGAGGTGTTGTTTGCATCGTGATGAACGATGCGACAGAAGGGGAAAACACAGTAAATAAATACAGTTTTTCTTCAGAAGTGAAAAAAGAAGAATATACAGCAGAGAACTACAAAGCCATTCTGGGTGCGTTTATTGGACTGCCGAATACCGTATATACAGTGAAGCTGACAGCAGAAAACACATTTGATAATGCGGCTGATTTGCTGAAAAACATTGATTACAACTGGCTTTGCTATCTCAGTGGAACCAGCGGGGAACAGGATAAGGTGGCAGCGTACATCAAGGAAATCAATGCAAAGAACAAAAGGAAGAAGCGGAAAGCGGTTGTATATAAGGCAACCACAACGGATGATATGCACGTTGTGAACTTTACCAATGAGGGAATCAAGTTCAAGGAAGAAACAGCAGCATATCCGGTAGCAAGCTATACAGCCCGTATTTGTGGGCTGCTGGCAGGGCTGCCGTTCACACGGTCTGCAACATACAGCATTTTTCAGGAGTTGGAAAGCGTAACAGAACCGGAAGGTTTTGATGCAGCAGTGGGCAAAGGTGAATTTGTACTCTGGAATGATGGCGCAGACGTAAGAGCTGGAACAGCAGTCAACAGCTTGAAAACACTGGGAGAGGACGCCACAGAAGATATGCAGAAAATCACAGTGGTGGAAGCAATGGACATGATCCAGGAGGACATCGGACAGACATTTGCGGACTACTACTGCGGAAAATACAAAAATAGATACGACAATCAGGTGCTGTTCATTTCTGCAGTAAACAGTTATTTCCGTCAACTTGCGGCGGAAAGTGTGCTTGATCCGAATTTTAACAACGTCGCAGGCGTTGACGTTGAAGCCCAGAGAGAGCAGTGGATTTCTACTGGCGCACCAGAAGCGGCAGACTGGACAGAGCAGAAAGTCAAAAACATGACCTTCAGGGATAACGTCAATCTGGCAGGGAATGTGAAGATTCTGGACGCCATGGAAAATCTGACATTCAATATTACACTGACATAAGGGGGAAGACGTATGGACAAAGTGAATACAAATAACATCATCCGTGGGACTTATGGCAGGCTGTGGATGGATGGAGAACTTTTGGCTGAAACAAAAAGTTTTGAAGCAAAAGTATCAATGACATACGAGGAAGTCAATTTCGCAGGTGATCTGGGAACCCATCAGCGGTATATGGGATATACCGGAGAAGGAACAATCGTATTACATAAAGTAGATTCCAGAATTGCAAAAAAGATTGCAGAAGGCATCCGAACAGGGATTTTACCTGATATTAAATATGTGGGAAAACTGGAAGACCCAACAGCATTGGGCGCAGAGCGTGTGGAATTTTTGGAAGTGACCGTTGATGAACTGATGCTGCTGAAATTTGAAAACAAGGCAATTTTGGAAATGGAAGTGCCGTTCAAATTTGCTGATTTCAACTATATCGACATGATCTGATGGAGGAAAAAAAGATATGGCAAAATTAAATCTGGAAGAATTGGTGGCAAGAGCCACTCAGAGCAAAGCAGATAAGTTACAGGTGAGAATGGTTGTCATTGACCAGGAAGGGAATACCATTCAGGCAACGAAAAAAGACCTGCGAACGGTTGCAAAGACACTGGACATGGAAACAGAAACTACAAATGACAGATTTCAGGCAGAAATGAAGTTGGTATATGACCATTGTCCAGTACTGCATGAGAAGGAATTGCAGACTGCCTATGGCTGTGCAGAACCTATGGATGTAGTGGAAAAAGTTTTTGAGAGCAACATGGGGCTGATTGAGAAAGCAGCAAAAGAAATTCTGGATATGTACGGTCTGGCAGAAGAAGAGGGTACAAAAAATCCTGTCGATGATGTAAAAAACTGATACGGGGCGGCGGGGAAGCCGCCCTGTTTCACTACTATATCCAAAAAGGACACAGCCTGCGGGAACTGGAAAGCCTGACCTTTCTGGAACAATTATTTTATATCGCATCCATGGAAGTGGAAGCGGAAGCATGGGAAGAAGCAGAAGGGAGGTTGAAAGATGGCATCAACAAAAAAGGTTAATATCCTGTTAAGCCTGAAAGATAAGTTTTCAAAGCCACTGGTTGGGACAAAAAAAGAGGTCGAAAAGCTGACAAAACAAATGAAGATGGGACAGAACCAGATCAATAAATGGGGGCGTTCCATCAATAATGCATTTACGGGTGCTGTAAAAAATGCGGCAAAATTTACTGCGGCTATGGGGGCAGCAGGAGCCGCCATGGGCTTTAAAGAAGCGTTTGATTTGGAAACGTATAAAGCCCAGCTGGAAACAGCCACAGGAAGCACAGAAAAAGCCGCAGAGCTGATGAAAAATGCCATTGCCATGGCGAATAAAACACCCTTTGAAGGTGGCGAACTGGTAGAAGCAACAGCCATGCTGGAAGCTATGGGCATGGATAGTAAAAAATGGCTGACCTATGCCGGCAATATGGCAGGTGCAACTGGGAAAGACATCATGCAGGCAACAGAAGCCATCATAGATGCACAAGCCGGAGAGTGGGAACGCATGAAAGAATTCGGCATCAAAGGCGTGGACAACATGGATGATTTGGTGCAGATCATGAATAAGCGTTTCGCCGGAGGGATGGAAAAACTGGCAGGAACCACAAAAGGCTTATGGTCAACGGTAACGGGCGTAACAAAAAACAGTCTGGCAAAAATTGTGGGTATTATGGACGATGGCAGCGTGCGACAAGGTAGTGCATTGGACAAAGTGAAACAGAAGATTTCACAGCTTGCAGATACCATGACAAGGTGGCAGAATGACGGCACCATTGAAAAAGTAGCACAAAAAGCAGCGGCAGCAATAGACAAGCTAAGCAATGCCTTCCAGTGGGCAAAAGATAACGCAAACTGGCTAATACCTGTCATGAGTGGGCTTGTGGGGGCGCTGGTAGCGTTTAATGTGCTGACTAAAGTCATTGCATTATGGAAAGCGTATCAAACCGTAGCAACGGCGGTAAAGGCAGCACAAACGGCGTTAAACCTGGCAATGACAATGAACCCACTTGGGCTGTTGATAGTGGGGATAGGGCTGTTGATAGCTGCAGGTGTAGCACTGGCGATGCACTGGGAAGAAGTCAAAGCAGCGGCGCAAGGATTATATGACAAACTTGCTGGCTTCTTTTTAGGAATTGAAGAAAAAGCCAGAGGAGCATTGAACTGGATTGAATCTAAAGCGGGTAGTTTTTTTAGCTGGATTGGTGGAAAAATTGACTGGCTGGGTGAAAAAATTAGAAACGTTCCAGTATTAGGAAGTGTCGTAAATGCCGGAAGTTGGGTTTGGGATAAATTAAGCCAGCCGGGTGTACTGACAAAAACAGGATATGCGACGGGGACATCATATTTCCGTGGAGGTATAACAAGAATCAACGAAGGCGGCAGAGGGGAACTGGTACAGCTGCCATCCGGCACAAAGGTTTTCCCACACACTAAAACAAAGCAGATGATGGGAAACAGAGTATATAACATCAATGTCAATGTAAACGGCGGAAGTGATCCAGACGCAACAGGGCGCATTATTGCAAAGAGAATCAAAGAAGCGCTGGATGTGGCGTAAGAAAGGGGGAAGAATATGGAAATCGTTTTCAGTATCAACAACAATGCAGAAATTATGGTTATGCCTACAGCACCGGAATTTGAAATTGCGGAAGCACAGGGAAACGACACATTTCAGGGATTGACGGTAAATATCCGCATGATCGGAAATAAAGAATTGCGTACCATGTCCCTTTCCTCGTTCTTCCCTTCCAAACGCTATCCATGGATGTCACCATACGCAGACGTCAACCCACAAGCCTATATTGATTTTTTCAAATCCATCAAAACACAGCGTATTCCGGCACGAATCGTAATTTCTGACAACAACGACCGGGAAGTGCTGAACATGGCGGTCAGCATTGACAATTTTACATACAAATACCGGAAAAACGGCGATGTGGACTATACGCTGGACATGACAGAATATGTATTCGTGAGAGCAGGTGGCATCAATGGTTAGGATGGTATGGAACCGGACAACAGATATCACGGATTTTTGCGGCAGTATCAGCCTGTCGGACAATCTGGACAGCGTGACCATGGAATTGAAGTGGAATATGCCAGTCAATCCGCAGGACAGATACCTGTATAACAGTCTGCCGAATTTGGACGTCGGAGATAAAATCGACCTGATCGGCGAAACAAAGACATTGTTTTCCGGAATTATAGTCGAGCGGGGCATTGCCGGAGAAATGACGGCGTATGATTATGGTTTTTATATCAAAAACAATGATGTTATTTTGCAGGTAAAAACGGATGCGAACACAGCCATTTCAAAGTTATGTGAAAAAGCTGGTATTCCGCTGGGAACTATGCCCAGTATGCCTACACAAATCAAGAAAATCTATGCTGAAGAAAGCTGTGCAGAGATTCTGGAAGATATCCTGGAACAAGTGACGGCAGAACAAGGAAAGAACTATTTCTGGCGGGTGAAAGGCGGAAAGCTCAATATTTATGAGTATCCGACCAAAATCACATACGCCTATCATAAATTTGAAACAGGGAATACGCTGGACATCACATATGCTTTGGGCAGCGTGGGTGGTAGTGACAGCATAGCAGAGCTGCGAAATGCAGTGCAGGTGGTATCGGAGGATAACGAAACCATTAAAATTCTTGCAACGGCAGAAGACACCGCCAGCATAGCGAAATTCGGGCGGATGCTGGATGTGGTGAAACAGTCCGGTGATGAGCAAAATCCGCAAACGGTTGCGGAAAACAAATTGAGAGAAAACAACACGGTCAAGAAAACCAGAAATGTGTCCAATATGCTGGGATCGGAAGCGGTAGAAGCAGGTGTGCTGCTGTTGTTTTCCTCTGATAAGTTTGAGGTGACAGGGGTGTATCTGGTGAAAAATGTCACCCATACATTCGGCGCAGGTCACACCATGAGCATGGACATAATGAAAACAGAGGTGGTTTGATGGATGATGAATTTGTACAGTTGGCAAAAACACTGAAAGAAGGAAACAAAAAAGCAAAGAACGGTTTGACATTGTACTATGCCACCATCCAACAGCAGGTGCCGCTGATCTGCAATGCCAGTGATGGGCAGATCATCTTGAAGGAAGGAGAGGATCTGCGGGTATCTGACGATATCAAGCGGAAGATGCTGCAGGATGAGGACAGACGGGAGTACATCGGAAAAACCATGGCTGTTTTGGGCGTACAGGAGTTTTTGACCGTGGCTATTTTGGAATGAAAGGGGGAAGCGCCATGTTTCCCATTGATGAAAGAACCATTGAACAGGCGCAGCAGGCTGCGTCAAAAATGGTGCCTGTGCAGGAAGTTGGGAGAAGTATCAAGTTTGATTATGAAAAAAAGGCTTTTGTGTTTACAAACGGAAAAGCCAAGGAAGTAACGCAGGAAGAAGCGGTCAAACAGTGGCTGGAATTGATGTGTCGCACACTGCCGGGGCGGCATCAGGTGTATTTTGAAACAGGCTTTGGCATCGAAACAGATAAAATCATCGGGTATAAGGCACTGCCAAAAGGTTTCATATATAGCGAAATCCAGCGGCAAATCAGAGAAAATGTGGTGCTTTCCAGATGTATTTCAAATATCATCAATTTTTCGGCGGCAGCGAAAAACGGCAGGCTGAACATCTATTTTACAGCAATTCTTTATACCGGGGAGGGGGTGACAGTAGATGTCAACGTATGATCCACAAGTCATTCTGGAAAAAATGCTGGGGAATATCCCTGATTCCTATGCAAAAACAGTAGGATTTCCCATGTACGACCTGACAGCGGCATTTGCCATTGAAGCGGCTGATTTGTATGAAAGAGCCGATATCATCGAAGCGAAACTGGACATCGAAAACCTGTCCGGTGATGAATTGACAAGGCGTGTGTATCAGCTGACAGGCATCAAACGGCGTCCGGCTGTGTTTGCTGTTGGGGAAGTGACCGTAACAGGAAAAGGGCTGGTGCCGCGGGGCAGCCTGTTTTCCACGCCGGATAATATCCAATACAAGACCACACAGGCAGCCAATGTGGTAGACAGTGGAAAGATACCCATTCAGGCAGTCATCGCCGGAGAAAGCGGAAACGTGGGTGCAGGAAGCATCACAAAGATTCCTGTCACAATCGCAGGCATCACAGCAGTGACCAATGAAGCGCCTACCAGAAACGGGTATCGGCAGGAAAGCGATGAAGAACTGAAAAAAAGATTCTATGATGAGTTGCAAAAGCCCATTGTGAGCGGCAACAAAGCCCACTATGAACTGTGGGCAAAGGAAGTGGCAGGCGTAGGGGAAGCAAAATGTTTTGCGCTGGCGTTTGGAGAAAATACCGTGGAGGTCTGCATCATTGGCAATGACGGGCAGCCAGCGTCCACAGAATTGATTCAGGCAGTGCAGAAATACATCGACCCAGACAGCAACGGCAGAGGGGAAGGACAGGCACCTGCAGGGGCATACTGTACCGTTACCACTGCCACGAAAAAAGAATTGAACCTGACAGCTACGCTGGTTCTGCTGGAAGGGTATGAACTGTCTGATGTGCAGGAAGCCATCAAACAGGCAATCACAGAAGAACTGAAAGAGAAAGCCTTTCAGGTGGCATATATCAGCTATGCGGCATTGGCAAACATCATTTTTACCACACCGGGCGTCATTGATTATCAGAATTTGACAATAAATGACGGTACAGCCAATATCCCAGTTGGGGAAAGAGAAGTGGCAACATTAGGGACGGTGATGTTCAGTGAATGAAGCGGGAGAAAGAATGGTGCAGCATAATAATAAGCTGTACCAAAAAGACGATTTTGTAAGAGCATTATACAATGCAGCCGGGCTGGCAGTGGAGGGCGTGCTGGAACGGCTGGATGAATCGGAAAAACAGGAGTTTTTCGACACCATGACAGAAACGGGCGTGAAACTCATCGAAGGCTATCTGGGTATCACACCGCCGAAAGATGCGGATATAGCGGAAAGACGCCAGAACGTACAGTCAAACTGGCTGGCGGCAAAGGGAAAGAAATTCACCATCGAAATGATTCAGGATGTGGCAGAAGCCTGGGACAATGGCGCCGTAGATGTGCAGTTTATCGGAGGGAAAATCATCATTTCTTTCACACAGATCTTCGGGGTGCCGAAATACATCGAAAGCATCACTGCTACCATTGAAAAAATCAAACCTGCCCATATTGGTTTTGAATTTGTGTACCGCACCCATAGCTGGCGTGATCTGCTGGCATACACATGGGAATGGGCGCAAGAGAAAACATGGGGAGAAGTAGAGGAGGGAAATTGGGGTGAAGTTTTCTAGTAATTATAATTTGAATTTGCCGGATCTGGACGATAAGGCAGATATCAGAAAACTGAATGAGAATTTTGAAAAGATTGATGAAACCATGAAGTCACTGGAAAAAGACCCGGAGCTGGCAGCAAATGTGGTGGACATCAAAAACAAAATCGGTGAAGAAAGTGACGCCGATACACAGCCTACGTTGTTTGGACGGCTGGCACAGTTGAAAAAAGTGCTGCTGGAAAAACTGGCAGAGGTGCTGACGAAGATCACGGGGATTGATGGGAAAATTGGAACGAGTGTGGATACTTCTGGAACATTGACACTGTTTGGTCAAGTGAAGAGTATTTCTGAGAAAATGCCAACAGGTTCCGTGAAGAGTATTCAACGAGGTACTGTGAGTTATTCAAAAGAAGAAGATACTAAGAAAATATCAATATCAAGGGTAAATCCAGAAAAATGTTTTGTTATACTAAATGTAACTGGTGATATTAACTCATCACATGCAGGAAGATTTGTAACTGGTTCAATAGTTCAATCTTTAACTGAAACAGAACTAACTATATATACTAGTGGAGACAATATAAATAATTTATCTATGACGATTTCATGGCAAGTAATAGAATGTTTCTAAGGAGGTGTTTTTATGTATCATCATTACGCACAAATTGACAAAAATGGTTATATCGTCGGCATCAGCCACCTTTCCGGTGAAATGTATAAGCCAAACATGATACAGATTGATGAAGATTTTGACCCAACCAACAAAAAATGGAACGGTGCCTCCTGGGAAAGCTACACACCACCAGAACCACCAGAGCCGGAGCCAACACAGCTTGACCGCATGGAGGCGCAGATGAACAAAACTCAAGACGAAATCCGGCAGGAAGGAGCGGACAGCGTCATGGAGGAACTTGTGAAAAGGGGGCTGATCGTATGAAATCAGGTGCAGAACTTTTTCTGGGATACTACAAAGGGAAATACAAGAAAGGCGAACTGACAGAGGAACAGCTCTCCCAGATGGTCACTGCCGGAACCATCAGTGAGGATGAAAAGCAGTATATCATGTCAGGTGGTTCTTCCGGCGGTGATACAGCCGATCGGCAGGAATTTTATGATGCTGTTACCAAGGAGGTGGGGATTGGATGAGTGAGATTTTGGCAAATAAAGAAATTGTTTTACAGAATATCCGGGAACTGAAAGCCTGCGGCGCAGAAATGACAGAAGCCATTGCTGCTGCCGGAAAAGATGTACCAGCAACGGCAGGCACGTTTGCCGGAAGTTGGAAAGATTGGGAACCAGATGGAAAGAATGCGGCAGCGAAAAGCCTTTGGCTGTATCAGGGTATTGGTTATCAGGCACGAACAGAGATACAGAAAATTTCAGAATATGCACCGGACAAAGCCACCAATAACTACGCAGTGCGTCCTATTCCTGATGCAAAAGGCGTATTTCCGGGCGTATTGAATATGGACGTAGATGTCGGAATGAAGGTAAGGGATTGGGAAGATGGCAAAGTCTATCTTTGTTACGCAAATCCAATAACATCACTGCAGTGGGCGCCACATAATGTGCCTGCGTCATTTCAGTTATACGAGGGGTGAGTGTTATGGATATCAAGGAATTGGTGGAAATCCTGATTGCACCTGCATGTATGGTGATTTTGGCGGCGATTCTGAATAGAAAAGATACAGCATTTAAGCTGCAGTTGCAAACAAACGAGAAAAAAAGGATGGAGAAGGAAACCGCAAGAGAGGAAATGTGGCTGTTATCCATCCGTGGAAATACTGCCTGCATGAGCCTGTGTATGGCATTGGCAGACGCCATCAAAGAACACCACGATTTAGAAAAAAATGAAAAGTTTCAGGAAGCACTGGATTTCGCAAAAGAAGTGAAGAATGAGCAGAAGGACTACCTGAACAAAAAGGCGGTTGAAAGTATCGCAAAATGAGGTCATAACACATAGGTGTTTTGATAGAAAAGAGTAGATGAGAACAGAAAGGATGAGGAAACATGAGTAAAAAAGATTTTGCAGTGAGAAAGTTTGTGAAAAATGGTGTTACATACGAATTTACACCATTTGGCGAATGGCTGAAAGATGGTGTGCCGTTCAAGGCAACAATCGTTAATGATGAGCGTCCGGGACATTCTGGGAAAAAATGGGTTGCTGATGGTTCACATGCCATTGCACCTGTAAAAGATTTTGGATTTCTGTCTAATGCGAACCCTGCAAGCTATGAACAGATTGGTAGTACAAAAATCAAAGTTCCTGAAGGCTGGGAAATGCGTACCAGATGCATCTATCGAACAGCAGATGGCATGAAGTGTAATGACAATATCATGCTGTATGAAGAGGATGGTGTCACATTAAAAGATAACTGGATCGAAGAAAATGCACCATTTGAAGCAATCGGTGACAAGGCGAAGGAGTGAGCATTATGAATAAAGACAGATTCAAAAATCCTTGGTTTTGGGTTGGCATCGGCGGCGTTATCCTGACGGCTACGGGCATGGAACCGTCCATGTTCACTAGCTGGGATGCGCTTTGTAGTGCAGCACTGGATGTGGTGAAAAATCCTTTCCTGCTGGGTACGGCGGCACTGGCAGTGCTGGGGGTTTTCATCGAACCAACAAGCGCAGGTCTGAAGGATGAAAAGAAAGAAGGTTGAACCATGTATCTAATTGCTATCGGTGACGGTCATGGTGCAGAAACGGCGGGGAAACGTACCCCGCCTTTTGCAAATGGAACCGTTATGAAAGAGAATGAATTCAACAAAGCAACGGTGAATTATCTGGAAAAGGAACTGGAACGCTGCGGATTTTCCGTACTGCAGACAGCGCCGGAAGAAACAGACACACCGCTTTCTGTGCGGGCAAAGAGGGCAAATGACGCCGGAGCGGATTTGTATATCAGCATTCATGCCAATGCCTTTGGAAGCGGATGGAATGACGCAAACGGCGTGGAAAGCTGGATTTATTCCAAAAAAGACAAAGATACACTGGATGCGGCGCAGAAAATCCAGTCAGAAGTCATCAAGGAAACCGGACTGAAGGATAGAGGAATCAAAGAATCTGGAAACAGTCTGGGCATTTTGAGAGATACGAAAATGTCTGCGGTTTTGGTAGAGTGTGGGTTTATGACAAATCCGCAGGAAGCGGCAATGCTGAAAAGTGATGCCTACAGAAAAAAGGTTGCAAAGGCAATCTGCAGGGGTGTGTGCCTGCATTTTGGCGTGGAGTATAAGGGAGAAGGGAATGAGATGGAGAAAATCAAAGTTATCCTGCTGGGAAAAGAAGTGGAAATGATGGGCGTCAAAGTCATTGATGAAAATGGCGATGTAACAAACTGCGTCACTATTCGGGACTTTGCAGAACAGACAGGTTACAAAGTATCATTCAAGGGGGCAACACCAATTCTGGAACGGGCGTGAGGATTTGGAGTTAAAGAGATTTCATAAGTATACGAACATCCAAAGAGATTGGATTTTAGAAAAAGCAGGTTTGACAGAACGAGAAGAAGCGGTATTTCTGAAATTCAAAAGAAATGAATCTGCAACCATCGTTTCTGTTGCTATGGATTTACATTGCAGCGAATCCACAATAAGTGTAGCTATACGAGAAATCAAAAGAAAAATCAAAGAAATTTAACAAAAATGCAGAAAGTTCTGTCCGTTGTTTCGGGATAACATTTGTATGTAGAAAAAAACATACATACATTCAAAGGAGGAATGGACAATGGCAGAATTTGCAAGTAAAGGCGTAGGGACAGCGGCACTGACAACAGGTATCATTGGCAGCGTAGGCGCACTGGCAGGCGGTATGCTCAATGCAGGAAATCTTTTTGGTGGATGCAATAACGGCTGGAATGGTTGGAACAGAAACTGCAATCCCGGCTGTGGCGGTACAGTATCCGCACTGGAAGCAGCTCTGGCGCAGGAAAGGGCAGAGCGTTTCACAGAACAGCAGACAGCACAGAGCCAGAGAGAAATGTATACTCTTTTCAGGTCAGAGGATGACAGGATCAGAGAAGTAGTAAAAGATACTACAGGCGCTCTGATTGAAACGGGTAATGCACTGGCAAAACTGAATGAACAGGTAGCATGTATCAAAAAAGAAATGGAAATGCAGCAGATGATGAATGAAAAAGACCTGCACTGTGTGAAAAAAGAGCTGGAAGGTGCTATTGCACTGGAAGCAGAACGCAGAACCGCAGGGGATCAGAACCTGTACTGCTATGTAAACGCAACATTTGTACCGGGTAAACTGGTAATGCCTACAGAAAATATCTGTCCAGAAGTTATGCCTAGATATAACAGTTGGACAGCACCGACAACACCTGCGGAATCTACAAAAACACAGACAGCATAAGAAAGGGGGCGAAAAGCCCCTTTTCTAAAATGGAGGAATCAGTATGAAAGCAACAAAACAGGAAATCAAAATGGGAATCCAGAGATATGTGGATAAAGAATTGTCACCACAACTGCATGGAGCAAAGGGCGTGGGTATTAGAATCATGCTGGCAGTAGGGATTGACAGCGTAGCGGAAAAATATCTGGAACATCCAATGCTGGAAACTATCGGCATTAAAGATGCAGAGGGAATCGAACTGGATAAACTGTATGAGGTAGCCAAGCAAGAAGTGCAAAAAGAAGGAAAAGTCGAAGTGGCAGGCATCCTGTTTGATGCAAACGATGTGGAAAAACTGTATCAAGAGATTGCAGGGGTAAAAGGAGGATTGTAAGATGGAAAAAATGGATATGCATCAGGCATTAAAAGATGCAATGTATGTACTGGATGATGATCTGAAGGACGCAGCATACTATGTGGACGCAGCGAAAAAAGCAAAAGAAGATGGAATGGAAGAATGCGCCAGAATGTATGCCATGAAAGCTAAAAGAAGAGTGAGTGAAGACTATGATCAGAGTAAAGAGGTCCTGATGAAAGTACAGCAAAAAATGGCAGGAAGCGGAATGCAGTCTGCGCCGGAAAGTATCGAAGGAAAACTGTGGAAAGAATCCATGAGAAGATACGACAGCTGGGCAGAGCGGATGAAGGCAGATATTAAAGATATGGGGTACTAAAAAAGCAGCCGAAAGGCTGCTTTTTATGTATATCCTAAAACAATTAGCACCGCCATACTGTTCGATCATGATTTTTGCCATACGGGCATCGGGACGGGTGATTTTTACAGGAAACTGCAGTTTCTTTTCATAAATCCACATTTACATACACTCCTTTCCAGCCATAGAGAGATTTGCTGTTCTTTGCCAAGGCCATGGATCGTTTTTCCACTGCCAGTTTTCTGTATCAGCGGCATAACTGCGGAAGGAGCACAGAGGACCATAAGCCGCTTCAAATTTCATCCGCAGGGTGTCAGCGGCTTCGATGGTCTGATTATAAGCGTTGATGGCTTCTGTTTCTGTAGGATGGGTGTTCAGATACAATCCTAAATCCACTGCCAGAAAATCCAGTTCCATAAGTTTTTGGAGCATCATTTCGCGTTCCATGAGGTGACCTCCTTTGCGTTGCGTTTGATATGGCTGCCCTGTACATAGGGCATGGAAAGATCAGAAAAAGCGGTGCCGCAAATCAAACTTTGTTCTGGGGATGAAGGGGTTTGATAGGGCTGACTGGGGACGAAAGCCTGCGCCAGACCCACTTTTTGGATGACACAGGCGTTGCAGTCCATAGCAGTTTCTGCTTCGCCCATGTCCGGCAGGAAATTCGATGCGATCTCTTTCATGGAGATGCCTCCTTATGTTGTTCTCTTGTATCCTATGGAGGGGAAAAGCTGTCGGTGCAAGAAAATAAACGACGTGTGGAACCAAATGTTTCTTAAGAAAATAATCTCTGTGAAATCCAGATAGAATAGAACAGCCGGAATCCTTTTGTTTCAGGGATTCCGGCTATTGTTGGTTTTCTGTGAAAAAAATAAGATTTTAGTTTTATGGACGGAACAGCAGGAAATACAGGTCATTCACATTGGTGCCTGTGGGACCGGTGATGATGAGGCTGTCTACGGCTTTCAAAGCGTGGTAAGCGTCGTTTTCCGCCAGCATTGCGTCAATGGAAAGTCCTGCCTGCCGCAAAGCTGTCATGGTGCTGCCGTCAACCATGCCACCTGCCGCGTCGGTAGGACCATCGGTGCCGTCAGAGCCTACAGCAGCCACAAGGGCGTTTTTCATGCCGTCCAGATAGGGAGTGGCAGCAAGCGCCAGTTCCTGATTTCTGCCGCCCTTACCTTTGCCTGTCAGATGTACCACTGTTTCACCACCGCAGAGGATAGCACAGGGACCAGAAAGAGGTCCTTCACCTTTTTCCAGAGTCTTTGCCATGGAGCCAAGGAAACGTCCGGCTTCTCTGGCTTCGCAGTCCAGCATGGTGGAAAGGGTCAGTGGTGTATAGCCCAGTTTTTCCGCCGCTTTTGCGGCAAATGCACAAAGCTGGGATACACTGCCTGTGATCTGCATTTCACAGTTGGTGATTTCTTTAGGGGTTTCTTCCTGTAACTGTTTTAAAACGGCAGGAGAGAAATCCAGATGGTATTTTTCCGCTACTGCCATGGCATCGGCGCAGGTGGAGGTATCCGCTGTGGCAGGACCAGAAGCGATGGCATCTGGATAATCTCCCAGAATGTCACTGAGGGCGATGGCAATGATGGAGGCTGGTGCGCAAAGTTTGGCAAAACGTCCGCCTTTTACCGCGGAAAGATGTTTGCGGATGGTATTGATCTCTGTGATTTCTGCGCCGCATGCCAAAAGTTGGCTGGTGACGTTCTGCATATCTGCCAATGTGAGGGAACCCGCGGGCTTTTCAAACAATGCGGAACCGCCGCCGGAAATGAGAAAAACGACAGTATCTTTTTCTGTGAGATTTTCCACTGCGGCAAGGACTTTTTCTGTACCGGCAATGGAATTTTCATCTACCAGAGGATGCCCGCCTTCGGCGATGATAAAGCCGGGGATTTCTCCTTGACTATGCCCATATTTGGTCAGAACAACGCCTCGGTCAATGGTGTTTCCCAATAAATCAGAAGCGGCTTTTGCCATGGTCCAAGCGGCTTTTCCGATGGAAATGACAATACATTTTCCGGGAAACTGCCGTCCTTCCAAAGCACGTTGTACAGCGGCGTGGGGCAGGACCTGCTTCAGTGTATCGTGGATGATGGCTCGGGCGTGTTCACGCAGAATTTCCATAAAGATTCCTCCTTTGTGTATGGTTGATGTCAGTATAGCATGGTATTTTCTTCCATACAAGTAAAGGGAAAACAAAAAAGCTGAAGTCCCTATGAAAAGGATTTCAGCTTTTGATGTTTATTGTTCGCTGTTTGCGGCAGGCAGCACTTGATCGAAAAGAATATAATATTGCCAGCCAATCAGGGTATCCAGCTGTTTCTGCATATCTTCCGGCAGCTCCTGCACATAGTTGCCTTGGGCATCCACATGGTACATATCGGAAAGGACAGGATATTCTTTCCGCATGTCATTGAGCATGTCATAAAGAGGAGAAAGTCCTTCTATGCCTGCCAGTTCCGTGGTCAGGGCGCCCAGATAGAAGGAACTGATGATGCCGTTTTCCGGCAGAGCCGCTTCTGTTATATTTTCCGCAAAACCACACTGCGCGGCAGCGCTGTCATTTGCCCAGATCACGAAGGGAGTTTCATAAACGGCAGTCTGTTCTTCCGGTGTGCCGTTGGCGTCTTTGGGATAATCCAGCAGGTCGAAGGATTCCATACCGTTGGAGAAGCCCGGCAGATGGTCGCCGAAGTAAACCAGAATGATGGGTTCTTCGCTGTTTTCCGCATAATCCACCAATCTGCCGATTTCCCGGTCAGCGTCGATCATGCCGTAGAAATATTGTGTCAGCAGGTCCGTTTCTGTTTCTGTCAGTTCCACATCAGTAGAGAAATTTTGTGGCAGGGTGCCATATTTTTTCTCATAGGGACCATGATTCTGGATGGTAACTGTAAAGGAGAATACCGGCGCGGAAGAAGACTGGATGGTTTCCTCAAATACGGAAAGAATCTTATCCATGGTCGCCTCTTCATTGACATAGCCGCCGATGCCCTGAGAAGCCAGATCAAAAGAATCCTCCAGGAAATAGCAAGTTTCAAAGCCAAGATCGGGATATACGTTCTGGCGATTATAGAACCATGCGTAGCCGGGATGGATGGAAGCGGTTTCATAACCGATCTGAGAAAGCCGGTAAGGCAGGGCGTCGATTTCGTGATGGATGAAATTATAGGAGGGCAGTGCCGTATCCAGAAAACGGGTAGGCAGCCCTGTGAGTACATCATACTCTGTGTTGGATGTACCGCCGCCGAAATTGGCAACGGCAATATGGCCGCTGACGGCATTTTCTTTGGCGCAGAGTTCTTTGTAATTTGCCATGGGGTCTGTGTAGCCCTCAAAGCTGATGTGTTCGTTTTCACTCAGATCAGAATAGGCTTCGCCCATGATCATGATGATATTGGGGGCAGGCTGTCCGTCAGCGACAGTTGGCGCGCTGGTCAGGTTGTCATATTGTGTTTTGTCATAGCCTTCCGGTGCCTGCAGACGCATGATGTTTAGCTGATGGAAGAAAGAATAGACCAGACCGCGGGTGTTATACTGATTGACCTGGAAATAGGGATTTTCCACAACAGGATAACCGTCATAAAGGTCTTTGTTGTCATAAACCAAACTGTTCAGACCAAGCGCCGCCAGTACGACACAAAGAATTCCCACAAGACGGGCGATGACAGGCGGACGCTGTTTTTCACTGCGAATGAAACTGAATATCAATATGGCAATAGCAGCAACTGCGCCAATACCGATGAGTGCCAGCATATAGACGGGGAATGTCTTGACGATGGTCAGGGCTTCTTTGATCAGTGTCAGGTCCGTGGGCAGCAGAGGTTCCTGCCGCATGGAAACTTTGATTTTATCGCTGACGGCGAACAAAATCCAGACTACCTGCAGCAGGGCAGAGGAAAAAAACAGCCGTCCTGTGATAAAGTACACAAGGCATACAGCCAGCAGTGCTGGCAGGAAATTCCAGAGCAGGATACCAGGATGGGTCAGGATTTCCATTCCCACACGCAGGGGATGCTGAGTGGTAATGAGAAATACCAGACACATTGCCACAAAGGCGCTGATCAAAAGCGTAAGTATGGTTTTTTTCCAGGAAAAGGGCAGGTCCTTTTGCTGAAAACAATTGAAAAACACAGGCATAACCTCCTTATGTTTGATTTTTTGTGTGCTTTACAATTCCTTTACAATTTGGGTATTATACGGGATTTTCGGCAAAAAGTAAAGAAAACGAAGGTTTTTCAATAGAATTTTAAGAAAAAAGCACATTTTTTTCTTTGGAAATTTGTGTATAATAAAAAGGGTTTTGCGGTCAAATCCGTAATTGGCTGGAAGATATGCGATGATTTTTGTTTGACAGACTCGAAAGACACAACGGAGCAAGTATGACTTTTATAAAAATTGCGACTGATTTCTGACAAAAAAGTGTAAAGAAAGCCCCTTTGATTGTCAGAAGCTGTCAAATTTGTTATAATAAATAAATTATGGATGATATGCCATATAAAAGATGAAAGAGAATTCGTGGGATTTAGGAGAAATGAAAGATGGGAGAAAACAGAACGGATTATCAGCACAGACGCAGACGCCCTGTGCATCCCCAGTATGAGCAAGAACAGCAAAGAGGCAGCAGAACGGAACGGCTGCGGGAGCAGCGTTATATGGAGGAAGAAATGCGTTTGCAGCAGGAACAGCGCCGCAGAGTGGGCGCCAGAATGCAGCGCAACCATCAGAAACAGATGGAAATGCGGCGCAGACGCAAAAGAGGAGAAATCATCCTTTGTGTGCTGTTGGTGGTGATTCTTGCCGGTGCCTTTGGGGCGGCTAAGCTGTACGCTTCTTTAAAACTGTGGGAAGGCAAGGCGGAAAAATCGGATTTTGTAGCTTCTGCCGATGTATCTTCAGAGGCAAAAGACCAGCTGCTGAATGTGGCACTGCTGGGAACGGATGGGGATGGTTTCCGGTCAGACGTGAATATGGTGGCAAGTTTGAATTTGACCACCAAGGAACTGCATCTGATTTCAGTGCCTCGAGATACCCGCGTGGTCATGACTGACGAGATGATCGCTTATCTGGAGAAAAACGGAAGAACGGTACCGCAGGCAAACGGCGTTTATGGTCAGTGCAAGCTGACGGAAGTGCACGCTTATGCAGGAGAAGGCAACCGCAGTACATTTTCTGTTGCCATGCTGGAAAATATATTGGGTATCGACATTGATTATTATATCAAAGTGGATCTGGAAGCCTTCAAAGATATTGTGGACGCTGTCGGCGGCGTAGAATTTGACGTGCAGGAACGTCTTTATTACAGTGACCCTGCTCAGGGACTGTATATCGACTTGTATCCTGGTCCCCAGCTTCTGGATGGGGAAAAGGCGGAAATGCTGGTACGTTTCCGTGAGGGATATGCCCAGAAAGACCTGAAGCGTATCGAAGTGCAGCAGGAATTTTTGAAAGCATTCATCGAACAGGTCTGCAGCAGCGACAAGATCATGAGCAATCTGGACAGTTATATCAAGATTGCCATGGAAAAAGTGGAATCTGATATGCCTGTGGCAACGGCTTTGAAATACGCGGGTTATGCCAAAGAGATCGATCCAGCTGCCATTACCACAGACACCATTCCCGGTGAAGGCGGCGCTTATTTTGACATGGATGAGGAAGGCACCAAAGAATTGGTGGATTATCGGATTTATGGCAAAGAACCGCCTGCGGATACAACAGACGGTTCCGAAACTGAGGGATTGACAGACGAAGAAACAACAAACCAGACGAACGGGTGATAGACAGCATGAGAGGAAAACAACGCCGCAGCGGCGGACACAGAAGCAGCAAGCGGGAGGGGGCTTATGAAAAGACCCAGAAGAAAAGGAAGCCTTTTCGCCCCATTCGAACATTTTTCAAAATCGTGGTATCCATTGTCATGGCATTTTTGATATTGTCAGGAGGAGCGGCTTTTGCCTATTATAAAGTGACAGGGGAATCTCCCTTTGGCGGATATGTGGGCGGCGGTTCCAACCTGAATCTGCTGGATGCTATGCTGGGACGGGATATCAAGCTGAATGTGGCTGTGTTTGGCACGGACAAAGAAGGCAAACGTACGGATGTGATGTTTGTGGTTCATTATGACAGTGCCAATGAAAGCATAGACCTGCTTTCGCTGCCTCGGGACACAAGGGTGTCTGTTTGTGACGAGGTTGTGAAAAATTACGAGGAAACAGGACGGTCATATAATCAGGTGACAAAGCTTAATGCCATCCATTCCTACAGTGATGAAAAAAACTGCTGCACCAATACTGTGCTGCAGATCGAAGACCTGCTGGGCATTAACATTGACCATTATATAAAAATCGATTTGGACGCATTCCGCAAGATCGTAGATACTGTGGGCGGTGTGGAAGTGGATGTGCCGCAGGATATGGACTATGAAGACCCTGCTCAGGATCTGTATATCCATTTGGATGCGGGTTTGCAGACCCTCAACGGTGAGCAGGCGGAACAGCTGGTGCGTTTCAGAAAATATCCCACAGGGGATGAAGGGCGTATCGAAGTACAGCAGCTGTTTTTGACAGCGCTGGCGGAAAAGGTGCTTAGCTCTGAAAGTATCCTGAAAAATCTGCCGGAGTATATCTCCATTCTTTATAAAGATGTACAGACAGATATTTCTTTGACAGACGCGGTGAAATATGCCAACTATGTAGGGAAGATCGACATGAATAAAATCAACATGCAGACCCTTCCCGGGGCAGGACAGTATGTAGGCAATGTGTCTTACTTCATCCATGACCCTGATGAAACCTCTCTGGTGGTGGATCAGATATTCTATCAGGAGCGTGTGACAACGCCGGAAGGCGCCGCAAGTACAAGCAGCAAAGGGCTGACCATTGAGGTCTGCAACGGCGGCAACATCAACGGTTTGGCAAGAAGATTTTCCGATAAGCTGGCGGCAGACGGATATACGGTGACGGAACCTACCACTTATGATGGAAAACAGATGGAAAAAACGCGGATTCAGGTAAAAGAAGCCGGCATAGGCAGTGATTTGGTGCCCTATTTTGCCAACGCGGCAGTGGAAACAGCGCCGGATGAACTGCCTACAGGGGTGGATATCCGCATCGTTCTGGGGACGGGAGAAAGCTGAGGCTGAAAGAAAGGAGCATTCCATGGCAACGGAAGAAATGATGGTAATCGGCATTGCAGGCGGTACAGGCAGCGGTAAAACGACACTGACTAATCGGCTGAAAGAACGCTTCGGGGATGAAGTGACGGTCATTTATCACGATAATTATTACAAACGGCATGACGAGCTGACTTATGAACAGCGCTGTCTGCTCAATTATGACCATCCGAATGCCTTTGACACAGACCTGATGATGGAGCATATCCGGGACCTGCGGGCAGGAAAGAGCATCCAATGCCCTGTCTACGATTTTACAGTGCATAACCGTTCTGACAGGACATTGCAGGTCAATCCCACAAAGGTGCTTATCATCGAAGGGATTTTGATCTTTGAAAACAAGGAACTTCGTGATCTGATGGATATCAAGGTGTTTGTAGATACAGATGCCGATGTGCGTATCCTCAGACGTATCCTGCGGGATGTAAAGGAAAGAGGCAGAAGTCTGGAATCTGTGGTAGACCAGTATTTGCAGACCGTAAAGCCTATGCATGAACAGTTTGTGGAGCCAAGCAAACGGGGCGCGGACATCATCGTGCTGGAAGGCGGACAGAATGTGGTGGCACTGGATATGATGATTCAGCGGATCTATGGTCATGTTTATGGCACCCATGTGGAATAAGGAGCAGGAAAATGGATTGGAAAGGCAATTTGCAGAAATCTGTCATCTGGGGGATTTTCTTCAGTGCGGCGGCACAGATTTTTGCTTATAGAGGTCATGTGAATGTATGGAAGTTCATTGGATTTGCGCTGTTGTTCGCGGTGCTGTATTTCCTCTGGCTCACATTGACTGGAAATCGTAAATAAAAAAAGGAAGCCGGAATGTTTCTGAATATCAGAAGCTTCCGGCTTTTCTGTTCTCAAACCCGTGGCACGGCTGCCCGTTTTTCGCCGCAGATGAGTCCCAGACTGACACAAAGGCTTTGGTTCACTGCCTCCATGATCTCTCCGTCCAGATGGCAGACCTTTTCCCGCAGCCGCTGTTTGTCAATGGTGCGAATCTGCTCCAGAAGCACAACGGAGTCTTTGGGCAGGGCGCATTTGGCTGCCGCAAGGGCAATATGTGTGGGCAGTTTTGCCTTATTCATGCGTGATGTAATGGCGGCGCAAATGACTGTGGGACTGTATTTATTGCCCATGTCATTTTGTATGATGAGTACAGGGCGCACGCCTCCCTGCTCACTGCCCACAACGGGACTTAAATCCGCATAAAAAATATCTCCTCGTCTGATCGTCATAGAATCACACCCTCCGCCGTTAGAAATCCGTCAGGCAGAATTGCGTCAAAACCATGGTTATGTATTGCGCTGACGTAAGGGAGTATGGCACGCTGGGACAATTTTTATGCAGGAATCCGAAATAAATTTTCGTCAAAGTGGGGGTTGTATGTAAAGGTGGTGTAATCCAGACGCAGACATTCTTTCCCATCGGCATCGTAGAGGGAAAGACGGACAGGCAGCAGACTTTCGTTGTCTACCCACAATTTTTCTGAGGCAAGCTGACTGCCGTTTTCGGGAATGACCGCTTCCAGCACCGTGCAGCGGCTTTCATCAATGGCAGCCGTTTCCACGGAAACGCCCTCCGACTGTAAATAGTTTTTCAGAAATTGCCCCAGAAATAATTCGTTGCGCCGTTGGGATTCGGGCACTTCCCGCTGAACGGCTTCTTTCAGACGGGGATTATACTGGCAGACCGTTTTGCCGTCAAAAACAGTGTAATTGCCTTTGGCGGAATCAGGAGAAAGCATTTCCATACGGTATTCTCCAGTGGATTTGAAATCCTGTTTGGTTTCGTAAAGGGTTTCTCCTTTGTTGGAATAGATGGTGAGGGTTGCCAGAGCCGAATACCCTTCCATGTCCGTCAGTTTTTGCTGGATGGCAGCCATGGGTGTGGGCTCCTCCTTCTGGCAGCCGCAGGCAAAGCAAAACAGCGCCAGTACACATAAGATCAGGCGTTTCATAACATACCTCCTCATTTGGTTTTTTCTATCAGTCTATGAAAGGGACAAAATGCCTATGAGGGTTGGGTTACATAAGATTACAAATTTATTAAGTTTTTTCATGGGACGAGAAAAAGACTGGTTTTTGTGGTAAAATCTTAATGTATGCGCAGTTTGGACGGTTACTTTTTGCTTTTTTTCTCCAGTATATGGAACAAAGGTGAAAAGCAGGCGTCCAATCATCAGAATAACGAGAAAGGGAGTGCGTGGGAAAATGAAAAAAAGATTCTACGGCATCAAACGGCTGCTGGCGGCTTTTGTGGCGGCAACGCTGACATTTACCGCTGCCGGGGTGACAACAGTATTTGCTGCCCAGACAGTCTATGAAAACAAAACACAGGAAACCATCACCAGAGGGGTGACATATGAAAAAAACAGCCGGATGACAACAGACGGCATTCAGGACATTTATGTGCTGACCATTGACCTGACAGAAAGTACACTGGAACTGAAAGAAGTGGAAAGCAAAACAGAATATGGTTTGAAAGAAACCGTACAGAAAATGCTCACAGACAACGGCGCCATTGCCGGTGTCAACAGTGACTTCTTCGGTATGGCAGGCAGTTATTCCGCAGGGTTTGGTCCTGTTGTGCGGGATGGGGAACTGGTTTCCGCCGGAACAAGCATCAACAAAGACAAAAATCAGTATGGTACATATGTAAAAGACAAAAATGGCGATTCCATTTTCACTTATTTCAAAACAACGGTGAAGTTCTCCAATGCGGCAAAGACCATTGATCTGGCATCCATCAACAAGGTTACCAGCATGGTATTTCCCATACTTTTTGACAGACAGGCGGCTACAAGCACCGCGGATCTGGACAAGCGTTTTGACAATCTGGTGAAATTTGTGGTACAGAACGATACCATTACATATATTTCCCAGAAAGGGGAAACGGTGGAAGTGCCTGAAAACGGCTATCTCATCGTTATGAGTGGTGATTATTACACAAACGCCGCGTCCGTATTCAAAGTAGGCGATCCTGTTACATTGCAGGTAAGTTCCACCATCGACTTTGACCAGATCGACACAGCCTTCGGCGGCGGCGGCTTACTGCTTCTGAATGGGCAGGTAGCTGAAGCAACGGACATTGTAGCAAAAGGCAGACAGCCCAGAACGGCTTTTGGTGTTTCTCAGGATGGTACCAAAGCCATTATGATGGTGGTAGACGGTCGTGGGGACAGCATCGGCGCAACCCACTGGGAAATGGGCATGCTCATGAAGGAATATGGCGCTTATGAAGCCCTGCATCTGGATGGCGGCGGTTCCTCCACCATGGCGGTTCAGACCATTGATGACGCGGCACCGCAGGTACAGAATACACCTTCTGACGGGGCACAGAGAAAAGTTATCGCTTCCGTAGGGGTATTCCAGACAGCGCCTAAAGGCGAAATCAAAGAAATCGGCATCACAACTGTAAACGAACATACCCAGCCCGGCAAAACAACAGAATTTACCGTTTATGGTCTGGATGAATACAAAAACCGCATTTCTATTGCACCGGAAGATGTGAAATTTGATGTGGTAGGCATGGAAGGTACATGGAATGGTTTTGAATTCCTGCCTTCCGGCACAGGCTCTTACTCCGTTGTGGCAACTTATGGTGATAGTATGACAGCGGTGGCAAACGCCACTTGCTATCCTACAGCCAGACTGAAAGCCACATACCCTGATGTAAGCATCAAAAACGTAGGCGGTACCACAAAGATTTATGTGACTGCTTATGACACAGAAGGATTCGGCAGAGCTGTCACAAACGATGTGACTTACACTGTGGCAAATCCTGCCATCGGTACCATGAACGGCAATACCTTTACCGCGAAGGCAAAAGGCTCCACATATGTAAAATGCAGCTGGGCAGGTCAGGATACTTATGTGACCGTTACCGTTGGCGGCGCGGCGAAAACAACAGCGCCTGCAAGCACTTCCGTGGCAGACCCTCTGCAGCAGACAGTGACAAAACAGAACGACGGCGCTTTCTATCTGAATATCACCGGTGAACTGAAATATACCGGTACAGGCAAGGTAGACGCAAATACATATAACGCACAGAGAAGCCGTGTACGGGCGGCGGCGGACAGCGGCGCGGATGTGACCATTTACGGTGGTCCTTGTGATATCACAACACCGACCGTACAGGATAGTTTGACATGGAACGGCAGTTACCGCTTCATGAACAGAGACGGCGCTTCCGTGGTACTGCTGGCAGCAAGTCAGGGCATCCGCAAGACAGACCCTTCCCAGTACGGACGTTTCACACAGGATATTGCGGCGGCAGGCAATGACACCATCATTTTTGTGACGGACAAAACTCCTTCCGATTATCCTTCCGCGGCAGAAGGCGATTACTTCCGCGCGATCCTGAACAAATATGTGCAGGAAGGCAAGACAGTCTTTGTGGTATCCTGCAGCGGCAACGCTTACTGGGCTTCCACAAAAGACGGCGTGCGCTACATCAATCTGCCTGATTTGTGGAGAGCGGATGGCACAGAAAACAAAAATGTATATATGCTGAAATTCCGTATTGCCGATGATGGCGTGACATATCAGCCGGTGAAAGTTTGAAAATCATGAAAAACAGTGGGAAAATAGAAGAAGTTTCTTAAATTTCCCCCATGTTTCTTGTAAAATCAGTAAGAATACGGTAGTATAAGGTGGGTAGATATTCTCTATCCACCTTTCCTTGTGTTTCGGGGAAAGACAAAGAGAAATCAAAGAAACTTCAGGAGAAACAAAATGACGACTCAGAAAAAAAACAGCGCCGTGAAAGCGGTCAGCTTTATGATGCTTATTACTCTGGTGGGAAAAGTGTTGGGATTGGTGCGAGATCAGCTTTTGGCAGCCAATTACGGCAACGGCATGGCGGCGGAAGCATTCACCACAGCCAGCTTGATGCCGCGAACCTTTTTTGACGCGGTATTCGCTTCGGCAATATCAGCCAGCTTCATTCCCATATTCAATGAATATCTGAAGAAAAAAGGGAAGAAAGAGGCTTTCGCTCTTTCCAACCGTTTCATTACCCTTATGGGGCTGGTGACACTGCTTATGACGGTGGTGTGCGAGATTTTCTCCAGCCAGTTTGTATGGCTTTTTGCGGCAGGGTATGACAACGAAACGGCAGCACTGGCGGCACAGCTGTCCCATGTGATGTTCCCTACCATTTTCTTTACAGGCATTGCCTTTTCTTTTGTAGGGATATTGCAGTCTTTGGATGAATTTAACGTGCCGGCGGCTTTGAGTGTGGCTTCTAACGCCGTGATCATCCTGTATTATATTTTCTGGAATGACCGTTTCGGCGTATATGGCTTGGCAGTGGCCTTCCTCATTGGCTGGGCAATGCAGGCCATCATCCAGATTCCTTCCATGATGAAGAAGGGGTATTTCTACCGCCCGGATTTTCGTTTCCGGGATGAAGGCATACGAAAGATTCTGATTCTCATGCTGCCTGTTATGGTGGGTACATGGATTCAGCCCATCAATCTGATCATCAATAACCAGTTTGCTTCTCATCTGGATATGGGGGTAACCACATTACAGTACGCAAACAACTTATATACCATCATCGTTGGGGTATTCGTCCTTGCCATTGCCAATCTGATCTTCCCCAAACTTTCCCGTATGGCGGATGATGCAGAGGGAGATGGATTTGGACAGACAGTACGGGTGACCCTGCGGTCTATGATGTTTTTCCTGATTCCTATGATGGTTGGGCTCATGGTATTGAGCAAACCACTGGTAAAACTCATTTATGAAAGAGGTAGTTTTGACGCTCTGGGAACAGAAATGACAGGAACGGCATTGTGCTTCTTTGCGGTGGGTATGATTGGCTACGGTGTGCAGACCATTTTGAGTCGCGTATTCTACGCGAAGCAGGAAGGGAAAATGCCTCTGGTGGCTGGTATCATTTCCATCGGTGTCAATGCGGCTTTGTGTTGGCTGCTTATGAAGCCCATGGGGCTGGGCGGTCTGGCGTTGGCTTCTGCTGTATCTTCCACAGTGGCGGCGCTGATTCTGTTTGTGCCGACAGTGAGACAGTATCCGGGGATTCTGGATAAAAAACTGGCGGCGGATTTGTGTAAAATGGCAGTATCCGCTTTGGTGATGCTGTTCTGTGTATGGCTGCCTTATGGTTTTCTGGCAGCAAGAATGGGCGACGGGCTCATTCCACGGGTGATTCTGGTGGGTGTTCCTACCTGCATCGGTATCGTGGTATATATGGTGCTGACTTATGTGCTGCGGGTAGATGAAAGCCGTTTCGCATTCTCTCTGGCAGGAAAATTCCTTCATCGGGGCGGCGGCAACCTCCCCACAGGCGGCACATCGGAAAAGAAACCCGAAGAAAATACCCAACAACAGAAAGGACGGGAGGGTATGACGGACAAAATCTCTCTTTATATCGAGGACAGCTTCTTCTTCCGCCTGATTCATGGTTTTGTGATCTGGTTCTGGGGCATTTGGTCTCAGAGTTTGACTTACCGGGCTTACCGCAGACTGGGACAGGCTGTGGGCAGAGCTTTTTGGGAAAGCGGCATTTTTACGTTCCTGCGGCATAACTGGGACTATTGGATTCGTTCCGCAAGGGGTCGGCTGCCCCATCTGCTTCATGGTCCCGCAAAAAAATGTGCTGTGGCGGTGCAGGAAGAAAAAGGTTTTGTGGCTACTATGGTAGCGGAAAGCGCCATCCTGCGGCTGTGTAATCAGAATTTCCTCATCATTTGCATCTGCGCATTGGTTTTTGCTATTCCCATACTGCCTACCATGCTGCAGGCGGTACTGGCGGCAGGCACTTTCGCATTGTATGTCATTAACGTATGGATGGGACGCATCCGTATGCAGCGGACAGCATTGGTAGGGGTACTGGTTGGACTCTTTGCCCTGTGCGTGGTATATGGGGCATTGACAAGCTATCACTTCCCCAAAGCTATCATGGTCATGGGCATTTTTCTGGTATTCCTTTCTGTGTTCTTCGTATGCAGGGACTGCATCGACACAGAAGAAAAACTGAATCTGGTATTGTTTGTTTTGATTGCCACAGGGGTACTCATTGCCCTGTATGCGATTTTCCAATATGTGGTGGGCGTGGAAATGGATGAAGCATGGGTTGACGCCGAAAGCTTCGACATCACCACACGAGCTTATGCCACATTCAATAACCCGAACGTATTAGGGGAATATCTCATTGTCATTGGCTCTTTGGCGGCAGGTATGATGTGGAAATGCCGCAACTGGGCAGGCAGATTGTTCTATACAGGCTGCTTCGGTATTCTGTGTCTGGGTCTGCTGGCTACCAACTCCCGTGGGGCTATGCTGGGGCTCATGTTTGCAGCAGGGCTTTTCGTACTGCTGGCGGAACGGCGGCTCATTCCTGTTGGGATTGTGGCACTGCTGGCAATGCCTTTCATACTGCCAAATGGTTTGTGGGAACGGCTCCTCAGCTCCGTTACCATGAGCGACTCGTCCTCTCAGTATCGTCTGTCCATTTATCAGGCAGGCTTTGACATGATTCGTCATTACTGGGTGACTGGGATCGGCGTGGATGCCTTCAATGAGATTTATCCGCTGTTCTCTCTGGAAGCGGCAAACGCTTACCATGTCCATAACTTATTCTTACAGGAATTTATCGAACTGGGCATTGTGGGCTTCAGCGTATTCTTGGCGTTGGTGCTGCTGTTCTTCCAGAAGATTTACAGCACCATGGCAAGAGCGGCAAGAAGATACCGCTTTATCTTGGCGGCAGTATTCGGCGGCTTTGCGGGTATTTTGTTACAGGGGATGACAGACCATATCTGGTTTGATTACAGCATTGTGCTGCTGTTCTGGTGTGTACTGGGCATCGGTATGGCAGCCGTGAGATTGGGAGAAAAATCATGGAGAAAGAAAAACTGAAAATTTATCATGTATTGACAGACCGCAATATTGGCGGCGCAGGACGGTGGCTTTTGAACTACCTGAAATACTGTGACCAGGAAACATATGATGTGCGGGTGGTACTGCCTGCGGACAGCCAGCTTTGCCCAGTGGTGGAAAGTCTGGATATTCCTGTGATCAAAATGGATGCCATGGCAGACAGTTCCTATGACAAAAAGGCATTGGCACCTTTGACAGAACTGTTCCGCAAGGATAAGCCCGATGTGGTGCATACCCATGCCAGCCTGACAGCCAGAATGGCGGCGAAAAAAGCAGGTGTGCCTCGTATCTTCCACACAAAACACTGTATGGAAAATATCAGTGGAAACACACTGAAAAGACTGGCAAAACGGATGGTGAATCATCGTTACAGCGATAGGGTCATTGCCGTGAGCAAAGCCGTAAGAAAGAGTATGATTGCCGGCGGCACAGACCCGAAACAAATCGTCACCATCTACAACGGCATTGAAATGCTGTCCCCTTTGACACCGGAGGAAAAAGCGGCGGTACTGGCGGAATACGGTGTGCCTGAAGGTCAGAAAGTTGTGGGTATTGTTGCCAGACTGGAAGAAGTGAAAGACCATGACACCTTCCTGCGGGCGGCAGAGAGCATCTGCAAAGAACGGCAGGATATCACATTCCTCATTGTGGGTACAGGCAGCCAGATGGAACGGCTGAAGGCTGATGTGAAAATGATGGGGCTGACAGATAAGATTTTGTTCACAGGCTTTGTTTCCGCTGTGGAACGGCTGGAAGCAGCACTGGATGTGGCTGTTATCACATCCAAGGAAGAAGCTCTGTGTCTTTCCCTCATTGAGTCCATGAGCGCAGGGGTGCCTGCTGTGGGCACAGACAGCGGCGGCGTTAGTGAAGTGGTGCGCCACGGGGAAAATGGATATCTGGTGGCTGTAGGGGATGACGAGGATCTGGCAAGACGGATTCTGGAAATCCTTTCTGACAGAAGTCTGTATGAAAGCATGAGCAAAAAAGCCATGGCATGGACAAGAGAAATGTTCACGGCGGAATTGATGGCGGCAAAAATGGAAAAACTGTATGCGGAGGCAAGAAAGTGATGGAAAAGACAAAAAGCAGAAAGATATTCGGTCTGTTCAACGGTCTGGATATATTGATCATTCTGGTTCTGCTGGCGGCGGTGGCATTTGGTGTGTACTGGGTTGCCGGTGGGAAAGACAACGGCGGTACTGCGGCAGAAACAAAAACATATACCTATGTGGTGGAAGGCAGACAGGTTTTGAATGAAACAGCAAATTTCCCAGTGGAAGGGAGCAAGGTCTTTGACAGCAAAAGCTCCGCATATTTGGGGACGGTGAAAAGCAGCTGGACAGAACCGTTCCGGGAAGTGAATTTCAACCGCAGCACAAACAAGTATGAAATGCTGCCGGTACCCGGTTACTGCAATATTTATGTGGAAATTGAGGGCAGCGGTACAGAAACCGATCAGGACATTACCGTAGAAGGCAATGTGGTGAAAGTCGGTAAGGAACAGAATGTCAAAGGCAAAGGATACGCCTTCAAAGGCTATATTGTAGAAGTAAGGGACGGTGAGTAATGTGGCGAAAAGACGACCCAATATCATAGATTTGTTGATTCTGGTGGTTGTGGTGGCGCTGGCTGCCGCGGGGGTATATAAATTCGGTGTTGTCAATCACAAGGAATCTGCCGGTGTGACAGCGGAAGCTACCAAAGTGACTTATACAGCGTTTATTGACGATGTGCGTATGGCAACGGTCAATGCCCTGCATGTGGGAGATACGGTGTATGACGCAAAAACAGATACTTACATCGGCACCATTACCGATGTGCAGTATGCGCCAAAGATGAAAAACGTCATCGATAACAGCGGCAACACCATTTTGGTGGAATATCCTGAGTATTACGGGGTTACCCTGACGTTGGAAGGCAATATCATTGAAAAGGAAGATGGCTATTTCGCGGAAGGTACTGTGGAAATGAAAGCCAATTCCGAAATGGAAGTTTATACAAAATATGCGCAACCCAAGATGAAAGTAACTTCGATTGATATTTGACAGGTGGGACGAGTATGAAATACAAAATATTGATGACGCTGATGGGGTTGGATATCGGCGGCGCGGAAACCCATGTAGTGGAACTTTCCAAAGAACTGAAAAAGCAGGGCTATGACATCATCGTCGCGTCCAACGGCGGCGTTTACGAACAGGAACTGGCGGAAGCGGGGATCCGTCATTACAAAGTGCCCATGAATCAGCGCAATGTGATGAAGATGATGAAATCTTACATGCTGCTGAAAAAGATCATCCGCAAGGAAAAACCGGACATTGTTCATTCTCATGCCAGAATCCCCGGCTTTATCTGCGGCATGCTGAAAAAGAAACTGAAATTTACATTTGTCACCTCCGCGCACTGGGTATTTTACACAGGTATGGGGCTGAAATATCTGACCAACTGGGGTCAGAAAGTCGTTGCGGTCAGTGAGGACATCAAGCAGTATTTGATGGACAACTATCATGTGCGCAGCGAAAATATTTTCGTAACCATCAATGGCATTGACACAGACAAGTTTTCTCCCGAAACGGACAGTACCAAAGTCCGTCAGGAATTCCATTTGACAGGGGAAGAACCCACATTGGTTTATGTGAGCCGTATGGATGAAAGCCGTGCCATGGTGGCAAGACAGCTCATTGAGATCACACCGAAGCTGGCGGAAAAGATTCCTGGTCTGCGCATCATCATCGTAGGCGGCGGCGATGTCTTTGACGAACTGCTGGAAAAGAGCAAAGGTGTCAACAAAAAACTGGGCAGAGAATGTATCACCATGACTGGCGCAAGAACAGATATCAATGAACTGGTTTCTGTGGCAGATGTATTCATCGGCGTCAGCCGCGCGGCACTGGAAGCTATGGCGGCAGGGAAAACGGTTATTGTTGCCGGAAACGAAGGCTATATTGGTCTGTTTGGCGAAGAAAAACTGGCTATGGCCCAGGAAAACAACTTCTGCTGTCGTGGATGTGAAATGTCCGAAGAAGACAAGCTGTATAGAGATACGGTATATGCTTTCTGCAACATGACACCAGAAGAAAGAGAAAAAGCCGGTGCTTACGGCAGAGAAGTCATCTTCCGCTATTACTCCGTGACAAGAATGGCACAGGACAGCGCAAAGGCTTATGACGCGGCGTGGAAAGAAAGCCACGAAAAACAGTATCATGTGGTTATGAGCGGCTATTATGGCTTTAACAATACAGGTGACGAAGCCATCATGCTTTCCATGCACAAGAACATTCAGGAATTGGGGGACAATTACCACATTACCGTATTGTCCAACAAACCAGTGGAAACAAGAGAAAAATACGGCATTGAAGCTGTTTATCGTTTTGGTGTGCGGGATGTGCTCCGTGCCATCCATCACAGTGACGCCCTCCTCAGCGGCGGCGGTTCCCTTTTGCAGGACAGCACCAGCACACGCTCTTTGATGTACTACCTTTCCATTACAGCAACGGCAAAATTCATGCGGAAAAAAGTCATGCTTTATGCCAACGGCATTGGACCTGTTTCCGGCAAGCGCAACCGCAGACTGGTGAAACAGGTGGTGAACAAGGCTGACCTCATTACTTTGAGAGAAGAAAATTCCTACGAAGAATTGCTGAGCATGGGGGTGAACCCTAAAAAATGCTTTGTGACCGCTGACCCTGTATTCACCATGGACGGTATTGCCAGAGAAGAAGCGTACCGTCTGCTGGATAAGGAAGGTATCCCGCAGGATAAACCTTTGGTGGTGGTTTCTGTAAGAAACTGGAGAGATATGGACAAATTCATTTCCCGTTTCGCAAAACTTTGCGATACCATTGTGGAAAAATATAACCGGAATATCGTCTTTTTGGCAATGCAGATGCCAAACGACATTACCATCAGCGAAAAAGTCCAGAAGAAAATGGAACAGCCCGCTTATATTTTGCGGGGCAGCTACGCGCCCAGCGAAGTGATGGGCATCATTTCCACAGCGGACTTTATCCTCAGCATGCGTCTGCATACATTGATTTTTGCGGCAAGACAGCATGTGCCTCTGGTGGGCTTTGTATATGATCCGAAGATCGAATACTATCTGGACAAACTGGAAATGCCCAGCGGCGGTGACCTGAAGAGCTTCGACATGGAACATACATTGGGACTCATTGATGATATTGTGAAAAACAAACAGGCTTATGTGACAAAACTGGAAGAAAAGGCAAAACACCTGAACCAGATGGCTCACCGCAATGAGAAATATCTCATGCGCCTGCTGGAGAAACGGAAATAAGGGGGACAAGGGCAGTTATGAGAAAAATGACACAGATTTTGGATGTGCCTTTTGACGCTTTGACCATGGCGGAGGCTGTGGAAAAGGTTATGGGATTTTTGGCAGACGGCAAGCAGCATTATATCTGCACACCCAACCCGGAAATCGTGATGGAGGCGCAGCAGAATAAAGAATTGATGAAGATTCTGCGGGAAGCGGATTTGGTAGTGCCTGACGGCATTGGTGTCGTATGGGCAAGCCGCTACAGCGAAATTCTGCTGACAGAAAGAGTGGCAGGTTATGACCTGACACAGAATATTTTCAGCCGCATTGCCGGAAAGGATGAAAGTGTATACTTTTTCGGCGGCGCGCCGGGGGTGGCTTCCAATGCTGCAAGACAGATGAAAAAAGTGTATTCCGGTCTGAAGATCGTCGGCGGACACAACGGCTATTTTGACGCAGAAGAAGAAAAGAAAATCATTGCGGACATAAAACGTCTTTCTCCGTCCATACTATTGGTAGGACTGGGCGCACCCAAACAGGAAAAATGGATTTACGAACATTTGGAAGAAGTGGGCGCGAAGGTTGCCATTGGCGTTGGCGGCAGTTTTGACGTGATGGCAGGCAATGTGAAACGGGCGCCGAAGCTGTTCCGCAAATTAGGTCTGGAATGGTTCTACCGCTTGATCACACAGCCCACCAGATGGCGGCGTATGATGCGTCTGCCGAAATTTGCGCTGACAGTCCTGAGAAAACAGAAAAAGAGATAATCTCGGGATAAAGGCGGCGAATAAAATATGGAGAAAAAGAAATACGCGGCATATGGTATGCTTTTGGCAGGAACGGCACTGCTGGCTGTAGGCGTTCAGAATTTTCTGGAGCCTATGGAATTGGTGGCAGGGGGGATTTCCGGTCTGGGGATGATTCTGGATGATGTGTCCCGCAGGCTGGGTGGTCCGGCTGTTCCCCTGTGGCTGGTGAATACAGCCCTGAACGTGCCGCTGTTTCTTTTGGCGTGGTACGCACAGGGAAGGCAGTTTTTGGGAAAGACCATACTGACTTCCCTTTTGTTTTCTGTCATGCTTTACATTGCGGCACGCTTTCCTATGTATCAGGGGGATTTGCTGACAGCGGCGGCTTATGGCGGTGTGCTCATGGGAGCAGGGCTGGGGTTGGTGCTGCGGGGCGGTGCTACCACTGGCGGTGTGGACTTGGCGGCGGCTTTGCTCCATGAGGGGCTTTTCCGTCATGTTTCTGTGGCAAGGCTGGTGCTCTGGCTGGATGGCTCCATCATTTTGTTGGGACTGGTAACTTTTGGTCCCACTCATACGCTCTATGCCATTCTTGCGGTTGGGATCATGGAGAAAGTCATGGGACGTGTAGCAGAAGGGGGCAGCAGCGTCCGGGCAGCGGTTATTGTGACAGAAGAGGGAAAAGCCATGGCGGAAGGGCTGGCAGCGCTCAGGGGAAGAGGTGTTATGTCACTTTTGGACATGGAAAATTGCCCGGAAAAAGGACAAAATGTGCTGTATTGTGTTTTTTCGCAAAAAGACCTTTCTTTGGTCAAAAGTCTTATCATGAATATTGACAGAAAGGCATACTTTCTCTTATCAGATATGTGGGATGTTTTGGGGGATAAGGAATTTCATAAGTAAAAAAGACGAAGCCAAAAAACGGGAAAAAAGGGCTTTTGGGCATTCCGTGGACAAAAATCAAGACAGTTTAGATAAAAAAAGACTATGTTTTTTATGAAAAAATAAGGTCGAAAGAGAATTTGTATGTTTTTTTTGCAAATTCTCTTTCTTTTTTCAGCATTTTGTTATAAAATGTATTTAGGCTATTTGAATAACGCAGGGCGATACTGTTTTTCGGCACTTTTGACAGGAATCCTGTCCGTTCAAAGGCAGGCGGCACATAGGAAAAAATAATTCATTTGAGGTGATAGCGCATGATTTCCAATCAGATTTTACAGAGTACCATTGATGGACTGAAAAACATTACGAGAAAAGAATTGAGCGTCGTGGAAAAGGAAGGCAAGGTCATTGCTACCACGGAAGAAAACATGATTGGACGCCAGATTGACGCGGTGGAAAATTTTGTGGGCTCTCAGGCTGAAAGCCAGTTGATTCTGGGGTATCAGTATTTCAAGATTTATGATAACGGCGTACCCGAATATGTGGTACAGGTAAAAGGCGAAGACGAAGAAGGCTACCGCATCGGCAAGATCGCTGCGTTCCAGATTCAGAGTCTGCTGGTGGCTTATAAAGAAAGATACGACAAAGACAACTTTATCAAAAACCTGCTGCTGGATAACCTGCTGCTGGTGGATATCTACAGCCGTGCGAAAAAACTGCACATTGAAAACAATGTAAGCAGAATCGTATACCTCATCGAAACAAACATCGACAAAGAAATGAATGTTGTGGAAATCGTCAGAGGCATTTTCCCTGCGAAAACAAAAGATTTTGTGACAGCGGTGGATGAACACAGCATCATTCTGGTAAAAGAACTCCGTGACAAAGAAGCCACAGATGAAATCGACCGCATCGCGAAAGTTATCGAAGAAACACTGAACACAGAAACAAACAGCAAAGTTTATATTTCCAGCGGTACCGTTGTAGGCGACCTGAAAGACGTATCCCGTTCTTACAAAGAAGCCAAAATGGCTCTGGAAGTTGGCAAAATCTTTGAAACAGACAAATATATCGTCAACTATGAAAAACTGGGCATCGGTCGTCTGATTTATCAGCTGCCTCTGCCTCTTTGCAGAATGTTCATCAAAGAAGTACTGCATGGTCTGACTATGGACGATTTCGATGATGAAACACTGGCAACCGTAAACAAATTCTTTGAAAACAACCTGAACGTATCCGAAACCAGCCGTCAGCTCTATATCCACAGAAATACGCTGGTATATCGTCTGGATAAACTGCAGAAAATGACAGGTCTGGATTTGAGAAACTTTGATGACGCCATCATTTTCAAAATCACACTGATGGTAAGCAAGTACATGATGTACATGGACAAAATGGCTTATTAAGAAAAAATACTTGAAATCTCCTGCTCTGAGGGCAGGAGATTTTTTTGAGGTGTCATAAGATTTATGGATTCTTAAGAATATGGAAGGGCAAACGACTTGTTGCGCCCCTTTTTCTGTGCTATAATCGAAAAAGCACAAAATGTGCCTTTGGCAATTCCATACAGGGGCGAAAAGGGGACCGTCTTTCGGGGAAAACGGAAGGCGGTCTTTTTGCGTTTTTTGGTGAAAACCGATGAAATTCACGGAATTTTCACATTTGCCAAAGGTTTTGCCCTTGTGAGGGTATCTGTTTTATGCTATAATTTTATGGTGTTTGGGACGGAAAAAGAGAGGATTGGCTGTTTTTCCGTCAAATTTTGTAAAGAAAGGGAGATACGTTTTGATTCGACTTCATGATGTAACAAAAGTATACCCCAACGGCTCAAAAGGTGTTGAGGAACTGAATTTACATATCAAAAAAGGCGATTTTGTATTTATCGTAGGCTCCAGTGGTTCCGGTAAATCTACTTTGATCAAACTGCTTTTGAAAGAGCTGGACCCCACTTCCGGGGAGATCATCATCAACCGGGTGAAAACCAATGAGCTTTCCAGACGGCAGATTCCTTATCTGCGCCGTAATCTGGGGGTAGTATTCCAGGATTTCCGTTTGCTGCCCAATAAGACTGTTTATGAAAATGTGGCGTTTGCTATGCGTGTCATTGAGGCACCCAGCCGTATCATCCGCAGAAACGTGCCTGCGGTATTGGCACTGGTAGGTCTGGGACAGAAGGGCAGAAGCTATCCAAACCAGCTTTCCGGCGGGGAACAGCAGAGAACAGCTCTGGCAAGAGCCATTGTAAACAATCCGCCCATTTTGATCTGTGACGAACCAACAGGTAACTTGGACCCGGAAACAGCATGGGGTATTATGCAGCTGCTGGATGACATCAACAAACGCGGCACCACCATCGTTATGGCAACCCATGCGAAGGATATTGTAGATGCCATGCAGAAACGCGTGGTTACTTTGAAACGCGGACATATTATCAGAGACATAGAAAAAGGTGGGTATGACGATGAGGCCTAGTACAATCCGATATTTTTTGAAAGAAGGTTTCAGCGGGCTGAAAAAGAATCTGCTGATGACCGTGGCTTCTATCATTGCGGTAGCAGCCTGCATTTCCATCATGTCCTTTTCCTACTGTGTGGTAAGCAATCTGCAGTATATGCTGGATCAGATGGAAGATTCCATTGGGATTTCCGTATTCCTGAAAGGGGATCTGACCAGTGAGGACATCGAAAATATGAAAACGACCATTTCCGGTTTGGATCATGTCACAAATGTGACTTATATTTCTCCCACAGACGCGCTGGATCAGCTGAAAGATCAGTGGGGGGCGGATGAGGATATTTTCATCGGTCTGGATGACAGCAATAACCCCCTGTCCCATTCTTTCCAGGTGGAACTGGATCAGATTGAATCTCAGGATGCGGTACTGGCGGAACTGCAGAAAATCGAAGGCGTTGACAAAGTGGAATATGGACAGTCCCTGTCTGAAATGCTTATGAGCATCAGCAATGTGTTCCAGATTGCCGGCATTTTGGTGATGCTGGTGCTGGGTGTGATCTCCGTTATGATTATCATCAACACCATTCGAATTTCCGTTATGAACCGCCGTGTGGAAATCAACATTATGAAATATGTTGGCGCCACAGACTGGTTCATTCGCTGGCCATTCATCATTGAAGGGATTATCATTGGTCTGATTGGCGCGATTTTGCCTATGCTGGTGGGTATGCCCATGTATGGCAAGACTGTAAGCCTGTTCTACAATCATATTCCCTTTGTGGAAAACTTTGTTCATTTCCGTGTGGTAAGCGATGTATTTTCATTCGTTCTGCCTGCGGCGTTGATTTTTGGTATTTTGCTGGGTGTGGTAGGCAGTGTGACCTCCATTCGTAAGCATTTGCAGGTATAACCGAAACAGAAAATCCCTGTGGTCGAAAATGTGCATATGCCATTCGTCCGCAGGGTTTTGTATTTTCAGAGATGATATTTCCCAAAGGTATGACATAAGGATAAAAGAAGATAAAACAGCGAGGCGATGACATTTGCAGAAAAAAGATTTTTGGAAGGGCTTCGGGGCTGCTCTGGTTTTGGTGGCGGCAGTTTATTTTGGGGGGCAGATTTTATTACAGATGAATGTTGCTTTGCCTTTTGGCATGGACAGCACGGCAAAAATACGTCAGATTGAAAAAACGCTGGATACATATTATGTAGAAGATTATGATAAAGAATTGGCGAAAGAACTGATGTATACAGGACTGGTTGCCGGTGTGGGCGATCCTTACACCTACTATCTTTCTGCGGAAAGTCTGGCAGATCAGATGGAAAAAAACAGCGGTCATTTTGTAGGCATTGGTGTGGAGATTTACGCGGGTGATGACGGGTATATTGTTGTCAGCAGTGTGACACCTGGCGGTCCTGCGGAAGCGGCAGGCATTTTGGCGGAAGATAAGATCACAGAAGTGGATGGCGAAAGCATCACCGGCAAAACAGCGGCGGATGTTTCTGCATTGGTGAAAGGGAAAGCAGGAACAGATGTGACTCTGACGCTTTTCCGGGAGAGTACAGGCGAGGTTCTGGAAAAAACAGTGACCAGACAGGATATTCAAGTGAAAACCGTTTCCTGGCGTATGATGGAGGACAATATTGGGTATATTGCCATTACGAACTTCCGGGAAAATACATACAGTCAGTTCAAAGAAGCGCTGGATGCGCTGGAAGTGGAAGGCATGGAAAAACTGGTGCTGGATCTGCGGAACAATACTGGTGGTCTGGTGAAATCCGCTCATGAAATCGGGGAGGAACTGCTGCCGGAAGGCATCATGGTTTACACCATGGATAAGGAAGGAAACCGACAGGATACTCTTTGCGATGATGTTTATAATGATGTGCCGCTGGTGGTGCTGGTCAATGAAAACAGCGCCAGTGCCGCGGAGATTTTGGCAGGGGCGATCCAGGATACCGGCAGAGGTCAGCTCATTGGCACAACGACGTTCGGCAAAGGGCTGGTACAGCGGCTCTTTACATTGCCCGATGGTTCTGGGCTGAACGTGACCATTCAGAAATATTATACGCCAAAGGGGACTTCTATCCATGGGGTAGGCATCACACCGGATTATGAGGTGGAACTGCCAAAGGAATACGCACAGCAGACAAACATTCCGGCAGAGGCGGATACACAGCTGCGGAAAGCCGTGGAAGTTTTGTCGGAAAAAAACATATAATATTGTAAAAAAACGGATTTTTTTCGGAAAAACAGCTTTTCAACGAGGCTTGTTTTCGGTATACTGATAAGAAGAGTATGAGCAGATAGACGAAGGAGAAACGATATGTTAGACTTTATGAGTTTTGGCGAAAATATCGGGATCGACCTGGGGACGGCAACGGTTTTGGTTTATATCAAGGGACAGGGCATCGTCATTCGGGAACCTTCCGTGGTAGCCATTGACAAAGACAGCAATTCCATTCTTGCGGTGGGCGAAGAGGCAAGACGTATGCTGGGCAGAACCCCAGGCAATATCGTTGCCATTCGTCCTTTGCGGGAAGGTGTTATTTCCAATTATGATGTAACTGAAAAAATGCTCCAGTATTTCATTGAGAAAGCATTGGGCAAGCGTTCTTTTGTGAAACCCACCATTGCGGTCTGCGTACCAAGCAGCGTAACGGAAGTGGAAAAGCGTGCCGTTGAGGACGCCACCAGACAGGCAGGCGCAAGACGGGTGCACATCATCGAGGAACCCATTGCGGCAGCCATTGGCTCCGGTATCGATATTTCCAGAGCATGCGGCAGCATGGTAGTTGACATTGGCGGCGGTACCACAGACATCGCGGTTATTTCCCTGGGGGGGACGGTTGTAAGCTATTCCCTGAAGATCGCCGGGGATAACTTCGATGATGCCATCATACGTTATATGCGTAAAAAACATAACGTGCTCATTGGGGAACGGACAGCGGAAGAACTGAAGATCAAGATCGGTACCGCTTTTGAGAGAACCATGCCCGTGACACTGGATGTTCGCGGCAGAAACCTGATCACTGGTCTTCCCAAGAATATCACTGTAACCAGCGATGAAATGCTGGAAGCATTGGAAGAATCTGTGGAAGCCATTGCGGAAGCCGTTCACAGTGTATTGGAGAAAACGCCTCCAGAACTGGCGGCGGATATTTATGAAAGAGGTATTGTCATGACCGGCGGCGGCAGTTTGCTCTATGGTCTGGATAAACTGATCCAGAGCAGAACAGGTATTCATGCTATGGTAGCAGAGGATGCGGTCAGCTGCGTAGCTATCGGTACTGGCAGATATATCGAATTTATGTCCGATAATGGTCCCGATGAAGAACGTCCCAGCATTCTTAACGATCTGCTGGGCAAGTTTAAAAAGAAATGATACAAAAACAGGCATATCTTCTTAGATTATGCCTGTTTTCTTTTTGCGCGAATAAGGACGCGCAAATGGGTTTTTCCCATAGAAAAAATAGGGTTTGTGCAGTTTGTTTGAATTCATCAGAAAAATCATTGTTAAAACTATGCCAAAATTTACGGAATTTCCAAAGATGACGAAAAAAAAAGAGAAAACGTTTTTTTGCATAATTTTTCGATGGAAATTTTGTGGAAAAATAAAGACAAAACTTCAAAAAAATGCTACACATCCATAAAAAGTGTGCTATAATAAGAGAGGTAAGAGGGTCGAAAACCTTCTCGGGTTTATTCAAAACGCTGGAAGGAAACGACTTTTTCATCTTTACTGTTTCTCAATGAGAAACAAAAAAGCGGAATTTCCGCAAAAACTCAGTTAAAGAAAAGACAAAATGTAGGAGGTCATTGAGTTATGAACGCTTATATCGAACGCGTAATTGAACAGGTTAAAAAACGTGACGCACATGAACCTGAATTCATCCAGACAGTAGAAGAAGTATTCGCTTCCATCGAAAAAGAAGTAGAACTTCATCCCGAATATGAAAAAATGGGTCTGCTGGAAAGACTGGTTGAACCTGAAAGACAGATCTCTTTCAGAGTAACATGGGTTGACGATGCTGGTAAAGTACAGGTTAACCGTGGTTTCAGAGTACAGTTCAACTCCGCTATCGGTCCTTACAAAGGTGGTCTGAGATTCCATCCCACAGTATACTCTGGCGTAGTGAAATTCCTGGGCTTTGAACAGATCTTCAAAAACTCCCTGACTGGTCTGCCTATCGGCGGCGGTAAAGGTGGTTCCGACTTCGATCCCACAGGCAAATCCGATATGGAAATCATGAGATTCTGCCAGGCATTCATGACAGAACTGTACAGACATATTGGTCCCGACGTTGACGTACCCGCTGGTGACATCGGTGTTGGCGGCAGAGAAATCGGCTTCCTGTATGGTCAGTATAAGAGAATCAAAGGCTGCTGGGAAAATGGTGTCCTGACAGGTAAAGGTCTGGAATACGGCGGTTCCCTGTTCAGACCCGAAGCTACAGGCTACGGCGCTACATACTATGCAAACGAAGTTCTGCTGCATGAAGGCGACACATTCGAAGGCAAAACAGTTGCTATGTCCGGTTTCGGTAACGTTGCTTGGGGTATCGCAATGAAAGTTGCTCAGCTGGGTGGTAAAGTTGTTACTCTGTCCGGTCCTGACGGCTACTGCTACGATCCCGATGGTATCACAACAGAAGAAAAATTCAACTACATGCTGGAAATGAGAAACTCCGGCAGAAACCGTGCTCAGGACTATGCTGACAAATTCGGCGTTGAATTCTTCCCTAAACAGAAACCTTGGGGTCAGAAAGTTGATATCTGCATGCCCGCTGCTTACCAGAACGAACTGGATGTAGCTGAAATCGAACAGATCATCGCTAACGGCACAAAATACTACATCGAAGTTGCTAACATGCCTACAACAAACGCAGGTCTGGCAAGAGCTATGGCTGAACCCGGCATGATCGTTGCTCCTTCCAAAGCAGTTAACGCTGGTGGTGTAGCAGTTTCCGCTCTGGAAATGGCTCAGAACTCCATGAGATACAGCTGGGACGGCGCTGAAGTTGACGCAAAACTGGTTGGCATCATGAAAAACATCCATGCAATCTCTGTTGAAGCAGCAGAAGCAGCTGGTCTGGGTTACAACCTGGTAGCTGGTGCTAACATCGCAGGCTTCAAGAAAGTTGCAGCTGCTATGATGGCTCAGGGTCTGGTATAATTCGAATAGAATATATCAAACACAATGGTTTGAAAACCAATTCCCCGAAGGGTTTATCCCTTCGGGGTTTTTTTATGCGAAAAAAATTTTATTTATTTTTTTACTTTTTTTATTTTTTTTATTTTTTTCAGACTTTTTCAGGGGATAAATCGTCTATATAACAGAAAGGCAAACAAGCGCAGGTGATGGAGGTAGGAAGTATGAGCCAAAATCAAAAAGAAGTGTTGGCTGCGTATTTGATAGCCAACCAGGAGAAATTTTACCGCCTTGCTTTTTCATATGTACGCAACCAGGAAGCGGCGCTGGATATTGTGCAGAATGCCGTGGTAAAAGGGCTGGAACATGCGGAAAGTATTCGGGAAATGGCATATGTGAGGACTTGGTTTTACCGGATTTTGGTGAACGAAAGTCTTTCTTATATGAAAAAATATGGACGGGAAGTACCCTTGGAACCAGAACAGATGCGGGAGATTCTTGACGGATCGAAGGAGGAATGGCAGGAAGAGAGTGAAATGTACCAAGCGGTCATGGGGCTGCCGGAGGAGATGAAAACGGTGGTTGTGCTGCGGTTTTACGAGGACATGACATTGGCAGAGATCGCTGAGGTAACAGGCAGCAGTTTGAGTCAGGTAAAATATCGGCTGTATACCGGGCTGGAGAAGCTGCGGCAGCAATGTTATCAGGAGGTGGCAACATGAAAGCAAAAGGTTTGGAGGAACGGCTGCTGGATACCAAAAAAATATATGAAAAGATTGAGATTCCAGCCGAATTGAATGAGAGAATGGGACTGGCATTAGGAGAGATGAGCAAAGGAACAGAGCAGAAAACAGAAATGATTCAGACAAGACGAGATGAGAAAAGGGGGAACCATATGAAGAAAAAATGGAGTTGGAAAAAAACAACAGGTTTGGTGGCAGCATGTGCCGTATTTTGCTTTACAGCCGGATTAAACATCAGTCCAACATTTGCCACCGATATGCAGGCAAATCCCGTTTTGGGCGGTATTTCCAAAGTGCTTACATTCCGCAGCTATGAAATATCCGATGGGGACAAGACCATTTCCACGGAAATTCCACAGGTGGATGGCGCCGAAGAAGGATATTCCAAAGAGGTCAACGAACAGATTCAAAAAATCGTAGCGGATTATGAAGCGAAGGCTGCAAAAGACATTGAGGCATACAAAGAAGCTTTTCTGGCAACCGGCGGCACGGAAGAAGAATTTCAGGCGAAAAATATCAAAGTCAATGTGGATTATGAAGTAAAGAGCGAAACAGAAGATATCCTTTCTCTGGTATTGACTGGATATGAGGACTGGAACGCATCCACAGCGGTGACAGAATACTACAATATCAATCTGAAGGACAACAGCGAAATCACACTGGAAGATTTACTGGGACCTGATTATATCAACATTGCCAATGAAAGCATCCAGGCACAGATCGCCGCAGACAGCAGCGGATTATATTTTGAGGAAGAAATGGGCGGTTTTACCACCATTACACCGGAAACAAACTTCTACATCAACGAAGCAGGTAATCCTGTCATTGTTTTCCAGAAATACGAAATCGCCGCAGGTGCCGCAGGTATGCCGGAATTTGAAATTAGAAAATGAGTTTTCGGAATATCTGCAAAATGAAAAGAATAGAGCGGTATTGAGGAGTTTAGAGATAGAAAGATCAGAGGAAAGGTGATTGAGATGAAAAAATATTGGCATTGGAAAAAAACAACTGGCTTACTGATGGCATGGGCAGTCGCTTGCGGCACAACAGGTACTGCATTGGCAGAAGAACGGCAGGAACAGGTTTCTGCTGTGGAAAGGGTACGCACCTATGAAGGCGATGAGGGAGATATGATACTGCGCATCAATGTACCACAGGTCGTGGGGAAAGAAGGCTATGCGGCTGAAGTCAATGAGGAGATTCTGAAACTGACGACAGATTACGAAGCAAGAGCTGACTGGGAAGTTGCTCAGTACAAAGAAGCCTTTTTGGCAACAGGCGGCACGGAAAAAGAATTTGCCGATAAAGATATTCAGGTGTATGTGGACTATGACGTGAAGTCTGAAACAGAAGATCAGGTATCTTTTGTTTTGCAGGCATACAACACTATGAGTAAAATTGATTATATCTATCAGTGCTACAATGTAAATCTGAAAGACAACAGCGAAATCACACTGGAAGAACTGCTGGGACCCGATTATATCAACATTGCCAACGAAACCATCAAAGAACAGATCGCCGCAGACGACAGCGGGCTGTATTTTGAGGAAGAAATGGGCGGTTTTACTACCATCACACCGGAAACACAGTTCTATATCAATGAAGCTGGCAACCCTGTCATCGTGTTCCAGAAATATGAAATCGCCGCAGGCGCGGCAGGCATGCCGGAGTTTGAAATTGCGAAATAACAGATTTGATATACAAAACGCAGAGGAACAGAGGAGTGGTTTCTCTGCGTTTTTACAAAACAAAAAAATATCTTAAAGATTTTCAAGAAAATCTTACAAAAGAAGTTGATATGTGTATAAAAGTAATTTATTTGCTATAATGAAAAAAATACATATCGGGGCATCAGTCTAAGGAAAGGGCTGAAAGTTGCAGGAGAGAAGTAAAAGGAGGATGTTATTATGAAAAAAATGACAAAAATGTTTGCGGCGGCAATGGCGCTGGCAATGGCTGTCACTGTAACAGGCTGTGCAACACAGAAAGCTCCGGAAACAGAACAGACCAATACAGCTCAGGCAGAAGAACCAAACATGCGGACTGTATTGCAGCTGGGGGCTTCCCGGTATGAAGTTTCTTTCCGCGTTCCCTCTGATTTGGCAGAATATTTGAGTTTGACCACATTCCCGGAAGACAGTGCGGCGGCGAATATCCTGTTTACCAAAGGTGATCAGGATGGGAATATTGGACGACTGGTGATTTATGACGCGGCAGAATATGATGCCATGAAAAATGAAAATCTGCCATTGGAAACAGAAGTGCTGCGGGATGCGGAAAATGGCGTTGTGCTTGCCTATAATGGACCGCAGGATTCTGTATTTGAACCTGGTACGGAAGAAGCAAATCTGGTGCAGCAGTATCAGAACGCGGCAGGGGATATTTTGGGCAGTCTGAAAATGGAGAAAATCAGCGGTCTGCCTGTGGAACCCAATATGGATACCGTATTGCAGCTGGGTGAGCAGCGCTATGCCATCTCCTTCAGTGTGCCAGATAATCTGGTGGAATATCTGAGTTTTGAGGCATATTCCGAATATGACAACGCCGCCATCATTCAGTTCAAAAAAGGTGACAAAGTTGGCAACATTGGCAGCATTGTACTGTATATCATCAGTGAATACGATGATTTGAAGACACAGGAAGTGCCTTTGGAAACGGAAGTCCTGCGGGATGAAGAAAACGGTTTTGTACTGGCTTACGCTGGTATGCAGGATTCCGTATTTGAACCGGGGACAGAAGAAGCGGATTTGGTACTGCAGTATCACAACGCAGTCGGAGATGTGCTGAAAACCATCAAAGTGGAAAAAAGCGCTTGATGGAAAAAGGGGGAAAACTGTGTTTAGAAATCGTATAAATTTGGACTTCAAATAAAAAAGAGCACGGAAGCAAAGCGGCTTCCCTCAAGAAAACATATCAAATAGAATCTGAATAAAATAAGAAAGCCAAAATCCTTTGTATGATAAGGATTTTGGCTTTCTTTGTTCTCCCATGAAGATGCCCCAAATGGGATTCCGTGCTTGTTTTTTGAGAAACAAAAAAAGTGAGTTTGCACTCACTTTTTTTATAGTTGAAATTATTCAGCTTTGATTGCGCCTGTAGGGCAAGCACCAGCACATGTACCGCAGTCGATACATTCAGCAGCAGTGATTTCGTATACGCCACCTGCTTCGTGGATGCAACCTGTAGGACATTCGCCAGCGCAAGCGCCGCAACCGATGCATTCGGGTCCGATTTTGTGAGCCATTGGATACACCTCCTTCATAATTGTACAAGCCTATTTTATATCAAAAGTTCGTATTGTGCAAGGAATATTTGCGAAAATTGGTATAAAAATAGGTGCATCCATGAGAAAGCTTTTGAAAAAGGCTGTAAATTCAGTGTTTTCTGTATCAAAACAAGTGCTCATTTTTTTATGGATATGGTTTTTATCAAATAGAAACAGGTCAATCTGCCTTATGACCATAGGCAGAAGCGGCATCCTGCGCCTGCAAATCCTGTTTATAGATTTGGTATTCTTCTGTGGATTCCCGAATTTCCAAATATTCCTCGTCAGTGATGGGACGTACCACACGAGCGGGAAACCCATAGACCATGCTGCCGGGAGGAACTACCATTTTGCGGGGAATGAGAGCACCAGCACCGATAAAGCTATTTTCCCCAATCACGGCACCATCCTGTATAATGGCACCCATACCCACCAAAACATTATCACAGATGGTGCAGGCATGGATGATGGCGTTATGTCCGATGGTAACACCGCTGCCGATGATGCAGTCTCTGTCCCACTCCATATGGATGGTGCTGTTTTCCTGCAAATTGGTATTATCTCCGATGATGACCTTATGGCGTTCGCCGCGGATGACGACACCAGGATAGACAATGACATTTTCTCCTAAAATGACATCACCAATGATGGTAGCGGTGGGGAAGATGTAGCAGGAGTCCGGTATTTGCGGTGTATGGTTTTGAAATTTACGAATCATGGAAAACCCTCCGGTCATTTGTAATTGATACTTTTATGATACCAGAAAAAAACGGCTTGACAAGTGGAAACAAAGAGCATACAATCATTTTGCAACTGAATTGCATTTAGAATGGAGAGGAGATGCCATATGAAAAAGATTTTGGCTTTTTGTTTGGCTGCGGCAATGGTTTTGGGCGGCTGCGGCAAAAGTAGTGAAAATACAGGAAAAGGAGCGGCGGAAACAGACGGATTGACTGTTGTGACCAGCTTTTATCCTGTTTATTTGTTGACGGCAAATGTGACGGACGGCGTGGAAGGTGTGACACTGAAAAATATGACACAGCCTCAGACAGGCTGCCTCCACGACTATGAACTGACAACGGAAGATATGAAAACGCTGGAAGGCGCAGACGTGCTGTTTATCAATGGTTTGGGCATGGAAAGCTTTCTGGATAAAGTCATGGGGCAGTATCCAAACCTGTTTATCGTAGATACATCTACTGGTTCTGTGACACTGGCTGGTGACGACCACGGTCATGCCCATGAAGGAGAAGAATATGGGGAAGAAGAAGCGAACCCACACATCTGGCTGAATCCTTCTAATGGCGTGAAGCAGGCAGAAGTGATTTGCGACGCGCTTTCTCAGGCGGATCCTGCCAACGCGGATAAGTATGCGGCAAATACAGCCACTTTTGCGGAAAGTATGGAAAGCGTCATTGCACAGGCAGAAGCCATTAACGCAGCACCGGGCACAGAAGTGGCAGTATTCCATGAGGGCTTTCCTTACCTGACAGACCTGTGCGGTCTGGAAGTAGGCGTTGGCATTTATGCTGACGAAAATGATGAGCCTTCCGCGAAAGAACTGGCAGAAGCGGCGGAAGAAATCAAAGAGGATGGCATCAAACTGTTGTTAGCGGCGGACGATGCAGGCATGAAATACGCGGAAACTCTGGCGGCGGAAACAGGGGCAACAGTGGTAGAACTGAATCCTATCACTTCTGGTGAGCTGAACAAAGACGTATATCGTCTGGGAATGGAACGGAATTTGCAGACATTGGCAGATGCATTGTCATAAGAAACGAAAGAAGGAACGAATATGCAGACACACAACAGCTGTGGACTATGCAGCATTACCTTAAAAGACATGCAGGTAGTCAGCGGGCAGGATACCCTGCTGGATCATATCAATTTGCAGTTTCACTGCGGGGAACTGACAGCTCTCATTGGAAAAAATGGCGCGGGCAAAACTACATTATTAAAAGCCATTTTGGGAGAGCGCCCTTATAAAGGAGAAATTTCTTATCAAGACCATCACGGCGCAAAGATCATACAGCCCAAAATCGGTTATGTACCTCAGCAGATGGATTTTGACCGTTCTACCCCTGTGAGCGTTTCAGACTTTATGGCGGCGGCAAGAGGCAAAAGCCCTGTATGGTGGAAAATCGGAAAAAGTGAAAAGAAACAGATTCAGGAAATGCTGGAAGATATGAACTGCGCCTATCTGGCAGACAGACGACTGGGAGCGCTCAGCGGCGGGGAACTGCAAAGGGTTTTGCTGGCGCTGGCAACCAACCCGGTACCGGATTTGCTCATACTGGACGAGCCTGTTTCCGGTGTGGATATGGCAGGGCTGGATTTGTTTTATCATCGGGTAACAGAATTACGGGACAAATACCACATGGCAATCCTGTTGGTTTCTCATGATTTGAGTTTGATTCGTCGATATGCGGATAAAGTGGTATTGCTGGACAAAACAGTCATCGCCCAAGGGGACGCCGATGAAGTATACGCCACAGAGGCGTTCCGCAGTGTGTTTGGTTATCTGGAAAAAGAGGAGGGGGAAGCATGAGCGTCATTTACGGATTTCTGGAAAGCCTTCCTTTTTCCATGTTTCAATATGATTTTATGAAAAATGCCTTTCTGGCGGCAGTGCTCATCGCCCCGCTCTTTGCCCTGTTGGGTACCATGGCGGTAAACAACAAAATGGCGTTTTTCTCAGACGCTCTCGGACACAGCGCTTTTACAGGCATTGGTCTGGGGGTGCTGCTGGGGCTGAAAAACCCCATTCTTGCCATGCTGGCTTTCGGGATTTTCCTCAGTCTGGTCATTACGAAGGTAAAAGCGGCAAATATGGCTTCTTCCGATACCATCATCAGTGTGTTTTCTTCATCGGCTATGGCCCTGGGGATCGTGATTCTGTCGGGACATGGCGGATTTTCCAAATATTCCGCTTATCTGGTGGGGGACATCCTGACTGTGAGCCGGACAGACCTGCTGGTACTGCTGTTGGTACTCCTGGGGGTATATGTGCTTTGGGCAGTGTTTTACAATCAGCTGCTTTTGCTGAGCATCAACCGTTCATTGGCTGCCAGCAGAGGTGTAAGGGTCGTATTGATGGAAAATATTTTTGTGATCATGGTGGCTGTGGCTGTTATGGTATCCATCCGTGCCATCGGGATTCTGATGATCAACTCTCTGCTGATTCTGCCTGCGGCTGCCGCGAGAAACGTGACCCGCAGCGCAAAGGGATATCATTGGCTGACAACGGTGTTTGGTCTGGTATCCTCTCTGGCGGGGCTGACCATTTCTTACTATGGAGATACTTCCGCAGGGGCGACCATGGTGCTGACAGCGGCGGTATTGTTTTTGATTACATATCCTCTTGGGAAATACAGGAAGTGAAAGGCGGCTTTCTTGCAATTTCATAAAAAATATGATATGCTGTTTTTTAGCGATTTGGAGAGAATTTTGTAGAAAGAAGGAGAAAACATGCATATCACATATGAAACCAAAGGCGTCTGTGCCAGAAAAGTGGAATTTGACATTGAGGACGGTGTTGTGAAAAACATTTCTTTTCAGGGCGGCTGTGACGGCAACCACAAAGGTCTGGCTGCACTGGCAGAAGGCATGACACCGGAAGAAGCTGCAAAAAGACTGCGCGGCATCACTTGCGGTCCCAGAGATACCAGTTGTCCTGACCAGCTTGCGGTTGCGCTGGAGGATTTTTTGAAAAATCAGTGAAAAAATATGCCAAATTTTGAGAAAACGGCAGAAAATCAATGTTTTTCGAAATTTATGGTTGACAGCAAAAAGGACTTGTGATATTCTGTTAGGGAAAAGGACGCAAGTCTTTTTTTTATGCAAAAAACTGAAAATCATCAAATGGAGGTGGAAGTCTTGAGAACACGGATTACCTTAGCTTGTACTGAGTGCAAACAGAGAAACTACAGCACAACCAAAGACAAGAAAGTTATGCCTGACAGAATGGAAATCAAAAAGTATTGTAAGTTCTGCAAAGCCCATACATTACACAAGGAAACGAAGTAATTGAGGCTACTCCCAAAAAGGAAGTGAAGCGTATGGAAGAAAAGAACATGACAAGCCCAAATGAAACGAAGGAAGTTAAGAAAGTAACGCCGAAGCAGCCCAAACACAGCGACGGCAAAGAACGTGACGGCTTTGCGGATTACAAGGCTGAGTTCAAAAAAATCGTTTGGCCCAGCCGTGCGGATATCGTCAAAAGCACAGCAACGGTCATCGTAACATCCTTGATTGTGGGTGTCATCATTACTTGCATGGATACGGTGTTTTCCGCAGGATATGACACGCTGATCAATCTTTTAGGTTAAGGAAACGACGAGAAAAAGGATGGTTGTATGTCTGAAGAAATCAACAAGCCGGAAGAAATGAACACAAACACATCTGCCGAATCCAAGTGGTATGTTGTGCATACCTATTCCGGTTATGAAAACAAGGTAAAGGCGAATATCGAGAAAACCGTGGAAAACAGAGGTATGCAGCATCTCATCCATGAGGTGAGCGTGCCTTTGCAGGACGTTGTGGAAATCAAAGACGGTCAGAAAAAGACTGTACAGCGCAAAGTGTTCCCCGGCTATGTACTTCTGAAGATGATCATGACAGATGAAACATGGTACATCGTCAGAAATACCAGAGGGGTAACAAGCTTTGTAGGCCCCGGCTCCAAACCCGTACCACTGACAGACGCGGAAGTATATGCCATGGGCATTGGCGGCGAAGTGGAAAACCTGAACGTAGAACTGGGTGATTCCGTTCGCGTTGCCAGCGGTCCTTTCGCAAATTCCGTTGGTGTGATTCAGGAAATCAACACAAACAAACGGACGGTGGTCGTAAGTCTTTCCATCTTTGGCAGAGAAACACCGGTAGAACTTGATTTCGCTCAGATTGACAAGATTTAACAGTTGACAGAAGAAGGCGGCTTATGTCGCAGGTGGGAGGGAAAATCCCCGCTAATTACCACATTTATAGGAGGTGCCACTCATGGCAAAAAAAGTAACAGGTTATATCAAATTGCAGATTCCCGCAGCGAAAGCAACTCCCGCTCCTCCTGTTGGTCCCGCTCTGGGTCAGCATGGTGTGAACATCATGGGTTTCTGTAAAGAATTCAATGAAAAAACAGCTTCTCAGGCAGGTCTGATCATTCCTGTTGTTATCACAGTTTACCAGGACAGAAGCTATACATTTATCACAAAGACACCCCCCGCAGCAGTTCTGCTGAAAAAAGCAGCTGGTATCGAATCCGGTTCCGGTGTGCCTAACAAAACAAAAGTTGCGAAGGTTCCCAAGGCAGAAGTAATGAAAATTGCTGAACTGAAAATGCCCGACCTGAACGCAGCTAGCGTTGAAGCAGCATACAGCATGATCTGCGGTACAGCAAGAAGCATGGGTATCGTTGTAGAAGAATAAGACAAGACAGACGGCATGAGCCGGTACAGTGGGAGGGAATTCTCCCGATATTACCACATAAGGAGGTCACGAAAGTGAAAAGAGGAAAAAAATATGTTGAAGCTGCGAAACTGGTAGACAGAGCAGCTCTCTATGATACAACAGAAGCTATCGATCTGGTGCAGAAAACTTCCACAACAAAGTTTGACGCAACTGTAGAAGCACATATTCGTTTGGGCGTTGACAGCAGACATGCTGATCAGCAGGTTCGTGGTGCAGTCGTTCTTCCCCACGGCACAGGTAAAACAGTTCGTGTATTGGTATTCGCAAAAGGTGACAAAGCTGAAGAAGCTCTGGCAGCTGGTGCGGATTTCGTAGGAGCAGAGGATCTGATCCCCAAAATCCAGAATGAAAACTGGTTCGGTTTTGACGTTGCAGTAGCAACACCCGACATGATGGGCGTTGTTGGTCGTCTGGGTCGTGTACTGGGTCCCAAAGGCTTGATGCCTAACCCCAAAGCTGGTACCGTTACCATGGACGTAACAAAAGCAATCAACGACATCAAAGCTGGTAAAATCGAATACCGTCTGGATAAAACAAACATCATCCATGTTCCTGTAGGTAAGGTATCTTTCGGTTCCGAGAAGTTGACAGAAAACTTCCAGACTCTGATGAGTGCAATTATAAAAGCAAAACCCGCTGCTGCGAAAGGTCAGTACCTGAAGAGCGTTGTACTGACAACAACAATGGGTCCCAGCGTAAAAGTAAACGCTGCAAAAATTTCCGAATAATCTCTAAGAGGTTATTGACAACAGCTTGAATTTGGTGTATACTAAACAAGTTGAAACGAGAAAAATCTCATATTGCCCGTAGACAGCAGGTGCCTCGCGCGTAAATCCTGCCGAGGAATTTGCTTGTTTTTAGAGCGTAAATATAAGCCTCTTTGTCTATGTGCAAAGAGGCTTTTTCATCATATTGATTACTTCGAGGAGGTGTAAACATGGCAAAGATTGAACAGAAACAAGTTATTGTTAATGAAATCAAAGAAAAACTGGAAAAGGCTACTTCCGTTGTTATGGTTGACGCAAGAGGCCTGACAGTAGAACAGGATACTGCTCTGAGAAAACAGCTGAGAGAAGCTGGCGTGGATTACAAAGTATACAAAAACACAATGGTTCACTTCGCAATCCAGGGTACACAGTTCGAAGGTCTGGACGAATATCTGTCCGGTCCCAGCACATTCGCATTCTCTTATGAAGATGCAGCTGCTGGCGCAAGCATCATCAACAAAGTTGCGAAAGACGTAAAAGAACTGGAATTCAAAGCAGGTGTAGTTGAAGGCGTTCTGTATGACGCAGCCGGCATGAAAGTAATCGCTGACATCCCTTCCAGAGATGTACTGCTTTCCAAACTGCTGGGCAGCTTCAAATCCCCTATGTCTTCCTTCGCTCGCGTTATCGATCAGATCGCGAAAAAAGGCGAAAGCGCAGCAGAATAATTCTGTGGGCGGCTGCTTAAGGGCAGCATAAATCAAGAAAGAAATTTACGAAAATGATATGAAAATAATCGGAGGTGCTTTAAAATGGCAAAATTGACAATCGAAGAAATCATTGCAGCTGTAAAAGAACTGACAGTAATCGAACTGAACGATCTGGTTAAAGCAGCAGAAGAAGAATTTGGTGTATCCGCAGCAGCAGGCGTTGCAGTAGTAGCAGGTCCCGCAGCAGGTGGCGCAGCTGAAGAAAAAACAGAATTCGACGTTGAACTGACAGAAGTTGGCGCAGAAAAAATCAAAGTTATCAAAGTTGTTCGTGAAGTAACAGGTCTGGGTCTGAAAGAAGCGAAAGAACTGGTTGACGGCGCTCCTAAGATGCTGAAAGAACAGGCTTCCAAAGAAGAAGCTGACGGCATCAAAGCTAAACTGGAAGAAGTAGGCGCTAAAGTTACTCTGAAGTAATTTAAAACCGAATTTCCAAAAGGACATTCTCTTTTGAGAGTGTCCTTTTTTGTGTCTGGAAAATGTGAATGATACTCCATTTTTTTGCGGAATCGTTGAAAAAGGCTCCGTTGTGAGGTAGGCGGTTTTCTGGTATGCTGGTTGCAGCAGGGATCTTTGCAATTGAGAAAAAGGAGATGACAGATGATGTTGGGAAAAGTCATTCGGAAATACAGAAAAGAACGGAATTTCACGCAGGAAGAAATGGCGGAACGGCTGGGTGTGACTGCTTCGGCGGTGAATAAATGGGAAAGGGAGGTTTCACTTAGATAAAGATACCACATCAATCCCACGCTGACTTTTGCTCAACCGATACAGCCGGAGGGCTGGATAACAAGAAAAGGCGGTATGTGCCCCGTGGAGGGGTAGCGTACCGCCTTTTTTTGTGGGGGTTTCCAAAGGGGGCAACGCCCCCATTTGGCACACGACTTTGCGAAGCAAAGTGTAGTGTGTTATACGCTCTGTCGGCGTTGCCGTGAAAATGCCGTTGCCGCCGGGG